>DATDFB010000159.1:0-24070 GCA_036522835.1 Thermoanaerobaculia bacterium | reverse complement strand
CCGCGGCGAACTTCCTGGCGGAAGGCGCACGCCGTGCGCCCCTGCCGGTAGGGGCGCATAGCGTGCGCCCCTACGTCGTTCTCGCCGACACGAATCCGAATCCCGCCCTGCCGCTGTCCCTCGACGACTCGGTGGAGCGCGCGTTCGGCACGGAACCATCGCTCGACGGCGTGAGCGAGATCGTCGTCAGCCCCGGCGTGCCGCTGACGATCCCGCTTCTCCAGCGCGCCGCGGCGATGGCCATTCCGATCATCGGCGAGATCGAGCTCGCCTATCGCTATCTGCACGGCACCGTCATCGCCGTCACCGGCTCGAACGGCAAGTCGACGACGACGACGCTCATCGGCGAGATCCTCGCCGACGCCGGGCGGCAGCCGATCGTGGCCGGCAACATCGGCGAGCCGCTCATCGCCGCGCTCGACCTGGAGAAGCCGCGCACGTACGTCCTCGAGCTCTCCTCGTTCCAGCTCGAGACCGTCGACACGTTCCACGCCAACGTGGCGCTGTTGCTCAACATCACGCCCGATCACATGGATCGCTATCCGACCTTCGAGGCATACGCGGCGGCGAAGATGCGGATCTTCCGCAACCAGACGCCGCGCGACGTCGCCATCGTCGGCGCGGTGGAACGGCGTGCCGTCGCGCGTGACAGCGGCGCGCGCGTGTGGCACTTCTCGTCGTCGCAGCCGATCGACGACAACGGCGCCTGGCTCGACGGCGACGAGCTCGTGCTCCGCATCGAGGGGCAGGAGCGGCGCATCCCGCGCGCGTCGCTGCGCCTCGAGGGGACGGCGAACGTCGAGAATGCGCTCGCGGCGTGGCTCGCGGCGCGCGCCGTCGGCGTCGACGACATCTCCGTGCAGATCGCCTTCGGCGCCTTCGGCGGCCTGCCGCACCGCATGGTCCTCGTGCGCGAGCTCGGCGGCGTGCGCTGGGTGAATGACTCGAAGGGGACGAACGTCGACGCCACGCTGAAATCGCTCGAGAGCTTCGCGCCGCACAGCGTCCTCCTCATCCTCGGCGGCAAGGACAAGGCCGGCGAGTTCGAGCGGATGCGCGGCCTCGTCGCGGAGAAAACGCGCGCCGTGATCACCATCGGCATGGCCGCCGAGCGCATCGGCGAGGCGCTGGACGGCGCGGCGGCGATCGTGCCGATGGAGGACATGGCCGGCGCCGTGATGTGGGCGAGCGAAAACGCCAAGGCGGGCGAGACAGTGCTGCTCTCGCCGGCGTGCGCGAGCTTCGATCAGTACCGGAACTTCGAGCACCGCGGCGAGCACTTCGAGGAATTGGTGAGGCGCCTGTGAGCCGAAAACTCTCCTACGACACCTGGCTCTTCGCCAGCGCCATGCTCATCGTCCTCATCGGCCTGGTGATGATCTACTCCGCCTCCGCCATCATCGCCGCGCAGAAAATCGGCGTCGACAATCCCTACTACTTCGTCGCCCGCCAGTGCATCTGGCTCTTCGGCGGGGCGATGGTCATGCTCTTCCTGATGCACGTCAACGTCGCCTGGCTGCGCGACCCGCGCATCCTCGGCGCGCTGCTCGCGCTCGTCTTCCTCGGCCTCGTCATCGCTCGTTTCCAGCCCGCCATCAACGGCAAGCACCGCTGGATCGTCCTGCCGCACCTCTTCCAGGTCCAGCCGTCCGAGCTCGCCAAGCCGGTGCTGATTCTGTTTACGGCCTGGTTCATCGTCTGGCGCGGCGAGCGCGTGAACGACGCCTCGACTCTGCTGCCGCTCGCGCTCATCCTCGCGCCGTTCGGCGCGCTCATCGTGCTCGAGGACTTCGGCACGGCCATGACCATCGTCGTCGTCCTGGCCGGCATCGTCTTCGCCGCGGGGATCTCGTGGAAGCGCATCCTCGTTTCCTCGATCGTCTTGATCCCGACGGCGATCGCGCTCGTCTGGGTCTTCGCCTACCGGCGCGAGCGCCTCACGTCGTTCCTGAATCCCGAGGCCGATCCGCTGGGGAAGGGATTCCAGGCCTTGCAGTCGCTCATCGCCATCGGCACCGGCGGCATCCGAGGCTTGGGCCTCGGCAACGGGCGCCAGAAACTCTTCTTCCTCCCCGAGCCGCACACCGACTTCATCTTCTCGATCGTCGGCGAGGAGCTCGGCTTCGCCGGCGCGATCGTCTTGATCGCGCTCTTCGCCTTCCTCGTCTGGCGCGGGTTCCGCGTCGCGCGCTACAGCCACGCGCGCTTCGAGTTCTACGCCGCGATCGGCTTCACCCTTCTCATCGGCGTGCAGGCGCTGATCAACATCAGCGTCGCGCTCTGCCTCCTGCCGACGAAGGGGTTGCCGTTGCCGCTCGTCAGCTATGGCGGTTCCTCGCTGCTCACGAGCCTGAGTGCCGTGGGCATCCTTCTCAACTTGTCCCAACAATCCAACTGATGACGACCTTGATGATTGCGGGTGGGGGAACGGGCGGGCACATCTACCCGGCGATTGCGATCGCGCAGGAGTTTCTCGCGCGCGACGCGGCGCGGCGCGTTGTTTTCGTCGGCACGGAGTACGGCCTGGAGAAGACCATCGTGCCGCGCGCCGGCTTTCCGCTCGAGTTCATCTCCGTCGGCGGACTGAAAGGCAAGGGGCCGGTAGATCTGGTGAAGAACCTCGCCCGCCTGCCGCTCGGCTTCGTGCAGGCGTGGAAGCTGATCGGCAAGCACCGCCCGAGCGTCGTCCTCGGCGTTGGCGGCTACTCCTCGGGGCCGGTGCTCCTCGCGGCGTGGATGCGCCGCGTGCCGACGCTGATCCACGAGTCGAACGCCTTTCCCGGCCTGGCCAACCGCGCCCTCGCGCGCGTCGTGACGACCGTTGCGGTGGCGTTCGCGGAAGCAGGTCCGCGCATGAAGCGTAAGGACGCGGTGGTGACGGGCAATCCGATCCGAAGAGAGTTTTTTGAAGCTGGCGCCCCTCACCCGGCGCTGCGCGCCACCCTCTCCCCGCTGCGCGGGGCGAGGGACGGCGAAGCCGGGGTGAGGGGCGCCACTCGTCACTTACTCATCTTCGGCGGCTCGCAAGGCTCGCACATTCTCAACGAGGCCATGACCGGCGCGCTTCTCTTTCTCGCGCGGCTCAAGGGCCGCCTGGAGATCGTCCACCAGACCGGCCCGCGCGAGCTCGAACAAGTGCAGTCCGCCTACAAAGACTCCGCCTTCGACGACGCGCGCGTTGTGCCGTACCTCGATCCGATCGTCGACGAGATCGCCGCGGCCGACTTGGTCGTCTCCCGCGCCGGGGCCATGACCATCGGCGAGCTCGCCGCCGCCGGCCGCGCCGCCATCCTCGTCCCCTTCGCCGCGGCCACGAACAACCATCAGGAGCTGAACGCGCGCGTCGTCGAGCGCGCCGGCGGCGCCATCGTCATCACCGAAGCGCAGCTTTCGCCCGAGCGCCTCGGCCTGGCCATCGCGGAAGTTATCAACGATCCGGACCGGGCGGCGCGGATGGGGGCGGCGGCGCGCACGCTGGCCACTCCCGACGCCACGAAAAAGATTGTCGACTTACTAGAATCGATTAAAATTTCCAATTAGCACTGCCACTATCAGAATGAATTTCGAGCATATTAAGAACATTCATTTCGTCGGCATCGGCGGGATCGGAATGAGTGGCATTGCTGAGATCCTGCGCAGCGAGGGATTCCGCGTCTCCGGCTGCGACCTGAAGCGCTCCGCCGCCACCGACCTTCTCGCCGAGCGCGGCATCGACGTCGTCCTCGGCCACGACGCCGCGCACGTCGACGGCGCCGACCTCGTGGTCGTCACCAGCGCCATCCGAGGAGACAGCGGCGAGCTCGATGCCGCCCGCGCACGCGGCATCCGCATCATGAAGCGCAAAGAGCTCCTCGGCGAGATCGTCAACCGGAAGCGCGCCGTCGGCGTCGCCGGCACGCACGGCAAGACCACGACCTCCGCGCTCATCGCCACGGTGCTCGAAGAGGCGGGGCTCGATCCGACCGTTCTGGTCGGCGGCATGAGCGGCAACTTCGGCGGCAACGCCAAGAGCGGCCGCGGCGACTTCCTGGTCGTGGAGGCCGACGAGTACGACCGCACCTTCCACGAGCTCCATCCCGAGGTCGCCGTGGTCACGAACATCGAGGCCGATCACCTCGAGTACTACGGCAGCTTCGAGGCCATCGAGGACGCCTTCAACATTTTTGCCGCGGGCGTGCGGGAGGGGGGCGTGATTGTCGCCTGCGTCGACGATCCCGCCGTGGCGCGGCTGCTCGAAGGCGTACGGCATCGCGTAGTGACCTACGGCATCGAGGGCGCACGCCGTGCGCCCCTACCGATCAACGGCGCCGTGGTAGGGGCGCACAGCGTGCGCCCTCCGGACGTTACCGCCATCAACATCAAATACGAGCACCGCGGCTCCTCCTTCGAAGTCCCGGGCATCGGCTTCTTCAAGCTCTTCGTCCCGGGCGAGCACAACGTCCGCAACGCCCTCGCAGCCATCGCCGTGGCGCGCGAGCTCGGCATCGCGCCGCACGTCATCGCCACGGCGCTGGCGAAGTTCCTCGGCGTCGACCGGCGCTTCCAGATCCTCGGCGACTACGCCGGCGCGCTCATCGTCGACGACTACGCGCACCATCCCACAGAGATCCGGGCCACGCTCAGCGCCGCGCGCCGCGGTTATCCGGAGCGCCGCGTCGTGGCGCTCTTCCAGCCTCACCTCTACTCGCGCACGCGCGACTTCGCGCGCGAGTTCGGCCAGTCGCTGGCGCAGGCCGACGTCGCCCTCGTCGCGCCGATCTACGCCGCGCGCGAGAAGCCGCTCGAAGGGGTGACGGCGCGGATGATCGCCGACGCCGCCGAGGGCGTTGAGTTCCTCGACCGCAGCAACGACGAAATCGTCAACGAGCTGCGGCGGCGGCTGCAACCGAACGACATTTTCATTACTATGGGGGCGGGCGACGTTCACGAGGTCGCCGAAGCGCTCGTGCGAGGGGTGGGGGAGGTGGTGTGATGTCGAGCAGCGTCGAGTCGACCCAGCGCTTCTTCCGTCCGCCCGATCCCGGCCGCGTCCGCCGCAATTACCGGCAGATCCAAGTCCGGCGCCTCTTCGCCGTCGCGCGCAACGTCCTCATCGTCGCCGCCATCATTCTCGGCGCGCTGGCCGCGTATCGGCACACGCAGTCGGGCGCGCAGTTCGCGGTGAAGACCATCGAGATCGACGGCGCCGCGCACACGCCGCGCGCCGCGCTCGACGCCATCACGCAGCAATACCGCGGCATGAATCTCTTCAAGCTCGACATCGCCCGCGTGCGCCGCGACATCGGCGCGCTGGCCTGGGTGCGCCGCGTCGACATCGAGGCCAAGATTCCCGACACCCTGCGCATCAAGATCGCCGAGCGGACGCCGGTCGCGCTCGTGCTGAGCGACGGGCCGGTCCACTACGTCGATGACGACGGCGTCACCTTCGCCGAGCTCTCGCCGGCCGTCGGCGACAACGATCTGCCGATCATCAGCAACGCCCGCGGCAGCGAGCTGGCGCGCTGCGTCGCGCTCCTGCGCGACCTCCGCGCGCGCGACCCGCAGCTCTACGCGCGCGTCTCGGAGATCCGCCCCATCGCGCCGCGCGGCTTCTCCATCTTCGACCGCGAGCTCGGCGCGTTCGTCTACGCCGACGGCGACGAGCTCTCCGCGAAGTGGCGCGACCTCTACGCCGTCGTTGCGAACGAGAAGCTCGGCCGCATCGAATACGTCGACCTGCGCTTCGCCGATCGAATCATCGTGAAAACGTGGAGTGCGGCGGCCATGCCGCCGCTCTCGAACATCAGCGGCGGCACGGCCGCCGCACTCCAGGATTGAGGAGAGCTCCATGCCGAAGACCGAAGACAAATACATCGTCGCCCTCGACATCGGGACATCGAAAGTCTGCGTGCTGGTCGGCGAGGTCAACGACCGCGCCCAGCTCGAGATCATCGGCAAGGGCACCGCGCCGATGAAAGGGACGCGGCGCGGCAACATCATCAACCTCGATCAGGCCATCGACGCGGTGAAGAAAGCGGTCGACGAGGCCGAGGTCATGGCCGGGCTGCAGATCGAGTCGGTCTACGTCGGCGTGGCGGGCGATCACATCCGCTCGGTCAACTCGCGCGGCGTCGTCTCCATCGCCGGCAGGCAGCGCGAGATTACGCGCGAGGACATCGACCGCGTCATCGAGGCCTCGAAGTCGATCAATGTCCCGGGCGAGCTCGAGATCCTGCACGTCATCCCGCGCGAGTTCGTCGTCGACGGGCAGGACGGCATCCACGATCCGCTCGGCATGACCGCGGCGCGGCTCGAGGCCAACGTGCACATCGTCACCGGCGCGCGCACGCACAACCAGAACGTCCTCACCGCCGTGAACAAGGCCGGGATCGCGGTCGACGCGCTCGTGCTCGAGCAGCTCGCCGCGGCCGAGGCCGTGCTGACGCCGGACGAGCGCGAGATGGGCGTGCTGCTCATGGACCTCGGCGCCGGCACGACCGACTACGCCGTCTTCCTCGAAGGCAACGTCGTGCACACGAACGTCCTGCCCGTCGGCGCCGGGCACTTCACCAGCGACGTCAGCGTCGTGCTGCGCACGCCGATGGAGGACGCGGAGCGGATCAAGAAGCGCTACGGCTGCGCGCTCGGATCGCTCGTCACCGAAGACGATCCGATCGAGGTTCCGACCGTGGGCGGGCGGGCGCCGAAGATTCTGTCGAAGCAGGAGCTGACCGGGATCCTCGAGCCGCGCGCCGCCGAGATCGCCAAGCTCGTGCACCGCGACCTGGAGAAAGTCGGGCTGGAGAAGGAGATCCGCAGCGGCGTGGTCGTCGTCGGCGGCGGCGCGGAGATGGACGGGATGGTGGAGATCGTCGAGCAGATCTTCGACCAGCAGGCGCGCAAGGGCGTGCCCCGCGGCCTCGGCGGACTCGCCGACACCGTGGCCGGTCCGGAGTGGGCCGCGCCGGCGGGGCTGCTGCTGTGGGGCTTCCGCGAGCGGGCGCGCGTGCGGCGCCGCCCGCGGCGCGGATTGTCGAGAGTGGCGGAGTCGGTGCGGGCCTGGTTTGGGGCGGCATCGTGAGGAGGGGGCCCCTGCCCTCTCAAAAAAAGTGTTTGAAATGCACCACAACAATGTCTAACATCCGGAGAAACGGTTAATGATCACATTTGACGAGAAGCCTGGCGACGGAACGCTGGCCGTCACGTACGACGAAGACCAGCTCACGGCCAAGATCAAAGTCATCGGGGTGGGTGGTGGTGGTGGCAACGCCGTCAACCGGATGATTCAGGCGGGCATCAAGGGCATCGAGTTCCTCGTAGCGAACACCGATGTCCAGGCCATGCGCACCTCCCTGGCCACGAACAAGATTCAGATCGGCGGCAAGCTCACCAAGGGCCTCGGCGCCGGCGCGAATCCGGAGATCGGCAAGCAGGCCGCGCTCGAAGACACCGACCGGATCCTGGAGGCGCTCCACGGCGCCGACATGATCTTCATCACCACCGGCATGGGCGGCGGTACCGGCACCGGCGCCGCGCCGATCATCGCTTCGCTGGCCGCGGAGCTCGGCGCGCTCACCGTCGCCGTCGTCACCAAGCCATTCGCCTTCGAAGGGAAGCGGCGGCGCGTGCAGGCGGAGCAGGGCATCCGCGCGCTGCGCGAAACGGTCGACACGCTCATCACCATTCCGAACGAGCGCCTCCTCAACTTCGTCGAGCGCGCCACCTCCCTCGGCGAAGCGTTCAAGATTGCCGACGATATCCTCCGCCAAGCCGTGCAGGGCATCTCCGATCTCATCACCGTGCCGGGCGAGATCAACCTCGACTTCGCCGACGTGAAGACGATCATGCACGGCATGGGCATGGCGCTCATGGGCACGGGCGTCAGCGCCGGCGAGCACCGCGCGGTGGAGGCGGCGCAGCGCGCCATCTCCTCGCCTCTCCTCGAAGAGGCGTCGATCGAAGGGGCCAAGGGCGTGCTGATCAACGTCACCGGCGGCCCCGACATGACCCTCTTCGAAGTGCACGAAGCGGCGTCGATCATTCAGGAAGCGGCCGACGAAGAGGCCAACATCATCTTCGGCACGGTCATCGATCCGAAGATGAAGGACGAAGTCAAAGTCACCGTCATCGCCACCGGCTTCGACGCCGCCACGAAGGGCTTCCTCAACGCCCGCGGCGAGGCCCTGCAATCTCATGGTCAGTCGCACGCGCCGGCCAAGACCATGGAGCGCTCGACGCCGTACCGCCCGTTCGCGCCGAAGGAGATCGCCGCGCAGCACGAAGTCGCCGCGGCCGAGACCGCGCCGCCGCAGGTCGGCGCGGAGGGCGAGATCTACGATCCCCCGTTTTTTCGGAAAGGCTTCACCCGGCCCGACGGCTCGGGCGGATTCGGGCCGATGGCGTCGAGTGATTTTGGCAATGACCTCGATATTCCGACGGTGATTCGGAACTTGAGCGATTGAAAACGTGAGTGAGTGCGGACGGGCTTCGGGCCGTCCGGTGGCACGCCCCTCTGCGTGCCTGCGAGTGGCGGGGAGAGGGACCCGACACCAACTGCTCAACGGGGGCGCGGTCTTCCGCCGCGCCCCCGTTTTTTGAGCTACTGCTTCTTCTCGAGCTGCTTCTCGATCTGGGCCAGGCGATCGGTCAGCGCCTTGTTCTCGGCGGTGAGCTTCTGCACCGCCAGCCAGAGCGCCATCTCGACATCCTGACCGTCGATGTGCTTGTCGTCGCCGCGGCCGAAGACTTTGTAGAAGTCCTCGGCGATGAGGCCCATGCGGTTCTTCGGTCCGCCGTTGATGAAGTCGTAGGTGACGACCGGCGTGGCCTCGATCTTCTCGAGGATGTTGTTGGCCACGACCGGCTCGATGTTCTCCTTGAACGTGCGGGAGGAAGTCGTCGTAAACGTCGACGAGCCGGCGTTGACCGTCGACGAGCTGGCACCGTTCACGATCGACAACTGCGCAGCCGGGTTGGTGGTGCCGATTCCGACGCGGCCGGTAGTCGTGACCGTGAGCAAGGAAGCCGTGGGATCCCCGCCGCTCAATCCGACGAGAAGCTCGAGGATATTCGCGGCGTTGTAATCATTCGCCCAACGCCATCGTGTGGCGCTGGTTTTTCCGACTTCCAGGAAACCGGAGTTGCTGGACTCTACCCTGAGGCCGTTCAAAGTGCCCGTGAGGATATGCGTTTGGGAGGCGGGGCTGGCCGTGCCGATGCCGACCTTGCCGTCGGCGGCGATGTCGATGGAGCTCGTCGGCGCGCCGGGACGGATGCGGAACGGCAGGCGCGAGCCGCTGGTGAGGTCGCGCACGAACCAGTTCGCTTCGTTGGCGCCGATGTCCCACGTCCAGGCCGTGAAGCCGCCGCCGTTGGTCTGTTCCTGGCGGATGGCCGGCGTGTCGGTGGCGGTGATGTGGAGGTTCAGGCCCGGCGAGCTGTTGCCGAAGCCGACCTTGCCGCTGGAGGCGACGAACACCGAATTCGTCGGCGCGCCCGCGGTGATCGTGAACGGCACCTTGGCGCCGGTGATGTCCTCGATGGAGAACTTGTTCGCGCCGCCGCACGCGTCGTTGGCGGTCAACTGCCAGTCGTTGTTCGGGCAGCCCGCCGTGGTGCTCGTGTCGTCGAACTTGATGCGGGTGTTGTTCTCCTTGAGGCGGATCGTATCGAAGCCGAACGACTCGTTGTTCACGCAGTCGAGGCCGACGCAGAGACTGCCCTGGATGATGGCGTCGTCCGCCGTGACGACGTCGTTCGGAGCCGGAGTGAGCTTCCCGGGGGCGCCGGCGACGGCGTTGGACGTCACCTTCGGCGTCTTGCCGGGCGCAGGGGCCTCGGCGCCGCCGATGACGAATGAGCCTTCGCGGACCGAGAACGCGCCGGCCTGAACGATCGGCTCCCCGATTCCCGCCTCCGCCTTGATATTGGCGATGGCTTCGTCATCGTCCTTCGCCCGTGCCGCGGCGAGGCGCTGCTTCACCTCGGCGGAGAGCTTCGGAACCGCGCGCAGCTCATAGACGTACGTGCCGTCGGCGATCAGGCGCGGAGCCAGATCGGCCAGGCGGAACTGAGCGCGCGGCCCCTGGAACTCGCGCGTGAATGTGGCGCCGTTCGGCGTGGACACGACGAGCACCAGCCGTTCGAACGAGCCGGCCGACTGCCACTCCACAGCAGCGGAGCTGAGGGTCATTTTGCCGACCGGGCCGATGTGCTCGTCGGCCATCAATGGGAGTGCAATGAATAGAGCTGCAGCGATCGAGAGAATAAAACGGGCCTTCATTTCCCCTCCTAGCGGTTGATGAGAATGCGCCTTCCTCGTCGGTACGCCGCCCGCGAGGCTGGCTACTGGATCAGGTGAACTGGACGGCAGACACAATAGGTCCGGAACCCAAAAGTGTCCAGAGCCTCGCCGCGCGAACCCAAACTTTTTCTGCGCTGCGGCGCTACTCCCACTCGATTGTGCTGGGAGGCTTCGAGGAGATGTCGTAAACCACACGATTCACGCCGCGCACTTCATTGACCACGCGGCGGGCGATGCGGTCCATCACCTCATGCGGCATGCGGTACCAGTCGGCGGTCATGAAGTCGGTCGTCGACACCGCGCGCACGGCCACGACGTTCTCGTAGGTGCGCTCGTCGCCCATCACGCCGACGCTGCGCACCGGCAGGAGCACCGCGAACGCCTGCGCCGTCTCGCGATAGAGACCGGCGCGGCGGATTTCGTCGATCACGATCTCGTCGGCGTTCTGCAGGATGCCGACGCGCTCCGCGTTCACCTCGCCGAGGATACGAACGGCCAGGCCCGGTCCGGGGAAAGGATGGCGCCAGACGAATTCCTCTTCGAGCCCGAGCTCGATGCCGAGGGCGCGCACCTCGTCCTTGAACAATTCGCGCACCGGTTCTACGAGACGTAGCCCCATCTTCTCCGGCAGGCCGCCGACGTTGTGGTGCGTCTTGATGACCGCGGACGGACCTTTGATCGACACGGACTCGATGACGTCGGGGTAGAGCGTGCCTTGCACGAGGAATTCGACGCCGGCAAGCGTCTTCGCCTCTTCCTCGAAGACGGCGATGAATTCATTCCCGATGCGCTTCCTCTTGACCTCCGGTTCCTCGACGCCGGCCAACTTCGCGTAGAAGCGCTTGCGCGCGTCGACGGCGACGAAGCGCAACCCTAGGCGGTCGCTCAGGCGCGCCGCCACCTGGATGGCCTCGTTCTTCCGCAGCACGCCGTTGTCGACGAAGATGGCGGTGAGCTGATCGCCGATCGCTTCCGCGACGAGGAGCGCGGCGACGGTGGAGTCGACGCCGCCGCTCACCGCGGCGATGGCGTTCGCGCTGCCGACCTGCTGCCGGATCTCTTCGACTTTGCGCCGGCGGTAGTCGCCGAGGTCCCACGTCGGCCTGCAGCCGACAATGTCGAAGAGAAAGTTGCGCAGGATCTGCGTCCCGCACTCCGTGTGCGTGACCTCGGGATGGAACTGGATGGCGTAGATGCGCCGCTCGCGATTCTCGAACGCGGCGATGGGCGCGCTGTCCGACTTCGCGGTGGTGCGGAAGCCGGGCGGCCCTTCCAGGATGCTGTCGCCGTGGCTGGCCCAGATGCGCTGGCGCTTCGGCGTGCCGGCGAAGAGCGGCGACTCGGCGATGACGTCGATCTCCGCGCGGCCGTACTCGCGCTCGTGGAACGGCTCGACCTTGCCGTCGAGAAAGTACGCGGTGAGCTGCATGCCGTAGCAGATGCCTAGGATGGGGACGCCGAGGCCGAAGACTTCGCGCGAGCAGTAAGGGGCATTCTCCGCGTAGACCGATTGCGGACCGCCGGAGAGGATGATGGCCTTCGGCGCCATCGCGCGGATCGACTCGATCGGGGTGTCGCACGGATGGACGACGGAGTAGACCTTCTGCTCGCGGATGCGGCGCGCGATGAGCTGCGTGTACTGCGATCCGAAGTCGAGAACGAGGACGGTCTGTTCCGGCGTCACCACGGCAGGTCCAGCGAGTGTGCCACGAAGCGGACGAGGGGCGCCATGGTCTTGCACGATTTGGCGAAGTCGCCGAGGAAGCCGGGCTTGCAGATGTTTTTGTCGGCGAGGCGCATCGACGTGACGAAGTCGGTGCGCTTCAGGTCGTCGATGAACGGATGCTCGGGCGCGAAGCCGCGCGGCGGGCGCTTCAGCGAGCCGCCTTCGACCGGCAGTTTCGATCTGCGCAACGCCTTCCACTCGGAGTCGCCGCCGGCGATGCGCTCGCGGATCTTCGCCAGCGCGCCCGTGTCGGGATGCCAGATGCCGGCCGCGGCGAACGATTCGCCGGGCTGGAGGTGAAGGTAGAAGCCGGGCACGCTCGCCGCCGCCTTCGCCGACTCATGAAAGAAGTGGAGGCCGACGTGAGTCTTGTACGGCGACTTGTCTTTGGAGAAACGCGTGTCGCGGTGAATGCGGAACATCGAGCCGCCGACGGGACGCGGATCGGCCGCCAGGTGCGGCGCGAACTTGGCGAGCGGCGCGGCGAAGTCGTTGATGAACCGCAGGGCGGGCTGGCGGACGTCGCGCTCGTAGCGCTCTTTGTTGGCGGCGAACCAGTTGCGGTCGTTGTGCGCGGCGAGCTCCCGCAGAAAGGCAAAGAGCTTCGGCGTGAAGTGCTGCGCCGGCATGCCTAGAGCAGGTTCCGCAATTCCTTGCCCGGCTTGAAGCGGATCGTGTTTCCGGGCGGGATCTTCACTTCCACGCCCGTCTTCGGGTTCCGGCCGATGCCTTTCTTGCGCTGCTTGACCTGGAAGACGCCGAAGCCGCGGAGCTCGATGCGTTGCCCGCGCGCGAGGGCGTTGCGCAAACCTTCGATGACCGTGTCGACCGCCTGAGCCGCTTTCACGCGCGAAATTTCAGATGTTTCGGCGACCTTGTTGACGATATCGGCTTTGATCATGGCCGGTCATTATAAGCAATGCGAATCGACCTCTGGCTGAAATACGTCTGCCTGGTCAAGCACCGCGCCGATGCTACGGAGATGTGCAAAGGCGGCCACGTGAAGATCAACGGCCAGCGCGTGAAGCCCGCCGCGGCCGTGCGCGAGGGCGACGTCATCGAGATGTATCTCGGCGAGCGCTTCCGGCGGGTGGTGGTATCGGTGCTTCCGGCCGCGCAGGCGGCGAAGGACGCGGCCCGGACGATGTACGTCGACGAGACCCCCGTGCAGGAGAAGGTCGACGCCGTGACGGCCATCTTCCGCAAGCGCGGCGCCGGCCGGCCGACGAAGAAGGAGCGACGGGAGACGGAGAAGTTGCGCTCGTAACGTCGGACACTGTCAGCATTCGGCCCGTATATATTCCCGGCATGTCCTTCCGTTTCCTCGTCGTGCTGCTGCAACTCGCGTTTGCCGCGTCGACTTACGCCGCCGGCATCCTCTCCGTCACCTCGCAAGCCGGCTCGCCGGTGGTCTCCATCGATCCGGCGACAGGGACGGTCCAGCCGCTGTTCAATACCAACACCAGCGCTCTTGCTTTTGGAATCAGCGCGTTCGATCCTGCATCGCGCCGGCTGTACTTTCTGAGCGGAGCGCAGCAACTCGTCATCGCCGACCTCATTTCGTCGACGGTGACGACGCGATCCATAGCCATCTCCGGGAGCTACATCTTTTTCGAGTGGGATGCGGCCAACGGTCGAATCCTCGCCGTGACGTCGCAGGCCGGCTCGCCGGTCGTCTCCATCGACCCCGCGACCGGGACGGTCCAATCGTTGTTCAACACGAACGCCGGTTCTCTCGCTTTTGGATACAGCGCGTTCGATCCTGCGTCGCGCCGGCTGTACTTTCTGACTGGAGCGCAGCAGCTCGTCATCGCCGACCTCAATTCGTCGACGGTGACGACGCGATCCATTGCCATCTCCGGGCTCTACATCTTTTTCGAGTGGGACGCGGCGAGCGGTCGAATTCTCGCCGTGACTTCGCAGGCGGGCTCGCCGGTCGTTTCCATCGCCCCCGCGACCGGAACGGTCCAACCGTTGTTCAACACGAACGCCGGTTCTCTCGCTTTTGGATACAGCGCATTCGATCCTCTGTCACGCCGGCTTTACTTTCTGACCGGAGCGCAGCAGCTCGTCATCGCTGACCTCAATACGTCAACGGCAACGACGCGATCCATCGCCATCGCCTCGCTTTACATCTTTTTCGAGCTCGATGCTCCGGCCGCATCGATTCCCACTCTTGGGTTCCTCTGGCTCATCGTCGTAGCGGGTGCGATGGCCGCGATCGGGTACGTGCGCGTCGCGCGTTGACGAACGAGAAGGTCGACGTCGTGACGGCCATCTTCCGCGAGTGAGCCGCCGTCCCGGCCGACGAAGAAGGAGCGGCGGGAGATGGGGAAGCTGCACGGCTAAGACGTTCTTCGCCGTGTCTTCACCGGCGACCGCGGCTCACGCGTGACTAGACGGTCGGCAAGGAGGTGCTCGGCGTAGCCGTCAGAGCCCCCATACTTCTTCAGGAGCTTCGCGCGCGTTTCGCGGACCTCTTCGACGATCATCGGGTCCTGAAATTCACCTGTCACGCGGCAACCTTACGGTGTTCGCGATGTGGTTGCAATCCGCACGTGCTCATAACGCCGTCGTCCCGACGGCTGGCTGTGCGGCGTCCCGCCGTGGGCGGGCGGCGCCGAGACGGCGCCGGGCCAGCCGGCGAGACGCCGGCGCTACGCGTTGACGAACCGCCGCATATCCACGTTCAACATCAACCCCACGGCTATGAAGAACATCATGGTCGACGACCCGCCGTACGAGATCAGCGGCAGGGGGATGCCGGTCGTCGGGAGGACGCCGATCTGCATCGACACGTTGATGAGCACGTGGAAGATGAAGAACGAGATCAGGCAGATGGAGAGGAACGTGCCCCCGCGGTCGCGCGCGTGCTTGGCGAAGGTCAGCGCCTGCACGATGAGGAACAGGTACAAAGCCAGCACGATCGTCACGCCGATGAAGCCCCACTCCTCGCCCAAGACCGCGAAGACGAAGTCCGTGTGGCGGGCGGGGAGGAACTCGAGCTTCGCCTGCGTCCCGTTCTTGAAGCCTTTCCCGTGGATCCCGCCCGAGCCGATGGCGATCTTCGCCTGCGTCACCTGGTAGCCGCGGCCGAGCGGATCGCGGTCGGGATTGAGGAACGTGACGATGCGGTCCTTCTGATACGGCTTGAGCATCGTCCAGCCGAGCGGAATGACCAGCGCCACGATCACCACCGCGGCGACCCAGATCTTCCAGCGGATGCCGCCGAAGTACATCGCCGCGGCCACGAGCGGGAAGAACGTCGCCGCCGTGCCGAAATCCGGCTGCATGAGAATCAGCACGACCGGCAGGGCGATGATCCCCATTGCCTGGGCGAAAAAGCGGAAGTCCATGTAGGCGCGGCGCTGGTTCTCGAAGAAGCGCGCCAGCACCAGCACGGTGAAGATCTTCATGAACTCCGACGGCTGGAATTGAAAGCCGCCGATGTGGATCCACGACTTCACGTTCGCCGTCAGCTTTCCCCAGGCCAGGAGGTAGACGAGCAGTACGATGCCGATGCCGTAGAGGATCGGCGCGGCGTCGAAGAGGACGTGGTAGTCGACGAAGAGAAAGACGGCCATCAAGGCCAGGCCGATGCCGATCCAGAGCATCTGCCGATGCCAGATCGTCAGGCTCGGATCGGTGAAGTACGTCGCGCTGTAGATGAGCGTCAGCCCGATCGCCGAGAGGACGAGCGCAGTGCCGAGAAAATTGAGATCCGGCATCGAAAAGGCGCGTTGACGAAGCATGGGGTCAGGTCTTCAGTTTCCAGTTTGTTATTTTGAGGTCATGGTATCAGTTGCAAATAAGAAACTGGAAACTGAAGACCTGACCCCCATCAGTGACCGAGGTTGGCGTCAGCCGGTGAAGCCTCCTGCTTCGGCTCCTGCCCCGGCACCGGGATCTGTCCTTTCTTGATCATTTCCAGCAGCTGTGGGTCGGTGAGGTCGAGGTGCGCGGCCACTTCCTGACTGAACGCCGACTGATAGAGCAGCTTCGCCAGCGGCGCGGAGTCGGTGCCGCCGTGCGCGCCGGCGTGCTCGACGAAGACGACGACGACCATCTGCGGGTTGTTGCTCGGCGCATACGACGCGAACCAGGCGTGGTCGCGGCTCAGGAACGGCAGTCCGGCGGTGCTGAACCATCCGCTCTGGGCGATGACCTGCACGGTGCCGGTCTTGCCGGCGATGTCGAGGCCGTTGATGCGCGCGTTGCCGCCGGTGCCCCCTTCCTCATTGACGACTTTCCAGAGGCCGTCGTGCACGTGCTCGATCACGGCGGGGGAGAGCTTCTCGCGGTGCAGCACCTGCGTGGCCACGCGCAGCCGCTTGACGGAGCCGTCGGGATCGGTGTGCTCGATCATCTTCACCACGTGCGGCCTATAAATCGTGCCGCCGTTCGCGATGGCCGCCATCATCACCGCCACCTGCAGCGGCGTGACGATGAGCGGTCCCTGGCCGATGCCGACGGAGATCGTCTCCGACGGATACCACTTGCGGTGCTGCTTCGTCGCGGCCCATTCGGTGGAGGGGACGATGCCGGCTTTCTCGCCGTCGAGGTCGATTTGCGTGACGGAGCCGAAGCCCAAGGCTTTGGCGTGCTCGGCGATCTTATCGACGCCGAGCCGCGCGGCGGTGTTGTAAAAGAAGATGTCGCACGACACCTTCAGCGCTTTCTCGACGTTCACCGCGCCGTGCCCTTCTTTGCGCCAGCAGCGGAAGCGCCGGCCGAAGAAGACGCCGCTGCCGCCGCAGTCGAACGACGTGCCGGGACCGATGGCGCCCTCCGCCAGCCCCGCCGCAGCCATGACGGTCTTGAAGACGGAGCCGGGGGAGTAGAGGCCCTGGATGGCGCGATTGAGCTCGATCTTGAACGGATTGGAGACGATGGTCTTCCAGACCTCGGGCGTGAATCGCTTCGAGTAGACGTTCGGATTGAACGACGGCGAGCTGACCATGGCCAGGATCTCGCCGTTGCGCGGATCGAGGGCCACCGCGGAGCCGACGAACTCGTTCTCGGCGAAGTACTGCTCGGCGCGGCGCTGCAGATCGAAGTCGATCGTCAGATAGACGTTGTCGCCGGCATTGGCGTTGCGGCGCGCGGCGCGCACTTCGCCGAGGCGGCGGCCGTGGCTGTCGAACTCCCAGAATTGCGCTCCGTCCTTGCCGCGCAAGTATTGGTCGTAGACGAGCTCCACGCCGCGCTTGCCGATGAGGTCGCCCTGCTTCAAATCCTTGCGCGTGCCGAGCTCTTTTTCCGAGACCTCGCCGATGAAACCGAGAAGGTGCGCGGCGAAGGGTCCGTAGGGATAGTTGCGGCGCTGCACCGGCTCGACGTTGAGCTCGGGGAAGGTGACGGCCTGCGCCTGGATCATCGCCACCTGCGCCATGCTCAGATCCTCGGCGAGGACGAAGGGCCGGGCGGTCGGGATGGACTTCGATTTCTCGAAGCGTGCCTCGATCTCCTGCGGCGTGGTGCCGAGGGTCTGGGCCAGGAAGGCGATGAGCTTCGGCCGGTGCGTGGCGTCGCCCTTGACGATGGGCCGCATGACGATGCGGTCGAGCGAGAGCGAGTACGCGGCCTGGTTGTCGGCAATGATCTTCTGCCCGGTGCGGTCGAGGATGAGCCCCCGCTTCGCCGGCATGACGATCTCCCGCAGGGCATTGGCCTCGGAGAGCCCACGGTATTTCTCCGCCTGCACCCCCTGCACGAACCAGAACGATCCGGCCAGGAAGACGAAGATGACGACGATCGCCCACATGAGGGCGTTGATGCGGAAGGTGAGGAACTTTTGATCGTCTCGGTAGACTCGCATGATGTTCTTGGTTCTTAGTTCTTAGTTCTTAGTTCTTGGTTCTTAAGTTCTTAAGTTCTTAAGTTCTTAAGTTTCAGGACAACCTAAGAACCTAAGAACCTAAGAACTAAGAACCAAGAACTAACAACTCACCACCCCGCCGGCCGCCGCGTCGCCTCGATCGGCTCCTCCCTCAGAAACAGCGTCAGCAACTGATACACCAGCATCCCGAACAGACAGGTGAAGATCGTCTTCACCACCATCCCCTGCTCGAACATCTCGATGCGCTGCCGCAGCAGAATGTTGATGAGCACGAAGATCACCAGCTCGTTGACGATCACCGCGCCCACGAGGCAAGCGCCAAAGGCGAGCGTGCCGCGCAGCACCAGGCGCGCGTTCACGTAGGCGACGGCGTAGGCGACGACGGTGAGGGCGAATGCGTGCAGGCCGAAGATCGACATCGAGTAGGCGTCCTGCACCAGGCCAGCGGCGATGCCGGCGAAGATCGCCCCGATCAGATTTCCTCCCATCGAGTAGTAGACGACCAGGATCACGTACGGATTGAAGAACGCCAGCGCGTTCGGAAAGAAGCTGTCGAGCAGCGAGTGCAGGGTGAGGGCGATGAGCAAGCCGACGAGGAAGCGCAGCCACCTCACGGCGCGTACCTCACCACGTCATGCGGGATCTTGCGCGTGTGCAGGACGAGGACCTCCTCGATGGCGCCGAAGTCGACCGACGGCTTGACCACGATGTGCTTGAAGAGGTCCGCCCCTTTGTCCGCCTTCACGACGGTGCCGACGGGGATACCCTTCGGATAGATGCCGTCGATGCCGGCGGTGAGGACGACGTCGCCCGGCGCGACGTCGGCGAGCGACGGAACGTCGTAGAGCTGCGAGCCGCCGGCGCCGTCGCCGCGAAGAATGCCCTGCCGGCGCGTCCGCTCCAGGAGCACGCCGGCCGCGGCGTTGTTGTCGGTGAGGAGCTGGACCTTGGCCATGTCTTTCGTCGTCATCACCACGCGGCCGATGAGCCCGTTGGCGTTGACGACGGCGTCGTTCACGTCGATGCCGGCGGAGGAGCCGCGGTCGAGGATCATCGACTTGAAGCGTCCCGAGGTGTCGAGCATGAGCGCGTAGGCCATCGTCGTCGGCGTGGAGAGCTGCTCCGCATAGCCGAGCAGCGAGCGCAGCCGTTTGAGGTCGCCTTCCGACTGGCGAAGCTGCAAGTTTTCGGTCGTGAGCTTCGCCACCTCGCGGTGGAGCTGCAGGTTCTCGTTCACGGCGCGGCGCATGTCGAGGTAGCCGTGGTAGGTGTCGGAGGCGCTGCGCCCGACCCAGTTCACGAGCTTCGGCACCGGCGAGAAGATCGTCATCACCGTCCGCTCGAACATCGTGCGCGTCTCGCCGATGTAGCGTGTGCGGCTGCTGAGGCTCATCAAGATGAAGAGCAGACCGAGAACCAGGATGAAGAGGAGCGTCGGCCGGCGCGGGACTACATCTGCGGATACAGCCATCGTGCGCCTACGTGCTGAGCAGGTTTGTTGCCAGTGCTATTCAATGGAGATCTTACGCAACAAGTTGAAGTCGGTGAGCATCTGCCCGGTGCCGAGAGCGACGCACGCCAGCGGATCCTCGGCCAAGGTAACCGGCAGCCCTGTCTCCTCGCGCAGGCGCTTGTCGAGGTTCTTCAGCATCGAGCCGCCGCCGGCGATGATGATGCCCTTGTCCATGATGTCGGCGGAGAGCTCGGGCGGCGTGCGCTCCAGGGCCACGCGCACCGCCTCGACGATCGTGGCCACCGTCTCGGAGAGCGCCTCGCGGATCTCTTCGTCCGAGACGACGAGCGTCTTGGGAACGCCCTCGACGAGGTCGCGCCCCTTGATCTCCATCGTCATCTCCTCGTCGAGCGGGAAGGCCGAGCCGATCTCGATTTTGATCTGCTCCGCGCTCCGCTCGCCGATGAGAAGGTTGTACTTCCGTTTGATGTACTGAATGATCGCCTCGTCCATCTCGTTGCCGGCCACGCGCACGGAGCGCGAGTAGACGGTGCCGGCCAGCGAGATCACGGCCACGTCGGTCGTGCCGCCGCCGATGTCGACGATCATGTTCCCGGTCGGATCGGTGATCGGCAGCCCCGCCCCGATGGCCGCGGCCATGGCCTGCTCGATCAAGTAGACCTCGGTTGCGCCGGCACGCAGCGCGGAGTCCTTCACGGCGCGCTTCTCCACCTGCGTGATCTCCGAGGGGACGGAGATCACGATGCGCGGCTTCACCAGGAACGAGCGGCCGTGCGCCTTCTTGATGAAGTAGCCGAGCATCCGCTCCGTCGCTTCGAAGTCGGCGATGACGCCGTCCTTCATCGGCCGGTTGGCGACGATGTTCCCCGGCGTGCGGCCGAGCATCTCCTTCGCCTCCTTGCCGACCGCCTCGACGCTCTTCGTGACGCGGTTGACGGCGATGATGGACGGCTCGCGAAGGACGATGCCTTTATTTTTTGCGTAGACGAGAGTGTTCGCTGTCCCGAGATCGATCGCCAGATCGTTCGAGAACATGGATAGCAAAGACTTGACTGCCATTCGTTCGTTGATTCCTCTCGCGGCTCTGGCTGCAAGAAGAGTGCTGGGTCCCGAATCCTGCGTCTTGAATCAATCCGCTCAGGACCCAGGACTCAGGACCCAGGACTATTCTTCCACCAGCACCGTCTCGGATTGTACTTGCTGTTTCCCGGCCGCATTGATCGCTTTCACGACCACGACGTTCCGCCCCACCTTGTTGAAGCTGACCAGCTTCTTGAAGTGGCCGCTGGCGTCGACGTCGACCTCTTCGTCGTTGATCAGCACCGTCGCCCCAGGCTCGGTCTGCCCCTCGATCATGTAGAACGGACCGCCGATCGGATACGGCCGCTTGAGCGTGAGCGGCGGCGGCGGGGCCTGCGAGCTCGCCGCCGTGCCGGCCTCGCGGCCGGTGCCGGTGGCGCGGAAGCGACGGAAGGCCGAGAAGGGGCCGGGATCGCCGTCGGCGCCGATCGAGGCCACGCGCCAGTAGAACGCCCCCTCCCCGGTGAGGTTCGCTTTGGCGGTGTTCTTCTGCCGCCGCGAATTGATCTCCAGCGACGCGAACAATCGCGAGCGCGAGACCTGCAGGATGTAACCGCTCGCGTTGGGCACCGCCTCCCACGCAAAGTCGACCTTCGTCTCGCCCGCGGAGAAGATCTGATTGTCGGCGGGCGTGCCGAGCATCGGCGGCGCGGAGACTTTCTTGACCGGCGAGAGCGCCGCCTGCGGCGAGGCCACGACTTTCTCGCCGCTGGCGACCTTCACCGCTTCGCCGCCCGCGGTCGAGGTGATCGAGGAGGTGCCCTTCGTGGTCACGACGGCGGTGGCTTGGCTCGGGTCGACGCCGACCTGGGCCTGCGAGTCGGAGTCGACGACGATCTGGCTGACGGGCGTGCGCACGGTCGAGGCGTCGTCGGTCGTGGCCACCTCGACCGAGCCGACTTTCATCTGCACGGAGTTGCTCTTTTTCGAGGTGGTGGGATTGAACTGCGCGTAAATCTCGAGCAAGGCGTTCGGCCCGATCGTGTAGCGCGAGAGGTTGGAGAAGATGAGCTCGGCCGAGGACTTCTCCGAGGTTTTCACCCAGTCGCCGTTGAAGAGCGCGGTGCGCGGCTCGGCCCGCTTCCAGTCGGACGTCGACGACTTCTGGAACTGCACGTCGCCTTCGATGGCCAGGAACTGCGCGTCGGCCTCCCGCTCGCCACCGCCGCTGAGGGCGGAGCGGCTGATGGTCTGCGACTCGACCGCGGCGCTCTGCGCATCGACCAAACGGCCGCTGGCGAGGAGGGAGTTCGCTTCCTCGAGGCGCTTCTGGGCCCGGTCGAACTCGCTGCGGTGGCTTTGGAAGTCCTTCGACGCCGCCAGGGAGTTGAGCGCGTCTCGCGCATCGGCGATGGCAGCCTCGGCCGAAGACTTCGGATTTGCTTTCTGGTGGCTCCAGTACCACCAGCCGGCACCGGCCAGAATCACCAGAAGAATGACGAGCCCGATCTGCTTGAGCCGCTCAATCGAAATGAGATACCAATCGATGTCGGCGCCGGCGACGTGTCGTTTCTTGGCCATTCCGCTCGGGTCGCGAGTTTATAGCATGCATTGCGCGAGCACGACGGGAATAGGTAAACTGCCGCGTTTTTTAGGGCTCTCGCTGGACAAGGCCACGCCGCCGTCCTCCGCGTTGCACACTCCAATACAACAGAGGTCTCGCTCTTCATGCTCAAGTTAATGCGCGACAGCTTTTCGCAGCTCAAGTGGATCTTGGTCGCCGTCGTGGCGGTCTTCATCCTCTTCATCTTCGTCGACTGGGGTGCCGGCGGCGCCGGCGGACCGGCCGATGACCGCTCCTACGTCGCGCGGGTAAACGGCGAGACGATCTCCGCGCGTGAGTACGAGCGCGCGCTGTACTACATGCAGAAGCAGTACGAGCAGATCTATCGCCAGTCGCTCACGCCCGACGCCATCCAGGCTCTGGGGCTCGGCAAGCAGGCTCTCGACGCGCTCATCGATCAGCACCTCCTCATGCAGGAGGCCACGCGGCTACACCTCACCGCCACGCCCGAGGAAGTCCGCCAGAAGATCCTGGAGATCCCGACGCTGAACCCCGACGGCAAGTTCGTCGGCGACGAGCTCTACAACCGCTACGTCACCGGCGCGATGGGCTTCTCCTCTCCCGCGGAGTTCGAGGACGAGCTGGCGCGCGAGATCACGCTCCAGAAGATGGAGAGCGCCCTCACGAACTCGGTGATCGTCGCGCCGAAGGCCGCCGAGGCGGAGTACCGCCGCACGACCGAGAACGCCAAGATCCGCTACGTCCTCTACCCGGCCAGCCGGATGTCGGCGCTCGTCAACGTGACGCCGCAGGAAGTCGACGCCTACTACAAGGCGAACCAGACGAAGTACATGCACGGCGAGCAGCGCGCGATCAAGTACCTCATCGCCGACTTCGCCCGCATCCGCTCGCAGATCAATCCGACCGACGCGGAGCTCCACAAGCGCTACGAGGCCACGCAGGACCAGTTCAAGCATCCCGCGCAGGCGCGCATCCTTCACATCCTGATCAAGGTCGATCCCGGTGCTCCGGCCGAAGCCGACGCGGCCGCCAAGGCGAAGGCGGAGTCGATCGTCAAGCAGCTCCGCGGCGGCGCCGACTTCGCGGCGCTGGCGAAGGCCAACTCCGGCGATCCGTCGTCCGCCGGCAAGGGCGGCGACATGGGCTTCGTCGATCAGGGCTCGACGGTCGAGCCGTTCGACACGGCCGCGTTCTCGATCCCGCTCAACACCATCAGCGATCCGATCCGCTCGAAGGAGTTCGGCTATCACATCATCAAGGTGCTGGAGCGCCGCCCGGCCGGCGTCCGCTCGTTCGAGGAAGTGAAGCCGATGCTGTCGCAGCAATTCGCCGACGAGCGCTCGCGCGACATCGCCCGCGACGAGATCGCCCGGGTGATGCAGCGGATCAAGGCCCAGAAGCCGAAGACGCCGCAGGAGTTCACCGCGCTGGCCAACGACAAGGTCAGCGCCAACGACACGCAGTGGTTCGGCAAGAATGAAGCGATTCCCGGCCTCGGCAATAACGCGCCGCTCTCGCAGTGGGCGTTCGGCGCGAAGCAGGGCGACATCGGCGACCAGGTTGTCGGCACGCAGCGCGGCCCGTCGATTCCGTATCTCTATGGTGTTCGGCCCGCCGGCGTGACCGCGCTCGACGAGATCCGCGGCCGGGTCGAAGCGGACGCGCGCATGGAGAAGGCCCGCCAGGCGGCGAAGGATGCGCTGGCGAAGGCGCTGCCGGCTGCGAACGTCGACGAGGCGGCGAAGAAGCTCGGCCTCACCGCCGCCGACAGCACGGTGACGCGGCTCGGATTCATCAGCGGCTTCAGCGGCGACACGACGCCGCTGATCCAGGCGGCGTTCAGCACGCCGATCGGCCGGCTCACCGGCCCGATTGTCGTCAACGACGGCGCGGTGGCGCTGCAGGTGACGGAGCAGAAGAAGGTCGATGCGAAGGACCTCGCCGAGCACGGCGCGGCCTACAGCGACATGATGCGCCAGCAGGAAGCGCGCAATCTCCGCTCGTCGCTGCTGACGCGCCTGCGCAAGAATTCGAAGGTCGACATCAATCAGAAGTACATGCAACAGCAGCAGAGCGGCGGGCCGCAGCAGGCGGGGTAGCGGTGGCAAGGTCCCTCTCCCCGCCGCGCGGGGAGAGGGTGGCGC
>DATDFB010000158.1:0-27340 GCA_036522835.1 Thermoanaerobaculia bacterium | reverse complement strand
GCCATGCCGCCGCTCTGACAGCGGCGGCATGGCCGCCGCACTCCACACTGAAGTCGCCGTCGTGCGACGAGCGGGGAACGGCTGGACGGCACTGCGGCTGAACGGGCCGCAGGCCGATGCGGCCGGCGATCGAATCGCCGTTGCGTGGTTCACCGCTGCGCGGGAGCAGCGCCGAGCGTCGTTCGGCGCGCCGGTTCCCATCGACGACGGAAGCCGGTCGGGCGCGTCGACGTCGTCATGCTCGATCCGCAGACCGCGCTCGTGCCAGACTCGGCCGCGATGTCTATTTCGCATGGAGCGAGCAGCGCGGGACGGCCAAGCGCATCCACGTTGCGCGCGCCGCGCTCGTCACAGCAATCCCGCCTCCAGCGCCTTGAGCACGGCGCGCGTCCTGTCGCGCACGCCGAATTTCTGGAGGATGCTCGACACGTGGTTCTTGATCGTCCCCTCGGCCGTGCCGAGGGCGTGGGCGATCTCCTTGTTGCTGTAGCCGCCGGACATGAGGCGCACCACTTCGAGCTCGCGCTCGGTGAGATGTTCCGACGGCCGCAGCGCCTCGCGCCGCGGCCACGCGCGCAGCAGCCGCTGCGTCACCGCCGGCTGAAACACCGTCTCTCCCGCGGCGATGGCGCGGATGGCGCTGACGAGCTGGTCGTACGACACGTCCTTGAGCATGAAGCCGCGCGCGCCGGCGCGGATGCCGTCGAGCACCGTGGCCGTGTCGTCGAACGTGGTGAGGATGAGCGTCGGCGGCAGCGCGCCGCGCGCGCCGAGCTCGCGCAGCACGTCGATGCCGTTCTTCCGCGGCATGCGCACGTCGAGGAGCAGCACGTCGGGCTGCGTCTCCGGCACGCGCGCCAGCGTCTCCTCGCCATCGCCCGCTTCGCCGGCGATCTCCAGCGACCGGTCGAGCTCGAGCAGCGTGCGGATGCCCTGCCGCACCAGAAGCTGATCGTCGGCGATGAAGACGCGGATCACGACGGCAGCACCGCCACGACGGCGAAGCCGCTGCCCGGCTGCGTGTCGATGCGCAGCTCGCCGCCGATGCGCTCGATGCGCTCGCGCATGCCGCGCAATCCAAATCCCTCGGCGCGGGCCTCGCTGCCGCGGCCGTCGTCGCGGGCGCGGATGCGGAAGCCGCCGCCGTCGCGCTCGATGGCGATCCAGAGATTGCCGGCGCCGCTGTGCCGCACCGCGTTCGTGACGATCTCCTGCACGCAGCGCAGCACGATGTGCGCGCGCTCCGGGTCATCGATGTGCAGGGCGCCGTCGACGTCGAGGTGAACGCGCGGCTGGGGAACGCCGGCCACGATCGTCTCCAGCGTGGCGGCGAGGTCGAAGGGGTCGCTCTCCTCGGCCACGATGGAGCGGACGTCGGCCAGGAGCCGCCGGGCCATCGTCTGCGCCTTCTGCACGTCGCGCTTCGCCTCTCCCTCAGTGCGTTGCAGCGCCGCCTCGAGGTTGAGCGTCAGCGCGGTGAGGTGATGCCCGAGGGCGTCGTGCAGCTCCTGGGCGATGCGCAAGCGCTCGGCGACGCGGCTGCGGTCGGCGGCCGCCTCGTGGAAGCGCACGGTGAAGAAGGCCAGGAGCTGAAACCCGAGGTAGGGCGGGGCCAGGAGGAGCGCCGGGCGGAGCGACCAGTGAATCGCGATGGCCGCGCCGAGGAGCAGCGTTTGCGCGGCGATCCAGGCGACGCCGGCGCGCACGCGCAGACGGCCGCCGAGGCGCATGGCGATGAGGGCCATGAGCGCGCCTTCGAAGCCGTCGCAGAGAAGGAGAACGGTGACGACGATGGACATCGCCGCGAGCGCGAGCAACGGCAGCGACGGACGGCGCAGATCGGCGGCGAAGAGGACGGCGAAGAGGACGTAGGCGACCGCCCACTCGGCCATGCGCTGCCACGTCGTCGCGCCGAGAGCGACAACGGGCAGCCCGACCAGCAGCCAGACCGCGAACGATGCGATGGCGATGCCGCGCACGGCGTCGAGGATCGCACAGGTGCGCCGCGCGCGCGAATAGGCCGGAAGTCATGGGTCGAGCCCTCGGCCGTACGGCACATGCGCGCCGGCGCGGCGCGGCTTACGTTGCAGCGCGGAGGGACAAACCATGATTCTCGTTTTCGCGCTCATCTCGCTTCTGGCCGCCGACGAGGCCGCGTTTTTCAAGGCGGTCTCCGCGAACGACGCCGTTGCCGTCCGGACGATGGTCGACGCCGACCCCGCGCTCGTCAACGCCCACACGCCGAAAGGAACGTCGGCCGTCATCGCTTCGATGTTCATCCTCCGCAACAAGGAAACCTTCATCCCGCCGCAGGAGAACGAGGTGCTGAAGGCTGTGCTGGCCAGGAAGCCGAAGCTCGATCTCTTCGAAACCGCCGCCGTCGGCACGCCGGAGCAGCTCGAGGCCATGCTGAAGACGAGCGCGGTGACGGCGCGCTCGTTCGGCTGGACGCCGCTGCATCTCGCCGCATTCGCCGGCAACGTGGCGAACGCGGAGCTCCTCATCGCCAAAGGGGCGGACGTGAACGCGCGCGCGGAGACGAAGTTCCGCAACACGCCGCTGCAGGCGGCCATGCTGAGCGGGCAGTACGCCACGGCCAAGCTTCTCCTCGATCACGGCGCCGACGCGCTCGTCCGCCAGGCCCGCGGCTTCACGCCGATGCACGAGGCGGCCGAGCTCGGACGGCAGGACCTCATCCAGCTCCTCCTCGATCACGGCGCGGAGATCAACTCGCGCAGCGACAGCGGCGAGACGCCCCTCGCGGAAGCAATCCGCGGGAAGCACGACGACCTGGCGGCGTGGATGAAGACGAAAGGGGCGAAGGTGGAGGAGGACAGGAAGGGCGAGTGACACCTGGCAGTTGGCAAGATCGTCGTCAACGTTGAGTCGATCGGAGTCAACGTCAGGTCGATTGGAGTCGACGTCGAGTCGATCGAAGTCATTTTGAGTCGATTGAAGTCATCAACGAGTCGATCGAAGTCATCAACGAGTCGATCGGAGTCATTTTGAGTCGATCGAAGTCATCGACGAGTCGATTGAAGTCATTTTGAGTCGATCGAAGTCATCGATGAGTCGATCGAAGTCATCGACGAGTCGATCGAAGTCATTTTGAGTCGATCGGAGTCAACGTCGAGTCGATGGGAGTCAACGTCGACTACGATCAAGCCGCAGGCCACAACGGTGACGCCGAGACCGGCGCGGGTCGTGTCATCGTTCTGCAGAGCAATGACTTGCGGACCGCCGGCTTGCCGAAAAAGTATCCCTGTCCGAATTCGACGCCCAACGCCCGCGCCGCGTTCGCGGTTTCCGCGGTCTCGATCCCCTCGGCGATGACGGAGCAGCCGGCCTCCTGGGCGAAGCTCTGTACGATGTGCACGATACTGCACCGCCACGGCACGCGCTCGAAGTCGCCGGCGATCGTCTGGGCGAGCTTGATGAAGCGCGGACGGATCTCGCGCAGCCAGCGCAGGTGCGCGTAGCCGCTGCCGAAGTCGTCGAGGGCGAAGAGCGCGCCGGCGCCGCGCAGCTCCGCGACGTTCGCGAGCGCGGTCTCGGCATCGGCGATCGGCCCTTGTTCGGTGATCTCGATGACGGCGCGGCAGACGGAAACGGCGCGGCGCAGCCGGCGGCCGAAGCCGCGGGACTCGAGCGCGCTCGGGTGGACGTTGAGGAAAAGGCGCTGCCCGGACGCAAGCGACGCGCTGTCGAAAGCGCGCCTGGCGACGGCGAGCTCCAGCTCGGCGATCCACCCGCCCGCGAGCGCCGCTTCGAAGAGCGCCGCCGGCGCGTCCTGCGCGCCGGCGGGGCGGGCCAGGGCCTCATAGCCGATGACCTCCTCGGTCGTCAAGTTCACCAACGGTTGTAGAGCGACGTCGAGACTCTGCAGGATCGCGTTCATGGCGTGGGCATACTGCAGAGCCCGTGCCGTCCAATTCCCGGTACAAATGACGCAATTCGCGTCCTGAAACTGGACGGTTGTCCGGAATCGCGCCTCCGCTAGAATGCGCCCGCCATGGAGAACGTCCGCGATCAGTTTCCGGCGCTCGAGCGCATCTACAAGGGGTATCCGGTCGCCTACTTCGATGCGCCGGGCGGAACGCAGGTGCCGCGCGCCGTCGCCGAGGCGATGAATGAGTACCTCTTTCACCACAACGCAAACACGCACTGGGCCTACCCGACGAGCATCGAGACCGACGTGATCCTGGAGTCGGCGCGGGAGACGGTGGGGGAGTTCCTCAACTGCTCGCCGGCCGAGGTGATCTTCGGGGCGAACATGACCACGCTGACGTTTCACTTGGCCCGCGCCCTCGGGCGCACCTGGCGCGACGGCGACGAGGTCATCGTCACCGACCTCGATCATCACGGCAACGTCGCGCCGTGGCGCGCCCTGGAGATCGACCGCGGCGTCGTGGTGCGCTCGGCGCGCCTCGTCCGCGAGACCGCGCAGATCGACTGGGATCATCTGCGCGGGCTCGTCTCGCCGCGGACGAAGCTGATCGCCGTCGGCGGCGCGTCGAACGCGTGCGGGACCATCAACGACTTGGAGCTGGCGAAGTCGATCGCACGCGACGCCGGCGCGCTGCTCTTCGTCGACGCCGTCCACCTCGCGCCGCACGAGCTCATCGACGTGCAGCGCATCGGCTGCGATTTCCTGGCCTGCTCCGCGTACAAGTTCTACGGACCGCACGCCGGCATCCTCTTCGCGCGGCAGCCGCTGCTGGAGTCGCTGCCGTGGCCGAAGCTGATCCCCGCGCCCGACACCGCGCCGGAGCGCGCCGAGACGGGGACGCAGTGCCACGAGGCCATCGCCGGGATCGCCGCGACGATCGACTTCATCGCCTCGATGGGCGAGGGGAGCACGCGCCGCGAGCGCCTCGCCGGCGCCTACGCGAAGCTCCACGACGAGGGCGTTCGTTTCTCGCGCATGCTGTGGGACGGTCTGTCGTCGATGAAGAACGTGACGCTCTACGGCCCGCCGCCGTCGATGCCGCGCACGCCGACGGTCGCGTTCAACGTCGACGGCCGCGACGACGAGGAAGTCGTGCGCGCGCTCGCCGATCGCGGTCTTTTTCTCAGCCACGGCGACTTCTACGCCCTCACCGCCGTGCGCGAGCTCGGCGCGCCGAGAGCCAGCGTGATCCGCGCGGGCTGCGCGTGCTACACGACCGAGGAGGATGTGGGGCGGCTGCTGGAAGGATTGCGCGAGTTGTGAGCGGGTTCTTGGTTCTTGGTTCTTAGTTCTTGATTTCGGTGAAGGCGAGCCCGCGTGTCGCTTCATCGCGCCCGGCGCGCATTCGCCGCGGCTCTTCGCGCCGCCCGCCGGTAGAACCAGGCAAACGTGGCGGCCAGCCATGCATTCGAGGAATGCGAATTACAGTGTACGACGTGTTGTCCTATCTCGCGTCGGGCATGACAGAGGAAGAAGTCCTTTCTGATTTTCCCGAGTTGACCCACGAAGATATCCTTGCGTGTTTGAGGTTTGCAGCTGACCGTGAAGGCCAGCCTCTGGCGGCACGTGAGTGAAACGGCTGTTCGATCAAAATCTGTCCTACAAGCTCGTTGCGCCCTTGAATCTCGCCTTCCCGGGCACATCACATGTCTTGCGTCTCGGGTTGGGAGATGAACGAGGCGCAGTTTGCGGCGTTCCAGAAGACGCCGGAATACGCGAAGCATGTGGCCGGACCGAAGAGAGGGGACGAGTCGGACAACAACATCGGCGACGTCCTCTTCGCGTACGCAGGCGCCGAGTTCCTGTCGATCTTCACGCACTGAGCGCTTGCGCAGCTTCGATCGGACGTGTCCGAAATCGAGGGTCCAGCCATTCACGGGAAACGCTCGTGGGCGTCTCTCATATAGAGAGGAGATTCCCAATGAGAGGCGAAGCGCTGCTGATCGCAATGTTGGTCACGAGTCCATCCATAGCCCAAACGGTCGCGCCGCAGCCGGGCGCGTATCGAACTGGCGACGAGGTGAGAGTCGTTCGCGTAACGGATGCGGGTTTCGCCAGCTCGAGAGTCACGAATCCGAGAAAGCCGGTGATCATTGAAGTTAGCGCTGTGCCTCCCGCGACAGCCAAGCCGACGATCGTGCTGCACAACCGGACGGCCACGCGGCGCTTTCTGGCAACGATGACGGTGCGGATCGATGCCGCGCCCAAGATGAACGAAACGACCAAGAAGATGGAGACGACCTATGCCCACGGGACGTGTCCGCCGGTAAAGGACGAGCCGTCGAAAGTCGACTGCACCGTGACCGTCCGCATCGATCCGGACAAGCGCGTTGCTCTCTATCCCGATCTCCTTGCGCGTGCCGCGCAGTCGCAGAGAGTGACGGTGAAATTGCGTCGCTTCGGAGAGAACACGGCCGTGGCCAACGCGAAGATGTACCTCGGTATCTTGAAAGGCGCCGAACCTCTTCCCGAGGTCGAGGACGAGACCTCCGCGACTCCCGCAGGCGCGGTCGGATTCGCCATCGATCCGCGCTTCGCCGCCGATGACACGCAGACCGGATCGCCCGCGGTGCTCGACTCCACGACCGGCCATCATTTCATCGGTGGCCGGCGCACGCACCTGCCCGGCAACGCCCGTCTCGACTTTTCGCGCAATTTCGGCGAGGACGTGAACACCGATCTCTCATTCCTCTTCAACGACGCCGATTTCGGCGATCAGGAGGAAAAAGGGACGGTCACGGCAGACAAATACAAGATGACGGTCTTCGGCGGCCATGGGTTCACTCTCGAATTCGGCAAGTACGAGTTCGTCGGGGCGACATCGGTCCTACCGATCGCCGAGACCGGGCAAGGATTCACGATCTCGCACGGCCTCGGCAGCCTGACCGTAAGCGCTTCCTATCTAGTCAAGCGGGCCGTCGCCGCAACCGAGACGAAACATGACGACCGCGACCAGGCGGACTACATCTTTCAAGCGCGCAGTATTACGATTCGCGACGCCGTGTTCGACGTCGTGGCCATCGGCGGCCGCGATCGAAAGCTGTCTGATCCGCACGTGCATCATACGGTCGGGGTTCAGGGCGGTTGGGGACGTCCTCTGACTCGTACCAGCCACACCACCGAGAGTCCGAGCGCATGGTTCGGGATTGACGCCGGCGTCTATCGCAGCAATCGAACGCGCGGCGACGGAATCGATGCCAAGGAGCAACCGGTTCGGACCCGCGCCGGTCGTGGAACCGCCGGCGTGGTGCGAATGTCAGTCTCGTGGGGCATCAAAGACCAGACGGACACCGAGCGCGCCACGGTTCCGCACACCGCTGCGCTGCAGATCGCCGGCGGCTCCGCCGATCGACCGTCGACTTCAAGCGACGATTCATTCACCGGCGAGGTGGAGAGCTTCGCTCCCGACGTGATTTTCTTCTCCGCGCTGGCGACGCCGCTGAACAAAGGGGCGGATCACATTCCGTCGGGCCTCGCCAACAAGCGATATGCCGCCCTCGAATACACCTACACCGGGTGGGCCGGTCATCCATTGACCGGTCTCGATCCACCATCGCTTACGATTCGCTACGCGAACGATCGTTTTCGATCTCCGGTTTTTGGCTCGATGAGCATCGGGAACGAAATCGACCTGCAGTTGAGTGCGCAGGCCCGTACGATGGTGACGCTGGTCGTTTTGGCCGGCTACTTCCGCCCCGCGCCGGCGCTTCGCTCGTTCATCGAGCGAAACGTCTGGTCGGCAGGCATGACGGTGAAGGTGGAGGCACCGTAGCGGATCTTCACGCCCCAAGCCACTTGCGCACCCGCGAGTAATACGCTCGCGCGCTCGCCAGCCGCGGCCTCTTTGTCAGCCACGGCGATTTCTACGCCCTCACCGCCGTGCGCGAGCTCGGCGCACCAGCAGGGCCAGCGTGATCCGCGCGGGCTGCGCGTGCTACACGACGGAGGAGGATGTGGGGCGGCTGCTGGAAGGATTGCGCGAGTTGTGAGCGGGTTTCTTGGTTCTTGGTTAGCCGGGTAGCGCGAGAGCTCAGGAATTCGTCCGCCCCGAATAAATAACCTCGTTGTACGATCCAAGCGATGGCGGCATCCGGAAGACCGGCGCGCTTCGGCCCCTTTCACCGCCGAACACACATAGATCCTACGGAAAACGAGAAGGTCGCTTTCTCAGGACAAGTTTGGGGCAGGCAGCGCCGAAACATTTTCGCCGGCTACCGTCCGGCTGTGAAGGCGTGGGACGGACCGCTGCCAGACAGAATCATCGGTTTTGAATTCTTCACCGATGTGGCGCCGGATCCGGGTCAGGCTCCAGCTTGGCCGCAGTGGAGCGAGGGACGTTTCGGCGTCATCGTTCTCGAGCCAGGCGAGTTGGTGGCGATTTCTGTTATCTTAACCAAGCGGCACGATCCGGAATGAAACAGCCATGCGACGAGCAAAGCCACACGAATTGATGGATCCAGCGGTGCCGGTGATCACGGCTCGGCTGAGCAAAGCCGAGTTGGCGAAATGGCTGCCGATCCCGTTTGAGACGATTGACGATCCGCTTCAGGCTCCGGAGCCATCGCTCGGTGCTTTGGCTCAGCTCGATGCCGGAGGCTATGTGGTTCTCACTTACGGCAAAGAATCCGAACAGCTCATCGTTGAGTTTCCCATACACACCAGAGACAGGACAGCTCAACTGGCCCAGTTCTTTGATGAGGTGCCGCTACCATTGTCTCGCGTCCTTTGGCACCAGAAAGGCGCACGCCTTCCGCAACATCAAACCACTGCTCGCGCAGCCGTGCCAAAGGCCGAGAAGCGTAAATCGGTTATTCAGCGAGTGAAGCGATCCGCGTTACGCGCTCAGGCTCCAGCAAAGCGGAAATGACTTCCGGCTACGCCGCTTTTGAGACGGGACGAGTCAAACGGAAAGTCGGCCAACCGGTTGCCGTCCCCAAATATTTACGCATACTGTATCGCGCTAAGTTGCGCTGCGCCTGTCGCCCGGCGAGCGCGCGCCAGCCAACAGCATGGCCCTCGGCGCGCCCCGCCGGCGCCGTCCGGGAAGTGTACAATTCCGGAATGGCTCAAGTTACGCGAAAAAGAGTGGGTGAACTCGCCCGCGGAGTCTTTACGGTTCTTTTGCCACACGCCGAAGGGCTGCAGGCGAAGACGGTGCTCGAACGAATGTGGGATGTCGTGCCACCGACCGATTTTGAGCGACAGAACTATCCGGCAAATCCCGAGATTCGCCGTTACGAAAAAATGGTTCGCTTCGCAACGATTTCGTCTGTTAAGGCGGGCTGGCTGATCAAAAACAAGGGCTTGTGGTCCGTAACAGAAGAAGGTCGAGCTGCATACACAAGGTTCAAAGACCCGTACGAATTTATCCGCGAGGCTGGGCGTCTGTACAAACAGTGGAAGGAGCAGCAACCGATCGGCGCCGGCGATGAAGACGAGGAGCAGGAGCTCGCGACTCCGGCCGAGGAATCTGCGACAACTCTCGAAGAAGCTGAAGAGTCAGCCTGGAGCGAAATCGAGACGTATCTTGCAGTCATGAACCCTTATGACTTCCAACAACTTGTAGCGGGCTTGCTGCGGGGCATGGGATATCACGTCAGCTGGATCGCTCCGCTAGGTCCCGATCGAGGTATTGACGTTATCGCCCACTCAGATCCTTTAGGCATCACAGGCCCACGCATCAAAGTTCAGGTTAAACGTACGGCTGAACGAATCGCCGCACGAGAAGTCCGCTCGTTCTTCGCGGTAGTAGCGGATGTTGATGTCGGTTTGTTTGTCGCAACCAGTGGATTCACTAAAGATGCGGAAGAGGAGACGCGAACGCAGGAACGTCGTCGAGTGATGTTATTAGATCTCCGACGTTTTTTTGATTTATGGGTCGAGCATTACTCCCGTATTCCAGACCAATATCGCCGCCTGCTCCCGCTGAAGCCCGTTTATTTTTTGGCCTTGGCGCAATAACGGCCCAACTGCCCTCACAAGCTGACAAAAACAGGCGGCTGCTGGACGGATTGCGCGAGTTGTGAGCGGGTTCGTGGTTGGGACGTCGCAAACGCAAAAACCAAGAACTAAGAACCAAGAACCAAGAACTAAGAACCAACAACCCCAAGCCACTTGCGCACCCGCGAGTAATACGCCGATGGCGCCGGACCGCGCGCGGCGATGAGCTCCGTCTGCGGGTGGGTCTCGCCGAGGAGCACTTCGCGGGCCCGGAGGCGGCCGAGGTCGGCGATCTCCGCGAGCTTGTGCCAGCGCCGGTCGACGAAGCCGATCGGGAGGCGATGGCGCGGGCGGATCACCACGACGCGATCGGCGAATTCGGCGGGGATGGCGTGCTCGGAGTCGTGCACATTGCGGTGCAGGCCGCCCTCGCTCAAGCCCTTCGGCGCCATCAGCACCACCGCGTCGCAGCCACGCTCGAACAGCGCCTCGTAGGGGATGTTGTTCGTGAAGCCGCCGTCGGCGTAGCGCTCGCCGTCGATGTCGATCGGATGCGTGTAGAACGGCGGCAAGTAATTCGACGCGAGCAGCAGGCGGAACGGATCGCTCGCCGCGCGGGCGTCGAGGACGACGTGCGCGCGGTCGCGCAGCCGTGTCACGCCGACGAAGATCGGCAGCGTCTCGGGCGACTTGATCCGCTCGTTGCCGACGTAGCGGCGGAAGCTCCGCTCGTGAATCCGCGACCAGATGAACGGCGAGTGCTCGCGCAGGAGGTTCGTCAGATCGACGGCTGGCAAGCGCGTGAAGAAGTGCCAGTAGGGACGCAGCCGGTGCGCGTTCCCGACCGCGACCGCTGCCGCGTTCCAGACGCCGCCGGAGACGCCGAGGCAGACGGCCGGATGCACGTCGAGCTCGCGCAATGCTTCGACGACGCCGACCTGAAAGACGCAGCGCATCGAGCCGCCGGAGAAGAGGAAGCCGATTTTGCGGGCTTTGCGGAGCAGCTCGATCACCCGTTGATTATCGGCGCCATAGCCGGTAGGCAGCAAGTCCGGCAAGAAGGATGGCGTAGCCGATGGCGCTGTCCTTCGGCGACTGCACGATCGTCGCCACCACCACCGCCCAACACGCCAGCGTGAACACCGCCGTCGTCACCGGGTGTCCGGGCGTGCGGAACTGGCCGGGGCCGTGGCGGCGGCGGAAGACGAACACCGCCGCGCCGGTGAGGCCGAAGAAGACGAAGTCGACGGAGACGACGTAGCTCAAGATCTGCTCGTACGTTCCGGAGAGAGTGATGACGATGGCCACGAGACCCTGCAGCACGATCGCCACCGCCGGCACGCGCGCCCCTTCGCTCACGCGGCCGACGGCGCGGAAGAAAACGCCGTCCTTGGCCATGGCGTAGTAGACGCGCGGCGCGGTAAGCATGCTCTGGCTCAGGAAGCCGAGCGTGGAGACGGCGATGCCGGCGGCGATGAAGCGGGCGCCGCGCGCGCCGAGGGCGGTGCGCATGACCGCCGATGCCGGCGTGGTCACGTTCGCCAGCGTCTCCGCGCCCAAGACGCCGACGCAGACGATGTTCACCGCGACGTAGACGGCGATCACGCCGAAGACGCCGGCGACGAGGCCGACGACGAGGTCGCGTTTCGGATTGCGCAGCTCGCCGGAGACGAAGCTCGCCGTCTGCCAGCCGCCGTAAGCGAACATCACCGGCGTCATGGCCGCGCCGAAGCGGAGCAGGAGCGACGGGCCGTCCGCGACGTGGCGCAGCGAGAGGCGCGCGGGATTCACCACCGACGCGCCCGCGACGATCAGCACGACGATGGCGGCCAGCTTGAGCAGCATCAAGGCGTTCTGCGTGTTCGTGCCGCTGCGCACGCCGAGGCAGTTGATCAAGGTCAGAATCCCGAGCGTGATCGCGGCCAGAATCGAATCGGCGACCGGCACGCCTGTCAGCTCCACCGTGTACTTCGCGAACGTCGCCGCCACCGCGGCCATCCCGCCGCTCTGCATCACCAGGAGCAGCGCCCAGCCGTAGAGGAACGCGACGGAGGGGTGGTAGGCGTCGCGCAAATACGCGTATTGCCCGCCGGTCTCCGGCCGCAGCGACGCCAGCTCCGCGTAGGCGAACGCGCCGAGGAGAGCGATGACGCCGCCGGCGATCCAGGCCAGGAGGATGAGAAAGGGGGTGTGGACGTGGCGGGCGACGACGTAGGGGTTGATGAAGATGCCGGAGCCGATGATGCCGCCCATGACGAGCATGGTCGCGTCGAAGGGGCCGAGGCGGCGGGCGAGGGAGGTGTCTGATGATGTGGTCATGCGATGCGCTTCCGTCGGCCGTGGAAACTCCGAACGCAGAATGCGAATGCAGAATGAAGAAAACCGGGAGTCCGTTCGCCAAGGCGCTCCCGTTTTCTCAATTCTGCATTCGCATTCTCAGTTTCTGATTTTCTTTGGCCGGCCTCACTGCGCCACTCTCACCGTCGCCACGACCTCGTTCCCGCAGCCGCGGTACTCGAGCGAATGGAAGCTGAGATGGCGGGCCATGATGATGCCGCGGCCGTGGGTGTCGAAGGCGCGGGCGGGATCGATGTCGAAGTAGCGCCGCCAGTCGAAGCCGCCGCCGCAGTCGCGCACGGTGAAGCGGATCTCGCGCCCCTCGCGCTCGAAGCGCACCTCGGCCGTCCGCCCGGCATACTCCGGCATCGTCAGGCGGCGCTCGATCTCCGCCTCCCACTGCGAGTGCGTACGCAAGAGCGTCTTCTCGTCGTAGGTGATGCCGAGGTTGCCGTGCTCGACGGCGTTGACGAGGATCTCGGTCAGGCCGATGACGGCGGACTCGGGATCGGGACAGGACCGGGCCAGGACGGAGCCGAGGTCGCGGGCCTCGTCAATGGTGCGGTAGCTGAAGATCGCGTATTGGGCGAGGCCGAGCGCTTTCACGCCGCGCTCGAGCTGCGACTGCAGCCGGCGCATCTCGCTGTTATCCGCCGCCGCGGTGCGCACGACCATGCGCAGGACCTCGGCGTTGTACGGCTTGGTGAGGTAGTAGTACGCGCCGGCGTTGATGCCTTCCCGGATCTCCTCGCGGCCGACGCTGCCGGTCTGCAGGATGACGGGGATGGTGCGGCAGCGCGGGTCGGATTTGAGGCGCGCCAGGAGCTCGAGGCCGTTCATGCGCGGCATGGTGCGGTCGAGGAGGATGACGTCGAATTGGCGGGCGTCGCGCTCGAGCATCTCCCACGCCTCGATGCCGTCGCCGGCGAAGGCGACGTCGGCCGGCAACGGATGCAGATGCGCCTGCAGGAGAGCGCGGTCGAAAGCGTTATCCTCCACGACGAGGACGCGCGGCTGCTCTGAGGACATGAGTGAAGGATGCATCATAGTCCCCTCGCCCCGCTTGCGGGGAGAGGGGGCTCGAAGTTGGGAAGCCTTCGGCGCCACCTTCTCCCCGCACGGCGGGGAGAAGGCCCTACCTGCCTTCGGCTATGCTTCCGCGATGCAGCTTGCGAAAGACTCCTGCGCGTGCGGCCATCCGCTCGACAACCACGACGGCGGCCGCGGCGGCCCCTGCAACCACTGCGCGTGCGCCGCGGGGGAGGCGCCCTCGGCGTTCCAGGTGGGCGTCATCCACTCCATGCACGAAATGACGGTGATGCTGGCGCGGCTGGTGAAGACGATTCAGGAAAAAGGAGGACAGGCATGAGTGCCTGTCCTCCATCGAGCGCTATTTCGTAGCCGGCTTCTCGAAGAGCTTCGGATCGACCGTCGGATTGACCTCCATCACCGTCACCTTGCCGCCGCCCGAGGGCTGGCCGCCGGTGGTGATGGTGAAGGCGACCGGGAGATTCAGACCGCCGAACGTCTTCCACTCCGTGTACTCCGTGACCGCCTCGCCCTGGCGGCCCTGCGACACCTTGCGCAGGAGCTTCCCCGTGGCGGGATCGACGTACCACTTCATCGTCGACGCGCCGGTGCCGATCTCCAGCACCTGCGCGTTCACGTCGCCGACCTTCTCCGTTCCCGTGACCGTGAACGTGTAGTCCGGCTTGTCGATGTTCTTCAGCACCGTGATCAGGTCGGCGCGCGACTCGTTGCGCATTGCCGTCGTCTGCGAGCCGGGCAGGTCCTGCGTCCCCATCGGGCCGCTCATGAAGGCCGCCTCGGGGGTCATGACCATCGTCACTTCGCCCATCGGCGTCTTCATCACGTTGCGGTGCAGGTCGGGATACTGCATCAGATTGTCGAACTCCATCTCCATCGGCCCGGCCGGCGTCTTGACCGACATCGTGCCGGTGGAGTGCGTGGCCTTTACGGCGTCGATCTTGGCCTGGCCTCCGACGAAGTCGCGCACTTTCTTCGCCAGGGCGATCCCCTCGGCGTTGCTGGCCGCGGGCGCCGCAGCCTTCGCGCCCGGCTTCTGCCCCGGCTCCGGAATGGTGACGTCGATCTTCTGCACCTCGCCGAGCGACGAGAGCGGCTTCTCGAAGTCCTTCTCCTTGCCGACCACCAGCACGGCCAGTTGGTTGGGATTGATGTACTTCTTGGCCACGCGCTCGACGTCCGCCGGCGTTACCTTCTCGATGTTCGCGGCGTAGCGCTGGAAGTAATCGGCGGGGTAGCCGTAGAACTCGAGGAGCACCTGCTGGTTCAGGAGCTTGGCCTTCGAGTCGAACGTGAAGACGAAGGCGTTGAGGATCGCTTCCTTCGCGTCGGCCACTTCCTGGGCCGTGATCGGCTTCTCGACGAGCTTGTTGATCTCGCCGCGCAGCGCGTCGATCGACTCGATGGTGGTGTTGGCCTTCGTCCCCATCGACGTGCGGAAGATGCCGGGGTGGTCCCACGGCGCGCTGATGCCGCCGCCGACGGCGTAGGCGAGGCCGCGGGCGGAGCGGATCTCGTTGAGCAGCCGGCTGGAGAAGCCGCCGCCGAAGATCTCGTTCATGACCGCGACGGCGTAGTAGTCGGGATTGTTGCGGACGATGCCGGGGCCGACGATGGCGATGTTCGACTGCGTCACGTCGTCCTTCCCGACGAAGTAGAGGCCGGGCTTCGCCGGACGGATGTCCGTGGGGGCGACGCGCGAGGCCTGCGGTCCCTTCGGCCAAGGCTCGAACGCGGCGCGGAGCTTCTTCTCCATCGCGGCCGAATCGAAGTCGCCGACCAGTCCGAGGATGATGTTGTTGGGGTGCACGAAGCGCTTGTGGAAGGCCAGGAGATCGTCGCGCGTGACGGCGGCGACCGTGGCGTACTCGGCCTGGCGCGCGTACGCCGAGTCGGGGCCGTAGGCGAGACGCGTGGCCTCGCGGCCGGCGATGCTGCCCGGATCGTCGTTGCGCCGCGAGATCGCGGTGTTGAGGCGCGTCTTGGCGAGGTCGATCTTCTCCTGCCGGAACGCGGGGTGCTGCAGCAGGTCGACGAAGATCGGGAAAACGAAGTCGAAGTCGCCTTTCAGCAGATTGAGGCTCACGGTCATCGAGTCGCTGTCGACGCCGGTCTCCAGGCGCGCGGCGCGCGCTTCGAGCAGGTCGTCGAGCTGGTCGCCCGTCTTCGTCTCCGTGCCGCCGGTGCGCCACGACTCTCCCATGATGGAGCTGAGGCCGGTCTTGTCGGCGGCCACGTCGCGGCCGCCGCCGCGGATGGTGGCGGAACCGCGGATCAGCGGCAGCTCGTGGTCCTCGAGCAGGAAGATGGTCATGCCGTTGGCGAGCTGGATCCGCTTGGGCTGCTCGATCTTCAGCGGATGCAGCGGCGGGGTCTGGATGTCTTTGTAGCTTTGAACCTGCGCGCCGAGCGGCGCGGCGGCGACGAGCGCCGCCGCGACCCCGAGCGCAATTTTGCGTAGCGGTCTCATTTCGCGTCTCCCTTCGGCGCCGCCGCCGCGGACGCCTTCTTCGTCGACTCGATCATGCCGATGGTGCGGTTCTCCGGCGTGAACATGGCGTTGGCCACGCGGCGGACGTCGGCGGCCGTGACTTTGTCGATCTTCTCGACTTCGCGGAAGAGCTCGCGCCAGTCGCCGTAGCGGTTCTGGTACGAAGCGAGCTGCAAGGCCATGCCGAAGTTGCTGTCGAGCTGGCGCAGAAGCGCGGCCTTCGCGCGCGTTTTCACCGACTGCAGTTCTTCCGGCGTCACGTCCTCGGTTTTCAGCCGGTCCACTTCGGCGTGGATCGGCTCGATCAGGTCGCTGGCGGTGTGCCCCGCGGTGGGGATGCCGATGAAGGCGAAGAGCGTTGGGTACTTGTCGCCCGGGAAGGCCTCGAAGCTGGCCACGTTCGCGGCGAGCTTCTTGTCGCGCACGAGCGACCGGTAGAGGCGCGACGTGCGTCCCTGGGAAAGGATGCCGTTGATCATCGAGTAGACGGCGGCGTCGGGATCGGTGGCCGAGCCGCGGTGGTAGCCCTCGAGGTACATCGGCTGCGAGGTCTCGCGCAGCAGCACCGTGCGCTCCGCCTTCTGCGGCGGCTCGACGGTGCGCAGCGGCTCCGGCGCCGGCGCTTTCGGCAGCCGCCCGAAGTACTTCTCGATGAGCGGCATGACCTCGGCGGACTTCACGTCGCCGACGACGGCGATGACCATGTTCGACGGCACGTAGTATTTCTTGTAGAAGGCGGCGGCGTCGGTGGCGGAGAACGTGTGCAGGTCCGACGGCCAGCCGACCACCGGCTGCCCGTACGGATGGGCGGTGAAGGCCGTGGCCAGCTCCTGCTCCATCAGCCGCCCGAACGGTGTGCTCTCCGTGCGCATGCGGCGCTCCTCGAACACCACGTCGCGCTCTTTGTAGAACTCGCGGAAGACGGGGTGGAGGAAACGCTCGGAGTCGAGGTACGCCCACAGTTCCACGCGGTTCGACGGCAGCGAGTAGAAGTAGCCGGTCTCGTCGTTGCTGGTGAAGGCGTTGATCCCGGTGGCGCCGGCGCGCTGCAGGATCTTGGTGAACTCGTTGGCCACGACGTACTTGTTCGCGGCGTCGGTGGCGGCCTTCCACGCTTTCTCGAGCTCGGCGATCTTCGCCTCGTCGTGGTTGATCGGGTCGCGGCGCGCGCGGTCATACGCGGCGTACGCCACCTCGACCTGTTGCAGTGCCGCCTTCTCGGCGGCGAAGTCGGTCGTGCCGACCTTGTCCGTTCCCTTGAACGCCATGTGCTCGAACATGTGCGCAAGGCCGGTGATCCCGGGTACTTCCTGCGCGCCGCCGACGTTGACCATGGTGGCGAACGAGAAGACGGGCGCTTCAGGGCGCTCCATGACGATGACCGTCAGTCCGTTGTCCAGCTTCTTGACCGTGACGCGCTTCTCGATGGAAGCGAGGTCTTGAGCCGCCAAAGGCAGGGCCAGCGCCAGGAGCATGAAGAATACGGAAAGTTTCTTCACGCAAGTTCCTCCTGGTTTTTAATCTGGAGTGCGGCGGCCCGGCCGCCGCTGTCAGAGTTGCATATGGTAACCGACTACCGCGGCTGGATTCGTCCCGGTCCCCTTCCTCCCGGCGGCGTCGAGGCGGAAGAGGGGGAGACGCTCGATTACATTTCCGGAAATTTTCGGATCTTCCAGTACAAAACCGGCCACCGCTTCTCGACCGACGATGTGCTGACGGCGTGGTACGGCACGCAGTGGGCGCCGCGGGTCGAACGCGCCGCGGACCTCGGCTCGGGGATCGGCTCGGTCGCGCTCGTCGCGGCGTGGCGGTTGCCGGGCGCGACGGTCGTGACGGTCGAAGCGCAATCGATCTCGGTCCGTCTGGCGCGGAAGAGCGTCCGCTACAACGGCCTCGAGCCGCGCTTCGACGTCCGCGAGGGCGATCTGCGCGACGAGGGGATGTTCGCAGGCGGCGAGCGCTTCGACCTCGTCACCGGCTCGCCGCCGTACTTTCCGCCCGGCACGGCGGTGGAGGCGGCCCATCCGCAGGCGGTGCCGGCGCGGATCGAGGTGCGCGGCACGGTTGCCGATTACGCGCGGACGGCGGCGCGCATTCTCGCTCCCGGCGGCGTGTTCGCGTTCGTGTTCCCGTTCGCGCAGCGCGAGCGCGCGGAGGCGGCGCTGCGCGCGCACGAGCTCGCGCTGCTGCGGCGCCGCGACGTGGCGTTCAAGGAAGGGGAGACTCCGATGATCTCCCTCTTCGCCGCCGCCCGCGCCGCCGACCTCCCGCCCGGCCGCACGCCGTTCGTCGAGCCGCCGCTCACGATCCGCCGCGCGGACGGGGCCATGGATCCGGAGTACGCCATGGTGCGATTGAGCTTCGGCTTCCCGCCGGGCGACGTGGCCTCCTAGGTGCCCGGCACTGAAATCACGCCGCCGGAGATGATGATCGGCAGCAAGACGAGGACGATTAGCGGCATCGGGTTCTCCTTCGAGGAGAGGGTGTCGCCAGCGCCGAAATGATTAGGGGAGACGCGCGCCGCCTCAGGGAGTGCCGGACATGTCAGCCAAGCGCGCCAAAGTAAGACGTCAGGCGGCTGATCTTCGAATCTCGCATCACGAAGACGTCGCAGAAAACGGCATCCAGCGTTCCTCCGTCTCTCTTCGTCGCATGCACATCGAGCTCGGCGACGACGACGTCACCCTCCTCGATCAAGCGCTTGATCGTCACGATCGGGCTTCCGACGAACTCCGGGTTCTCGATCTCTTTGTCGAAAGCCTCCTTGCCGACCAAATGAAAGACACCCGGCATCTCCCATATGACGTCGTCAGTGACGCACGCCAGGATCTGCGCATGATCGCTATGGTTAAACCCCTCGATATACCGCTCGACCGTGTGCTTGTTCGGAGTCATCGGCCCGTCCTTGTCATCGGCGCTCCATCACGTTCGAGCGCAAACCGTCGGCACGGAAACGCGGCGCATGCTTACTCCGGATTGAACGGCCGCTCCGCCGTCTCCGGCCCGCCCGCAATATACGCGCGCACCTGCTCGACGAGGTCGCGGTCGGCGCATCCGCTCGCCACGGCTTCGCGCAGATAACCGAGCGCCGTGAGCGCGTTGCCGGTCATTCCCGCCGCGACGAAGCTCTCCACGAGTCCGGCGCACAGCTGCGACACCTCGGCCGTCTCGCCGCGCGCGAGCAGCGCCTCGACGATGTCGAGCGTCACCTGCGCCGCCTCGTTGGTCAGGCCGAGGGCCTCGAACTCGCGCTTGGTCTCGCGCAGGCGGCCGACTCCCTCGTCGACCTTGCCGGCGGCCACGGATAAACGCCCGAGGCTCCAGCGCGTGCGGATCTTCTCGGTCTCGAGGCCGAGGGCCTCATACAGTGACAGCGCCTGGGCAAAATAGAGGCAGGCGTCGGAGCGGCGCTCCATCCCGAGGTAGCAATTGGCCATGTTGCCGTAGAGGCGGGCGATGGTGGAGGCGTCGCCGAGCTCCTTGGCCGGCGCGACCAGCGACGCAAAGAGCTCCAGCGCCTCGGCGAAGCGGTGGCGGTGGAACAGCACGCCCGCCTCGACGATCTTCGCGTGCAGGAAGCGGTCGTCCTCGCCGAACTGCCGGAAGATGCGCGCGGCGCGGCGGGCCAGGCGCGTGGCCTCGTCGAGCCGCTCGGTCTCGAAGAAGATCACGGCGCGGAGGTACTGCGCGAGGGCGAGCGAGAACGTGGCCACCGGCGTCCGCGCGTAGGCGTTCTCGGCGAAGTCGAGCGCGTCGAGCGCCTCCGCGAAGCGGCTGAGGCAGCGCAGGGCGTTGGCGCGCTCGAGCCAGGCCCCGCCGCGCAGCTCGGCCATGAGCGTCGGCGGGTAGCGTTCCGGCGCGAGCCGCTCGCACAGCGCCACGGCCGTGTCGGCGAGCGTGAGGGCGTGCATCGGCTGCTTCTCGCGCAGGCTGCGCGACTGCGTGCAGAGGACGCGGATCGCGCCGGCGTTCTGCAGCTCCGCGCGCGCCACGACGTTGGCGCGGCGGAACATGATCGGGCTGTCGATGATGCGTCCGAGGCGTTGCGCGGCCTGCTCCTCTTCTCGCGTCAATGCGGCGGCGAGGGAGCTGATCGACTCCGGCGCGTCGCGCTGCGCATCGACCGGGGCGGCGAGCTCCCACAGCTCGCCCGACTGCAGCGCCGCGTCGAGCTCGCGCAGCTCGTCGAGCACGCCGCGGCAGCGGCGGCAGACGGCGAGGTGACGCTCCAGCGCGCCGCGCTCGGCGAACGCCTCCGGGCTCTCCAGGTAATCGGCGAGCGTCCCCTCGTCGTAATGCCCGTTCAACGGTCCTCTCTTGCGAGCCTCCGGTAAATCAAACGTAGGCGGCGCCGGCATTCGTGAAGAATCTGCGCGGCGTAGCCGGGGGTGGTGTTCAGATGCTTTGCCATCTCCGCCATCGAGTAGCCGTCGAGGTAGTACATACGGAGCGCGCGGCGGCAGCGCTCGCCCAGATGGCTGAGCGCGAGGGCGACGGTGAGCTTCGACACGAGACGGTCTTCGGCGTCGAGCGAGCCGGGGTCGACGTGCTCGCGCAGGTCGCGCGGCAGCGGCTCCGTGCGCAGCTCGCGCCGCCAGTAGCCGCGGCTGGCGTGGCAGACCGCGCCGACGAGCCACTTTTCAGGGTTGCGGACGTGCTGGACCCGCAACAGATAGGCGATGAAGACGTCGTTGACCAGCGCTTCGGCTTCGTCCGGCGGCACGCGGAACTTCTTCTCGGCGATCTCGCGGAGCAGCACTGCCCATCGGCGGTAGTCTGTCTCGACTGTGATGGCAGAAGTATAGTGAGACGCAAACAGCCGATTTCGGAGGAGAGCAATGCCGATTGTCCAAACCCTGGCCGATGAACTGAAACGCGAAGCCGACGTGACCGCGCGGGTGCTCGAGCGCGTCCCCGCGGACAAGATGGATTGGCGCCCGCACGCCAAGTCGAAGTCCATCGGCGACCTGGCGTACCACGTGGCCGCGCTGCCGTCGCTCGGCGTCATCGTGCTGCGCAACGACAGCCTCGACCCGCGCACGCGTCCGCCCGTGCCGCGCGATCTGCCGCCGGCCGGCCTGTTCCGCCGCAACGTCGACGAATTTCTCTCGGTCATCGGAGCGATGGACAACGAGCAAATGATGCAGCCGTTCCGCTTCCATTTCGGTGACAAGGTGATCGCCGACGCGCCGAAGGCGGGGATGATCCGCAATCTGCTGCTCAATCACACCTACCACCACCGCGGACAGCTCTCGGTCTATCTGCGCCTGCTCGACATCCCCGTGCCGTCGGTCTACGGGCCGACCGCCGACGAAGGGATCTGACGGATGGCGTCAAAGAATATTGGCGACGAGGCCGTGACCCGCGCCACGGGCCGCGGCTGGGCGGAGTGGCTCGCGCTGCTCGACAAGGCCGGCGCCAAGAAGATGGCGCATCGCGACATCGCGGCCATGGTCAGCGAGCGGTTCGGCGCGCCGCCGTGGTGGAGCCAGATGGTGACGGTGACGTACGAGCGCGAGCGCGGCCTGCGCCAGGTGCACGAGACCGCCGCCGGCTACGTGGCGAACGTCTCGCGCACGTTCGCGATGCCGGTCGGCGAGCTCTTCGACGCCTTCCGCCGCGCGGCGAAGAAGGAGAAGTACAAGGAGCGGAAGGCGACGGCGCCGAAGTCGCTGCGCCTGACCGCGCCCGACGACACGAGCGTGGAGGTGGGCTTCTACGCGAAGGGCTCGGGCAAGTCGTCCGTGGCCGTGCAGCACTCGAAGCTCGGGTCGCAGAAGGACGTGGCGAAGCGAAAGGAGTATTGGCGGGGCGTGCTGGACGCGCTGTAGCGCGGTGTCATCCAGAGCCGCGAAGACGGCGAAGGATCCCCGGCCGATCGGCAGGGGGGCCCTCGCTTCGCTCGGGATGACACAGGGACTCAGAACATCCCATTGTCGTTCGGCGAATTTGGCGGCACCGGCGCGGCGATGTCCCACAGCTCGGCGACGCGGCCGCCGTCGAAGCGGAAGATGTGCACGAGCGCGTAGCCGGGGTCGTCGCCGTGCATCCGCACCCACGAGTGCACGGCCACGAGGTCGCCCTCGGCGACGGCGCGCTGCACCGTCAAGACCTTGTTCGGATGTACGGCCGCGTCCTTCTCCATCGCCTCGCGGAGCGACGCCGCGTCGCCGCGAAAGTACGGGTTGTGATGCTTGAAGCCGGGCGCGGCGAAGCGGTCGTACGCCTCGCGCACGCGGCCCGACGAAGAGAGCTGCAGGAATTCGACCGCCGCGTTGCGAAGCGCCTCGACGTTCATCGCCTCCACCTCCACCACTCCCACGCCAGCCCGAGCACCGCGAGGATCAGCCACCAGAACAGCACCGTGCTGGCCACACCGACGGCATTCGGGGCGTGCAGAGCGGACTTTACGGCCCAGCCGATTGCAAAAACGGAGCGCGGCTTCATTCCGAACAGCAGCATCGTGCAGACGATCACCACCGCGCCGATCGGGGCGACGACGAAGAGATAAATCAAAAGGTAGACGCGCTTGATCATGGCACCCGCTTCGCCGCGATCGGCCAGTGTCCGGGATTGATCGTCAGCCCCTCGGCGTCGAAGCGCAGCCGGTCGCGGCGCGCGTTCAGCATCCGAAACTCCGTCGGCGACACCGGTGCGAGCGTCACCCGCTGTCCGGCAGGCAGGTAGAGGCTCGGCCGCGTTGCGGAGATGACCAGGGCGCCGCCGCTCAGCGCCACCGTCGCGCGCGCGCCGGGCGCGAGCTCGTACTGGCCTTCGAACTGGCGCAGCGCCGCGGCGTCGAGCGCGATCGGGGCGCGATCGTCTGCCGGATCGAGCTCCGGCACGCTGCTGAGCACCGCGTCCCAGGCCAGCTCGCTGGCCACGACGCCGAGGTTCGCGACGCCGAGGGCATCGTTCTCGACCTCGTCCGTCGACAGCGCGAAGAGGACGTCGCCGTCGTTCGTCGTGTGGAACGGCTGGATGGCGCGCGCCAGCGACGAGTGCACCTGAATGGCCATCCGCTGCAGCGCCCAGAACGGCAGCTTCTGATTCGTCACGACGAGCGTCAGCGTCGTCGCCGCCGTCTTCGGCTGCGCCGCGAGCGCCGCCACCTTCGCCTGCAATCGCGACGCGATCGTGCCGCACGGCGGCGCGCCGCAGCGGACGACGTTGCCGCTGCGGTCGACCACGGCGCCGAGCGCGTTCACGACCGTGAAGACCGCCACCTTCGTGGGCCCCACCTGCCGGAACGCCGCCCCTTCGCCGGAGTACGTGCGGGCGTCGTCGCCGAAGTACCCGCTCTGCATGGCGAAGCGTCCCGCGCCGTGCGCGCCGAGCGGGAAGCGCGTCGCCGTCGCCGCCTCGAGCGCGGCGCGGCCAAGGCGCTCGTCGGGAACGACCGAGGAGTAGCGGCGCGGACCGACGTCGAAGATGATCGCCCCCGCCACCGTGGCGATCGACGCCAGCGCGTTCGGGTCCGCCTGCCGTTCCTTGATCGCCTGCGCCACGCCGGTGGCGACGCTGAGGCCGTACGACGAGCCGCCGGCGAACGTGACGGCGTCGACGAACGCGCTGTCGTATCCGAGGCGCATCGCGTCCGTATTGATCGTCCCGGGCGCGCCGCCGCGCACATCCACCGCGGCCTTGGCGCTTTTCGGAAAATAGAACACCGTCGCGCCGGTGGGGCCGCCGTCGTACTCCGCGACGCCGATGCGGATCGCCGGGAAGTCGAGCTCCAGCCAGCGCTGCGCGTCGACGGCGGTGCGCGGCTCCGCCGACGCGAGCGCGAAGAGCGCGGCGAGGATCACTTCTTTTCCGGGATGAGGTCGAACTTGCCGGCCCCGGTCATGAAGAACTCGCACTCCGCGCCGGCGGCGCAGCCGCTGACGTGCCACTTCCCGCCCGGCTGCACGAGGTACGAGCCGGGGCCGAGGCGCGTCTCCTTGCCGCCTTTCGGCTGATAGACGAACGTGCCGCTGATCACCACGATCTTGAGCGTGTTGGTGTGCTTGTGCATCGGGTGCATCAGGCCGGCGTCGAACTTCACCAGCACGCCGAACGCGCCCTTGGCCGCGTCGCCCCACAGCGTCGCCAGGTGCGTGCCCGGCGCCGGCCCTTTCTCCCACTTGATTGCATCGGCGGGCCAGACCGTTTCCTTGCTCGACGCCGCGTCGAGACTCACCGCGAACAGAGACACGAGCGCCAGGACGATGAGGATCTTCCATCGGTTCATAACGGCCTCCAATTCTTCGATGCCCGAAAAATACTATATTCGCCGCGCATGCGCCTCATCGCGGGAGACATCGGCGGGACGAAGACGCTGCTGCAACTCGTCGAGATCGAAGGAGCGGGGCAGCGCGTCATCGCCGAGCGGCGCTTCGCCAGCAGCGACTACACGACGTTCGACGACCTGCTGCGCGCCTTTCTGGAGTGCGGCGGCCATGCCGCCGCTGTCGATGCCGCCTGCTTCGCCGTGGCCGGCCCGGTCATCGAGAACCGAGCCGAGGTCACGAACCTGAAATGGCTGATGGAGACGGAGGCGCTGCAGAGCGCCTTCGCCATTCCGCGCGTCGCTCTGATCAACGACTTCTACGCCGTCGCCTTAGGCGTGCCGTTCCTGGCCGGCGACGACATGGTCACGCTCAACGCCGGCACGCCGCACGGCACCGCGCCGATCGCCATCCTCGGCGCCGGCACGGGACTCGGCGAGGCCATGCTCTTCTGGACCGGCACGCGCTGGGAAGTCGTGCCGTCCGAGGGGGGGCACGGCGACTTCGCGCCGCAGAACGAGCTGCAGACGCGGCTTTTTCTCCATCTGCACGAGAGGTACGGGCACGTGAGCTGGGAGCGCGTCGCCTCCGGCATGGGCCTCGTCAACATCTACGAGTTCCTGGGCGGGCGCGACGCCGACGGCGCGAAGATCGCGCAGCTCGCGCAGGGCGGCGACGCGCTCGCGGCGCAGACGTTCGCGATGTTCGTCGACATCTACGGCGCCGAGGCGGGGAACATGGCCTTGCGCGTGCTGTCGCGCGGCGGCGTCTACCTCGCGGGCGGCATCGCCGCGAAGAACGTCGAGCGCTTCACCGACGGGCGTTTCATGGCCGCATTCCTCCGCAAGGGCCGCTTCGTCGACGTCATGGAAGCGATGCCGGTGCGCCTCATCACGAACGAGCGCGTCGGCCTGCTCGGCGCCGTGGAGATGGCGCGCCGCATCGCGGTGTCATTCCGAGCCGCGCAGCCGGCGAGGAACCCCCATCCGGGCGGGGATTCCTCGCTGCGCTCGGAATGACACCTGCACCGCTCCGGTTGAGTGCCCGCGCATGGGCCTCAGCGCCGGCATCGTCGGCCTTCCCAACGTCGGAAAGTCGACGATCTTCAACGCTCTCACCGCCGCGGGCGCGCAGAGCGCGAACTATCCGTTCTGCACGATCGAGCCGAACGTCGGCATCGTGCCGGTCGTCGACAAGCGCCTCGACACGATCGCCGCGCTGGCCGAGAGCAAGCAGACGATCTACACCGATCTGAAGATCGTCGACATCGCCGGCCTCGTTCGCGGCGCGTCGAAAGGGGAGGGGCTCGGCAACCAGTTCCTCGCCAACATCCGCGAGACCGACGCCATCCTCCACGTGGTGCGCGCGTTCGAGGACCCGAACGTCGTGCACGTCGAGCATACGGTCGATCCGGCGCGCGACGTCGAGATCATCGAGACGGAGCTGCTCCTGGCCGATCTCGAAACGATCAACAAGCGCATCGGTAAGGGCGCACAGCGTGCGCCCGCCGCATACGTCAAGGCGGCGCAGGCGATCGACGCCGGCACGCCGCTGCGCGCGGTCGAGTGGAGCGGCGAGGAGCGGAAGCTCATCGACGAGCTGAATCTGTTGACGACGAAGCCGGTGCTCTTCGTCGCCAACGTCGCCGAGTCGGACCTCGGCGGCCACAGCGCGCACGTCGAGACGATCCGCAAGTTCGGCGAGGTGGTCGTGATCTGCGGCGAGCTCGAAGCGCAGATCGCGCAGTTGCCGGCCGAGGAGCGCGAGGCGTTTCTGCACGAGATGGGATTGCCGGAGCCGGGACTCGACGTGCTCGTCCGCGCCGCGTACAAGCTCCTCGACCTCGAGACGTTTTTCACCGCCGGGCCGAAGGAGGCGCGGGCCTGGACGATCCGCCGCGGCGCGCGGGCGCCCGAGGCCGCGGGAAAGATCCACAGCGACTTCGAGCGCGGCTTCATCCGCGCCGAGACGATCGCCTACGACGACTACGCCGCCTGCAACGGCGAGCAGGGCGCCCGCGCCGCCGGAAAAATGCGCAGCGAGGGGAAGGACTACGTCGTGCAAGATGGTGACGTGATGCTGTTTCGGTTTAATGTCTAGGGGACAGGGCACAGGGAACGGGGGACAGGTGGTGTTCTCGCGACGACAACCACCTGTGACCTGTTCCTTGTGCCCCGTCACCTGACATGCACTTCACCATCACCTCCGACGAAGGCCTTCCGATCCGCGGCAATCTCGACGCGCCGCCGAATCCGCGCGCGCTGGCCGTGATCGTCCACGGCTTCAAGGGCTACAAGGACTGGGGATTTTTTCCGTGGGTGGCGGAGACGCTCTGCCATCACCACCTGGCGGTCTGCCGCTTCAACATGTCCCGCAGCGGCGTGGGCGAGAATCTCGACGTCTTCGACCGCCTCGACCTCTTCCGCGACGACACGTACTCGGTGCAGCTCGCCGACTTGCACAAAGTCGTGCGCTATTGCCGCGAGCGCGTGAGCGCGCCGCTGTTTCTCCTCGGGCACTCGCGCGGCGGCGGCGTGGCTCTCCTGGCCGCGCCGGAGATCGAGGACCTCTGCGGCGTGGCGGCGTGGAATCCGATTGCCACGGCCGACCGCTGGGGCGACGCGGAGAAGGTGGCCTGGCGCCGCGAGGGACAGCTCAACATCGTCAATGCCCGGACGAAGCAGCTCATGCCGATGTCGACGCGCATCCTCGAGGACTACGAAGCGAACCGCGAGCGGCTCGACATCCTCGCCGCGGCCGAGCGCCTCGAAGCGCCGATCCTCGTCGTGCACGGCGGCCGTGACGAGAGCGTGCCGCCGTCGGAGTCGGAGAAGATCGCCGCGCGCGCGCGCGACGCCTCGCGCGTGAAGATCGAGACGGGGACGCACACCTTCAACGCCATCCATCCCTTGGTGCACGTGCCGCGCGAGCTCGGCCTGGCGGCCGAGGTGACGGCGCACTTCATCGGCGTCTACGCGTGACGGGTGAGGCGCAGCGCAATGTCCGCGCTACTCGTTCTTCTCCCCATTTCCCGCAAGGTGTTTCCCGCGATTCCCCGGCAGGTCGGCGTGCTGGCGCACGCCGCCTCGCCGGCGGCGCCGGCGCTTCGACGACGTCGCCTCGCCCGGCTCCTCGGCGGCGGCGGGCAGCGGCGCTGAAGGCTCAGCCGTCTTGATCCCGCGGTCCTGCAACTTGTCGTCGTCGACCAGCCAGACCCACTGTGTCTGCGGGGTGGCGGCGGGGGGCGCGGCGGCGCGCTCGCGGCGCGATTGCGGCTCGCGTTGCGGGCGCGGCTCGCGCTGCTCG
>DATDFB010000157.1:0-2027 GCA_036522835.1 Thermoanaerobaculia bacterium | reverse complement strand
GTGCTCTCGCTTCTCTCTCCGCGCACGCGCCGGGCCCTGCCGCTCGCTGCCGCCGCGGCCATTGTTCTCGGCGTCAGTCCGATCGCCGAGGGCCTGCTGTTTCGATCGATGTACGACCTCGTCGCGGACGTTGGGCTGCCGCAGGAGCGCCTGGAGATCCTCGGCGCGTTCGCGCTCCTGGCCGCCTTCCTGGTCGGGCTCGACTACGCCGTCACCCGCCGCGCTCTGGCCTGGGGCCACGAGCTGCAGGCGCGCTTCGCCGTGGCCCTCTTCGGCACCCTGTCGGCGCTGCGCAACGAATACTTCGGCAGCCGCCTGATCTCCGACCTCGCCGAGCGCTCGCACGCCATCGCCGAGCTGCGCGGCCTGCCGCTCCTGCTGCAGCGCGCCGTGCGCGCCGCGTCGACCTTCGCCATCACCTCCGCCGCGCTGCTGTACCTGATGCCGCAGGCGAGCGTCACCCTGGCCATCGGCGCGCTGGCGCTGCTGGCCATCGCCCTCGCCTTCCAGCCGATCTTCGCCGAGACCGATCTTCGCGCGCGCACGCACACCGGCGGGCTCACGCGTTTTTACCTCGATGCGCTGGCCGGCCTGGCTGCGATTCACGCGCATTGCGCGGAGCGCTCCGTCCGCCGCGAGCACGAGTCGCTGATGACGGACTGGGTGCGCGCGCAACGCAGGAAGAACGCCGCCGCGGTGTGGCAGACGACGATTCTCGCCGTGGCCGGATTCGCGCTGACGGCGGTGCTGATCCGCCGCTACCTCGGCACTGTCGACGATCCGGCCGGCGTGCTCCTGATCGCCTATTGGGCGCTCAACCTCCCGCTCGTGGCCGCCGACCTCGCTCAGCAGTTGCAGATGTGGGCCAGCCAGCGCTCGGTCGTGCTGCGCCTGATCGAGCCCCTCGATGCGCCGGCGGAGCCTCGCGCCGGCGGCCGCGCCGCGTCGGGCGCGGCGGTGGCGATCGAGTTTCGCCACGCCTCGTTTGCCGCCGCCGGACACCCGATCCTCAGCGACGTCGATCTGGAGATTCCGGCCGGCCTCCGCGTGGCCATCGTCGGCGTGTCCGGCGCCGGCAAGTCGTCGCTCGTCGGCGCGCTGCTCGGATTCATGCAGCCCGCCGCGGGCCAAGTCCTCGTCGACGGCGCGCCGCTCACCGCCGCGCTGCGCCGCGAGACGGCCTGGGTCGATCCGGCCATCCAGCTCTTCAACGCGCCGATGGAGGAGAACATCCGCTACGCCAGCGGCCCCGACGACGTCGTCCGCCTGCCGTTCGCGCTCAGCGAAGCGGAGCTGTACGAGGTCCTGCAGCGCATTCCCGATTCGCAGATGCCGCTCGGCGAAGGCGGCGGCATGCTCTCCGGCGGCGAAGGGCAGCGCGTGCGTCTGGCGCGGGCGATGATGCAGTCCGCGCCGCGCCTGGTCATCCTCGACGAGGCCTTCCGCGGCATGGACCGCGTCCTGCGCGAGGTGCTGCTGCGGCGCTGCCGCCGGCTGTGGCCCGAGGCGACGTTCCTCTTCGTCACGCACGATGTCGACGAGACGCTCGACTGCGATCGCGTGATCGTGATGAAGGCCGGCCGCGTCGTCGAATACGACACGCCCGGCGCGCTCGCTGCGCGCCCCGACTCGCTCTACGGCCGCATGCGAGCGGCGAATCGCGAGGTTCGCGACGACGTCTGGGGCAGCGCCGTGTGGCGACGGCTGGAGATGCGCGACGGACGTCTCGCCGAGGAGAGGCCGTGAACGCGGAGTGGACGTGGCCGGGCCCGCGAAGGGGAGAGGCCATCGACGCCGTCGCGCACGCGCGGCGCTGGGACGTCGAGACGGAGGCCGTCTCGCTGCGCTACGCGTCGATCGACGGCGAGCTGCGGGCGCTCGGCGCGGCCATCGTGGAGCTCGATCCGGCGACGCTGCTCGCCGTCGTCCGCACCGGCGCGCGCCACGCCCAGGCGCTGACGCCGGACGGCCGCCGCGCGGCCATCCCGCTCGGCGAGTTGCGCGACGCGCTCTGCCGCGGTGTCGAG
>DATDFB010000156.1:0-17336 GCA_036522835.1 Thermoanaerobaculia bacterium | reverse complement strand
GCGGCGGCAACAGCGGCGGCGGGCAGCAGCACTCCTCGCCGCCTCCTCCTTCGCGCAGCAGCGGCGGTGAATCGCACCGCAGCAGCGGCGGCGAAGGGCATGTGAAGCGGAATTAGGGACGAGTGGCGCCCCTCACCCTGGCGCTTCGCGCCTGTCCCTCTCCCCGCAAGCGGGGAGAGGGTGGCGCCGCAGGCGCCGGGTGAGGGGCGCCACTCGCCGATCCTTTACAATCCGCGCGTGTCCATCGCGCTCTTCTTCGCGCTCTACTGCATCGAGGCCGGTCTCTTCTTTCTCGTCGTTCCGTGGACGCACCTCTGGACGATGAACCCGCTGCTGCAGAGCGACTTTGCCTTGGCCGCGCTCGCCGCCAATCCCTTCCTGCGCGGCTTCGTCTCGGGCTTCGGCGTGATCCACATCATCATCGGTATCAAGGATCTCTTGCGCATGAGCCAGGCGCGGCGCGCGGTGGGGGAGTGACGCCATCCGCCCCGTCGATAAATCCCGCTACGTCCTCCCGCTGATCGCTGCCGGCGGCCTGTTCGTTCTCCACTGGCTGGCCGAGAGCGAAAAGCTGCTCCTCCCCACGTATCTGAAGTGGCTGGAGTTCGCGGCGTGGGCGGCGATGACGATCTTCGTCGTGCGCCTGCTCGACGTCGTCATCTTCGACGCGATCCTGGGGCGGAGGCGGACGATGGCCGCGCCGCAACTGCTGCGGCAGATCTTCGCCATCATCATCTACATCTTCTTCGTCACCATCGCCTCGCAGCGCTGGCTGGGCTTTGATTTCTACGCCGCCGTCGCCACCGGCACGGTCGTCGCCGCGGTCCTCGGTCTGGCGCTGCAGGAGACGCTCGGCAACCTCTTTTCCGGCCTGGCCCTGCACACGGAGGGAGGGTATGAAGTCGGCGATGTCCTGCATTCGGGCGACTACATCGGCGTCGTCGAGCAGGTCAGTTGGCGGGCCACGCGCATCCGCGCGTTCAACAACCAGCTCGTCGTCCTGCCCAACTCCGTCATCGCCCGCGAGCGCCTGGAGGTTTTTCCGCGGCACAACCTCAACGCGCGCGTGCTGCGCATCGGCGTCGACTACAACGTTCCCCCGTCGACGGTCATCGGCATCCTCATGCAAGCCGGCTCGCACATCGACGGCGTGGCGCGCGAGGTGCCGGTCATCGCCCGCATCGGTTCATTCGAGGACTCCGCGGTCGTCTACGAGATCAAGTACTTCATGCACGACTACGCGCTGCGCGACCGCATCGACGCCGACATTCGCAAAGCGGTCTGGTATGCGCTGCGCCGCAACGACATTTCCTTTGCCACGCCGATCCGCGCCTATCAGCAGTACACGCCGCCGGCGACGGGCGACCAGGGGCTGTCGCGCGAGGAGATCGACGGCCTGCTGCACGACGTCGACATCCTCTCGCCGCTCGACGACGCCGCGCACGACGCCATCGCCACGGCGGCGAAGGTTCACTTCTACTCGCGCGGCGAGGCCGTGCTCCGCCGCGGCGCGGCCGGCGACTCGATGTTCGTCATCCACTCCGGCAGCGTCTCCGTCCGCTTCGCCGACGACTCGCCGCAGGGATGGCACGAGGTCGCGCAGCTCGGCCCCGGCAGCGTGGTCGGCGAGATGGCCCTCCTCACCGGCGAGGCCCGCACCGCCGACGTCGTGGCCACGAGCGACGTCGTGGCGGTGGAGATCGGGAAGGAATCGCTCCAGCCGATCCTGCACGGGAGTCCGGATCTGGCGGATGCGATCTCGGAGAAAGTGATGGAGCGGCGGGACCATTTGGCTTCCATCCTCAGCATGGAGAAGGAGGAGGAGCGGAGCGTGTTGGATCGGATCAGGGCGTACTTTGGCTTATAGCCACGGAAATTCAGAACGCAGAATGCGAATGCAGAATGAAGAACGTTTCTCAATTCTGCATTCGCATTCTGCGTTCTAAATTTCCGTGGCCATGAAGCGTCTACTCGTCGTCGAAGACAAGGAATCCCTCGCCCTCATGCTGCGCGAGACCGTCGCGGCCGAGGGCCTCGATGCCGACATCGCCGCAACCGGCGGCGATGCCATCAACCGTCTCGCCGCCGGCACGCGCTACTTCGCCGTTCTCACCGACCTTCGTCTCCCCGGCGCCGACGGCATCGCCGTTTTGCGGCAGGCGAAGGAGAGCGATCCTGACTGCCCGGTCATCGTCATGACCGCGTTCGGGACGATCGAGAACGCCGTCGAGGCCATGAAGCTCGGGGCGTTCGACTTCGTGCAGAAGCCGATCGACGTCGATCACCTTTTGCTCCTCCTGCGCCGCTGCCGGGAGATGCGCGAGCTGCAGTCCGAGAACCTGTTGCTCAAGGAAGAGTTCCAGCAGCGCTATCGCTTGCCGGCCATCATCGGCGACTCGCCGCGCATCGTCGAAGTCTCGAGCGCCATCCAGCGCGTGGCGCCGACCGACTCGACCGTGCTATTGCAGGGCGAGTCGGGCACCGGCAAGGAGCTCTTCGCCCGCGCCATCCACCAGCTCTCGCCGCGCCGCGACCGGCCGTTCGTAGCCATCAACTGCGCCGCCATCCCCGACACGCTCATCGAGAACGAGCTCTTCGGCCACGAGAAGGGGGCCTTCACCGGCGCGACGGCGCGGCAGCTCGGCAAGTTCGAGCTCGCCGACAGCGGCACGATTTTCCTCGACGAGATCGCCGACCTGGGCCTCGGCGTGCAGGCGAAGATCCTGCGCGTGCTGCAGGAGCGGCGCTTCGAGCGCATCGGCGGCACGGCGCCGATCGACGTCGACGTGCGCATCATCTGCGCCACGAACCGCAACGTGGCCGACGAAGTCAAAGAAGGCCGCTTCCGCGACGACCTCTACTTCCGCATCAACGTCTTTCCCGTGACCGTGCCGCCGCTGCGCGCCCGCCGCGAGGACATCGACGCGCTCACGGACTTCTTCCTCCAACGCTTAGGGCGCGAGCTGAAGAAGCCGTCGCTGCGCATCGCCGGCGACGCGCGCGCCGCGCTGCGCGCCTACGACTGGCCGGGCAACATCCGCGAGCTCGAGAACACGCTCGAGCGCGCGGCCATCCTCTGCGACCGCAAGGTCATCGAGCCGCGCGATCTCGCCATCATCGCCGCGCCGCGCGACGATGCCGTGGCCGAGGCGCTCGACCTCTCCGGATCGCTCGACGAGGCCACGGCGCGGGCCGTGCGCGCGGTCGAGCGCCTGAAGATCATCGACGCGCTGCGGCGGACGTCGTCGCGCAACGAAGCCGCGGAGCTCCTCGGCATCGCCCCGCGCACGCTCACGGCGAAGATGAAGGAGCACGGCCTGGAATCTTGAACCCGATGTACGTGCCCGAGCTGATGCCCATCAAGGCCAGCGTGGTGGCGCTGAAGTCCGGCATGGACAGGTCCCAGATCACGCTCTGCAGGAAGACGAAGCCGAGGATCATCGTCCAGGCCACGATCTGAAAACGGTCGAGGGCCACGGCGCCGCGGTCGTCGGTGACGACGTCGCGCCAGAAGCCTTTCGAGGGCGGAATCACGGTCAGGCTGGCGCGCTCGGAGACCAACTGCGCGCGGCGCATCGAGAGCTGCTTCGGCTTGTCCGCCAGCATGAGCAGGAGGGACTCGTCGCCGCGCGTCCGCGCCTCGTCGAGGTCCTTCGTGACCTGCATGATGGCCTTGTCGAGGACGGCGATCTCCTCGTCGATCAACTTTCCCCGCGCGCCCACGCGCGCTTCGGTCGGCGAGATGGCCACGGCGGCCACGGCGGTCGCGGCGCTGATGCCCATCAGCCCGAGGAGCGACGTCGTGATGGTGTCGTTGTCGCCCGTGACCATCCAGATGTAGGAGAAGCCGACGAGGATCATGAAGAACCACCAGGCCATCTGCACGCGCGCCACGCTGTACGGCTGCTGCACATCCTGGACGGTGGGCCCGTCGCGCAGGAGATCGCTTTTGCGGGCGTAGATGAGGAGGGCGATGACGATGGCCAGGAGCGCGGCCAGCCACACGAGCGTCGTCCAGTCGGTGTACAGCTTGTGCAGGATGATGGTCGTGTTCGCGCCGGGCAGGCGCGACAGCGGCCGGCCTTCGTGGATGCCGGCGCTCACGCGCAGGGAGATGGTGGGATCGAAGAGCGGGTTGTAGAGGAGCGGATGCCAGTGGTCCTTGTTGCGGGCGTTGCGCCCGAGGATGAACGTCACCTGGCCGCTGTCTAAGTCGATGCCGGACGGAGAGTTGTCGAAGTCCTGCCCATCGATGAACAACGCCAGCGGCTGCTGCGCGGCCTCGGCCTCTTTCACGAATTGGTCGAGATGGCAGATCGACACGATGATCCAGTCGCCGACGTAGGCGCCGTGTGGATCGTGCGGATGAACGCCGGCGACGCCGGCGATGGCCGGCTCCGCGCCGCACGGCACGATGTGCAGCTGCCGTCGCCCGATCGTCAGCTCGTCCGTGTCCTGCAACTGCGTGCAGGCTCCGGCCAGGAGGAGAAGGACGGCCAGCAGTTTTCGCATGGGATTACGATACCGCAGTGTTCCCCACCGCCGCCGACGTCGTCGCGTTCCTCAACGAGCGACTGGCCGCGCGCGGGCTGCCCTATCGCGTCGCCGAGCTCACCGTGCTGCCGTACGTGAATCCGATGTGGCTGGCGAACTGGGACGCGCCGGAGCTCGCCGGCGCGGTGGAAAGAGACGCGATCGCCGAAGAGCTGAGGGAGGCTCGGTGGCGATTTCCGCAGGTGCTGCCATGATGTGGAGTGCGCCGGCCATGCCGGCGCTCTGACAGCGGCGGCATGGCCGCCGCACTCCACATCTGTGGCCGGAAGGGAGAAAGCACGATGAACGAAACGGCCCTCATCACCGGCGCGTCGAGCGGCATCGGCCTCGACCTGGCGCGCCTCTTCGCCAAGGACGGGCACGACGTCGTCCTCGCGGCGCGCTCCAAGGGGAAGCTGCGCGAGATCGCGGCGGAGCTGGAGCGCGACTGCGGGATCCGCGCGCACGTCATCGCCATCGATCTCGCGGAGGCGGACGCGCCGCGGAAGCTCGTCGACGCGCTGCCGTGCGCGATCGACGTCCTCGTCAACAACGCCGGCTTCGGGCTCACCGGCCCGTTCGTCGAGACGGACTTGGCGAAAGAGCTGGAGATGATTCAGGTCAACATCGTGGCCCTGACGGCGCTGACGAAGCTCCTGCTCCCGCCGATGGTCCAGCGCCGCCGCGGGCGCGTGCTCAACGTGGCCTCGACGGCGGCGTTCCAGCCCGGACCGCTGATGGCGGTCTACTACGCGACGAAGGCGTACGTGCTGTCGTTCTCCGAGGCCATTGCGGACGAGCTGCGCGACAGCGGCGTGACCGTGACGGCGCTCTGCCCCGGGCCGACCGCCACCGGCTTCGCCGCCGCGGCGGGCACGAGCGAGTCGCGGCTCTTCAACATCGCCAAGCCGATGAGCTCCGCCGCCGTGGCGCGCGAGGGCTACAAAGGGATGAAGCGCGGCCGCCGCGTCGTCGTGACCGGGATGAAGAACAAGTTGTTGACGCAGTCGCTGCGCGTGTCGCCGCGGCGGATGGTGACGACGATCGTGCGGAAGCTCCAGGAGTCGCGGCAATGAAGACGTACTTCGCCTTCCTCCGCGGAATCAACGTCGTCGGGCGAAATGTCGTTCGCATGAGCGAGCTGCGGGAGCTCTGCACGTCGCTCGGCTGGGAGGACGTGCGGACGCTCCTCAACAGCGGCAACGTGATCTTCCGGGCGAAGGAGGCGACGCCGAAGGAGCTCGAGGAGGCACTCGGCGGCGTGCGCGTGATCCTGCGCACCGATGCGGAGCTGCGCAAGGTTGTGAAGAACAATCCGTTCGACACCGTGCGCAACCCGAGCTATCTCCACGTGGCGTTCTTCGACAAGAAGGTCTCCGCCGGCACGCTGCGCGACGCGTACGGAGACAAGGGCCCCGAGGTCATCCGCGGCGGCCCCGGGCGCGAGCTCTACATCGACTACGTGAACGGCGTGGGGCGATCGAAGCTCTCACACGGCTTCATCGAGCGCACGCTCGGCGCGGCGGCGACGCTTCGGAACTGGAACACGGTGACGAAGCTGGTGGCGATGGCGGGATAGTGTGGAGTGCGGCCGCCGCACTCCAGATCACGTCGCGGCCAGCAGCAACTTTCCCGTCGTCCGCCGCCCCTCCAGATCGCGATGCGCCTGCGCCGCCTCGGCGAGTGCGTACTCGTTGTGGATCCGCACCTCGAGCTTCCCGTCGCGCACCATGGCGAAGAGGTCGCCGGCGCGCTGCTCGAGCTCTTCGCGCTTGGCGATGTAGTGGGCGAGGGTGGGGCGGGTGAGGTAGAGCGAGCCCTTCTGCGAGAGCTTGATCGGGTCGAACGGCGGGACGGCGCCGCTCGCCCCGCCGAACAACGCCAAGAGGCCGCGGGGGCGGAGGAGATTCAGGTCGGCGTCGAACGTCGACTTGCCGACGCCGTCGTAGATCACGTCGACGCCGCCGGGCGCGAGGCGCTTCGCCTCCGACTCGAAATCGACCTCCGTGTAGACGATCACCTCGTCCGCGCCGGCGTCGCGCGCGAGCTGCGCTTTCTCGGGCGAGCCCGCGGTGCCGATGACGCGCGCGCCGATCGCCTTGGCCAACTGCACGAGCAGCAGCCCCACGCCGCCCGCCGCGGCGTGAACGATGGCCGTCTCGCCGGCGCGCAGCGGCCAGGTGCTGTGCGTGAGGTAATGCGCGGTCATGCCCTGCAGCATGAGCGCGGCGGCGGTCTTCAGCTCGATCCCCTCGGGGACGATGACGAGCCGCTCCGCCGGCACGGCCGCGAATTCGGCGTAGCTGCCCTGCACGCTGGCGTAGGCGACGCGGTCGCCGACTTTGACATTGCGCACGTCGGCGCCGGCCGCGGTGACAACGCCCGCCGCCTCCTGCCCGAGCGTGACCGGAAGCTGTGCCGGGTAGCGCCCTTCGCGGAAGTAGACGTCGATGAAGTTCACGCCGCTGGCCGAGATATTCACCACCGCTTCGTTCGGCTTCGGCTCGGGAACGGGGACATCGGCCGGCGTCAGGACCTCGGGGCCGCCGGTTTTCTCGATGCGAATCGCTTTCATGGCCGCACAGCGTACACTCCGCCGGCATGCGGCGCAGAGTCTGGATCCTCATCGCTGTCGTCGTGGTCCTGGCCGTCCTGACGCGCCGCTTCGGCCTGCCGCCCGTCGCGGCCACGCCGCCGGGCGCGTTCAGCTTCGGCGTCTTCGGCGACGCGCCATATTTCCTCGACGAAGAGCTGCGCTATCCGCTCCTCTTGAAGCACATCGACGCGCACGACCTCCGCTTCGTCATCCACGTCGGCGACATCTTCTGGCATCCGTGCAGCGACGAGCATTACGCCGAGGTGCTGCGGCACTTCAATGGGCTGCACGAGCCGGTCATCTACACGCCGGGCGACAACGAGTGGACCGACTGCTGGGAGCGCGGCTCCGGCGGCTACGCGCCGCTGGAGCGCCTGGCGCGCATCCGTCAGATTTTCTTCGCCAATCCGAGCCGCAGCCTCGGCCGCGCGCCGATTCCGCTCGTCAGCCAGGGCGGCGAATTCGTGGAGAACGCGCGCTGGACGCACGCCGGCGTCGTCTTCGCCACCGTCAATCTCCCCGGCAGCGGCAACGCCACCGCGCCGTTCCCGTCGCGCACCGCCGCGGACGACGCCGCGGTCCGCCGCCGCACCGAGGCCGCGGCCGCGTGGACGCGCGCTGCATTCGCCGAGGCAACGGCGGCGAAGGCGCGCGCCGTCGTCATCGCCTTCCAGGCGGAGATCGATTACCGGAAGCCGGAGTCGTTCGCGCCGTTCGTCGACGCAGTCAAGGACGAGGCGGCCCGCTTCGGCAAGCCGGTGCTCCTGGCGCATGGCGACGGTCACGTCTTCACCGTCGATCATCCGCTGCCGCAGGCGAACGTCACGCGCATGGAAGTGCCGGGATCGCCGGACGTCGGCTGGGTGCGCGTCGCCGTCACGCCCGACACGCGCTTCGAGTTCACAAGAATCGTGGTGCCGGCGTGGAAGTATTGGTGATCGCCGCGTCGAGTTGGTCGATGTCGAACGGCTTTTGCAGCATCACCGTTCCGTCGGGGAATCGATCCGCGAAGTGACGCGCCAGCGACGACACCACGATCAGCTTCGGCCGGCGCTCCAGCGTGAAGAGCGCGCCGGCGACTTCGAAGCCGTTTCGTTTGGGCAGCATCAAATCGAGGATGACGGTGTCGAACTCGGCGACGCGCAGCAATTCGATGGCCCGCTCGCCGTCTTCCGCCATCTGCACGGCCGCGCCGTGACGGCGCAGCAGCGCCCGCAGCAAGTTCTGTGTCTCGTCGTCGTCCTCGACCACAAGGACCGTACGCTGGTCCATCTTCCTACCTCTCTCGGAGGGCGGACTTATGCACTTTTCGCACCCGGCGTGATGATCCGGGCGACCTCGTCGACGAGGATGAACGGATCGATCGGTTTGGCGAGATAGGCGTCGAAGCCGCTCTGCTCCGTAGACGCGGTGCCGGTCGGGAAGGCGGTGAGGGCGATGATCTTCAGGCCGGTCGCCTCGGGGCGCGCGCGCAGCTCGCGCACGAACGAGTAGCCGTCCATGACCGGCATGGCCAGGTCGGTCACGACAAGGTCGGGGACGTTGCGCTCGAGCGCCGCCAGCGCCTGCGGCGCCGACTCGAACGCCGTCACCTCCGCGCCGGCCTGCGTCAGCACCGTGCGCACCATCTCGCGGCCGCCGCGGTCGTCATCGACGATGGCGATGCGGATGCCGTACAGGCGGTTCTGGTCGATCGACCGGCCGATGCGCAGCGTCGCCGGCGGCTGGGTTGCCGCCGGGATCACCGCCGCGATCGGCAGCGTGACCTTGAACGTCGCGCCGCGGCTGCGGCCGGCGCTCTCCGCGCTGACCGAGCCGCCGTGCGCCTCGACGATGTAGCGGACGATGGAGAGGCCGAGGCCGAGGCCGCCGTGGATGCGCGTGTTCGGATTCTCGGCCTGGCGGAACGGCTCGAACACGTGCGGCAGGAACGCCGGATCGATTCCTTCGCCGGTGTCGACGACGCAGACCTCGATGTGCGAGTCCGTCCGGTCGGCCTTGACCTCCACTCGGCCGCCCTTCGGCGTGAACTTCACCGCGTTCGTCAGCAGATTCCAGAGCACCTGCTGCAGGCGCGTGGGGTCGGCGACGATCGTGCCGAGGCCCGGAGCGATCGACGTCGAGAGGGTGATGCTCCTCGCGTCGGCGGTAGGGCGCACCGCATCGACCGATCGGGCCACGAGGCGGGCCACGTCGACGGTCTCGCGCGAGAGGCGCATCTTTCCGGAGACGATGCGGGAGACGTCGAGCACGTCGTCGATGAGATGCGCCTGCAACTGCGCGCCGCGGGCGATCTGGTCGATGGCCTCGCGGAAGTTCGTGTCCTCCGGCGACATCGTCGGCAGCAGCCGCGCCCACCCGAGGATGGCCGTCATCGGCGTGCGCAGCTCGTGCGAGAGCGTCATCAGGAACTCGTCCTTGGCGCGGTTGGCCTCCTGCGCGACGCGGTAGGACTGCTCGGCGCGGCGGCGCTCGTCCTCCGCTTGCAGGCGGGCCTTCTGCTGCTCGATGAGCGCGCGCTGCGTCTCCTCGGCGCGCTTGCGGTCGGTGATGTCGCGCGTCACTTTGGCGAAGCCGCGCAGCGTGCCGGTCTCGTCGCGCACCGCGGTGATGACCACGTTCGCCCAGAAGCGGCTGCCGTCCTTGCGCAGGCGCCATCCTTCTTCTTCATAGACGCCGGTGGCCGTGGCGACCTCGAGCTCGCGCGGCGGCTTGCCCGACTCGATGTCGGCCTGGGGATAGAAGATCGAGAAGTGCTTGCCGATGATCTCGTCCGCGCTGTAGCCCTTGATGCGCTGCGCGCCGGCGTTCCAGGAGACGATGTGGCCGCCGGTGTCGAGCATGAAGATGGCGTAGTCCTTGACCGAGGCTACGAGGAGCCGGAACATCTCCTCGCTGTGGCGCAGCGCCTCTTCGGCGGCGCGCTTGGCGGTGAGGTCGCGCGTGATCTTGGCGAAGCCGCGCAGCTCGCCGTCCGGGTTGCGCATGGAGGTGATGATGGTGTTGACCCAGAAGCGCTCGCCGTTCTTGCGGAGGCGCCATCCCTCGTCTTCCATGCGGCCGTCGCGCGCGGCCACTTCGAGCTCCCGCTGCGGCTTCCGTGCTTCGACGTCGACGGGCGGATAGAACTTCGCGAACGATCGGCCGACGATCTCCTCGGCGCTGTAGCCGAAGATCCGCTCCGCGCCCGGATTCCACGAGCGGATCTCGCCGGCCGGCGTGAGCAGGACCATCGCGTAGTCCTCCACCGTCGAGACGAGCAGGCCGAGCTCCTCGGCGGTGGAGGCGATGGCAGAGCCGCGGTTGTCGCTGTGGTCAGTCATGGCAAACAGAGCCATAACTGCAAGAAGCTAGCCGCGTCCGAGAACCGTGTCGAAGACGTCGGTCAGCGACTGGCGCGAGAGGTCGGGCCGGGCGATGACGCCGGCAGCGCCCTGCAGCGCGGCGCGGTCGTCGTTGCCGAGCGCCGCCGGCACGATGACGACGACTGGGATCCCTTCCGCGGCCATCTCCTCGATCACGCTCCCGACCGCGATCGCGGAAACGACGGCGTCGGGCCGATGCTCGCGGATCTTCAGCAGCGCGTCGGCTCCGCTCTCGGCCTCGAACGATTCGGCGGGCGCGAGCAATGCCTTCAACGCATAGCGCGAGCGCGCGTCCTCGTCGACGATCAGCACCTTCGACGGCATGGCCAGCCCGGCCAGGTCGAAGATCGTCGTCATCAGCACCTCGATGTCGAACGGCTTGCGCAGCACGGCGTCGACGACGCCGGGCGCGAACTCGCCGGTCTTGTCGAGGCCGGCCGCGGTGCAGACGATGACCGGTACGCGCCGGTTTTGGCGCGCCAGGTACTTGATGACATCGCTGCCGCCGACCTCCGGCATCATCAGGTCGAGGATGATGAGGGTGAAGTCGCGCGCCGACAGTTGGTCGATCGCCGCGGCGCCATTGCCCGCCGTCACGCTGACGAAGCCGTAGCGCTGCATCAGGGTTTCCAGCAGCATCTGCGTTGGAGGATCGTCTTCGACGATCAGAATGGGGTGAATGATTCTCGTCATCGGCGGTTTACATCCTCCCACGACCACCCATCGCTCTCCACGAGACCCCGTAGCAAACGCCGCACCTCATCCGTTTCGCGTACTGCAACAGCGAACTCGGCCTCGGCGACGGTAGGGACGCCGTATTCACGGATCGGCGCGAGCGGAGGCGGCGGCGGCGCGGTGGCGGCGGATTCGACGAACTCCTCTTCGATGACGTGCGCGAAGCCGGCGAGCGCATCGCGCACCGGCTCGAGGGTCATGGGCGTCGGCCGCACCGGCCGCGCCACGCCCTCGCCCAGGATGACGGTGAGCTCGAAGAGCGATGCCACGCGCACGGTCGTGGCGGTGCGGAGCTGCTCGCTGTGGAAGTAGTGCAGCACCGGATAGGCGAGATGTTGCTCCGTGACGGTGTGCAGCATCGTGGTGAGCTGCGACATGAAGAGCTCCAGGCCGTCGAAGTTCTCGCCGGTCCAGGAGCGGCCGACGATCGCGGCGGGCGCGCCGCCCGTGTCGGAGACGAGGGCGCCGAGGGTGCGCTTCAAGACGACGGAGGAGAGGACCTGCAGCAGGTAGGTGATCGCCAGCGTGGCCGTGCCGAGGCCCATCGCGCCGGTGACGACGGTGGCGGCGCGCCACCAGGGACCGTTCGGCGCGTACTCGGAGTTGCCGAGGGTGAAGAGCGTCGCGCCGGCGAAGTAGGCGCGCTCCTCGGCGGTGACGGGCGTGCGGTCGCGCGAGCGCACGACGGCGTCACGCCGCGCGCTGAAGATGGTGAAGCAGCCGAGCCACAACAGTCCCATCCAGACGATGACGGTGAGCGCCAGCATGATCGAGCCGGCGAAGGAGAGAAGGCGGTGCGCGGGGCGGCGCCGGTGCAGCGCGACGATGCCACGCCAGAGCACGCGCGCGCCGTGCCCCGTCAGCGGGCCGCCGCCGTGCGTGCCGAGGGTGGTCCAGATGAGATCGACCGCCACGGCCAGGATGAGCAAAGAGCCACCCGCGGTGCAGAGAACGAACCGCACGCAAAATGTGGAGTGCGCTGGCCATGCCAGCGCTCTCTGAGAGCGGCGGCATGGCCGCCGCACTCCAGATCAAAGACGCTCGCGGATCTGCTTGACCAGCGCCATCACGTCGAACGGCTTGAGCACCGCGCCGTCCGCGCCCCACTCCTCGATCTCGCTCTTGGAGATCGGCTCGCCGCTGAGGATGAGGATGGGGATGTGGGCCACGCCGTCGTCGCGGCGCAGCGCGCGGATCACCTCGTCGCCGCTCATGCCGGGCATGTGCTTGTCGAGCAGCACCAGCGCCGGGCGCTGTTTGCGCGCGAGATCGATAGCGTCGCGGCCGCTCGCCGCGGTCACCGGCTCGAAGCCGAACTCGCGCAGGAGGCTTTGCATCAGGATCAAAATCGGCATGTCGTCATCGACGACGAGGATGACTGGTTTCTCGCTCATTGGACCGGCGGCAGTCTACTATTCCGGCATGGCCATTCGCCACGATCGCAAGGTCTCGATCCTCGATGTGATGGGGCCGGTGATGGTCGGCCCGTCGAGCTCGCACACCGCCGGCACGGCGCGCCTGGGGCGCGTGGCGCGCGAGGTGCTCGACGAAGATCCGCGGTCGGTCCGCTTCGTCCTCCACCCGCCGCTCGCGGCGACGTACCGCGGCCACGGCTCCGACTTCGCTCTGGTCGGCGGCGCGATCGGGCTCAACGTCGACGACCCGCGCATCCCCGAGGCCATCCGCATCGCCGAGCAGATGGGCGTCAACGTCGAATTCGCCGAGGAAGACTTGGGCGACGTGCATCCGAACACCGTGCGCATCGAGATCCGGGGGGAAAAGCGCGAGGCGGAGATCGTCGGCTCGTCCATCGGCGGCGGCGTGATCGAGGTGTTCAAGATCAACGGCTTCCAGACGCGCTTCAAGGGCGACTCGCCGACGCTGCTGCTCTTCTACCGCGACCGCCCGGGCATGATCTCCGAGGTGACGAAGATCATCGCCGAGGAGGGAATCAACATCGCCTCGTTGTCGTGCTCGCGCAAACAGCGCGGCAAGGACGCCTTCATGCAGATCGACGTCGACTCGCCGCTGTCGAAGGCGGCGCTGGCGCGCATCTGCGCGACGCCCGACGTCGACGAGGCGAAGTACCTCGATCGAATTCCGTGACGCCGTTCGGCGTTACCGCACGCGCAATGATCGAATCGTTCAAGCACTTGGAAGAGCTCGCCGCGGAGCGCGACCTCGCGGACGTGTTTCTGGAGACCGACGAGCAGGAGCACGGCATCCCCGCGGATCAGATCCTCCTGGCGCTGCGCCGCCGGCGCGCGGTGATGCGCGACTGCGTCGAGCGCGGGAAGCAGGGCGGCGTCTCGATGGGAAAGCTCGTCGGCAACGAGGCCAAGCTCCTCAACGAGGCGTTTCAGAACGGCCGCACGTTCCTCGATCCGCTGACGGTGAAGGCGGAGCTGTACGCGCTGTCGGTGATGGGGGAGAACTCGCGCATGGGCGTGATCGTGGCGGCGCCGACGGCGGGGGCGGGCGGGGTGGTGCCGGGAATGCTGCTGGCGCTCGAGGAGGAGCGCAGCGTCGATCCCGAGACGACCGTGCGGGCGCTCGTCGTGGCCGGCGGCATCGGCTCGATCATCGCGCTCTCCGCGAACATCTCCGGCGCCGCCGGCGGCTGCCAGAACGAGGTCGGCGTGGCCTCGTCGATGGGCGCGGCCGCCGTGGCGTACATGATGGGCGGCACGACGCGGCAGTGCATCCACGCCGCGGCGCTGGCGCTGAAGAATACGTTGGGCCTGGTGTGCGATCCGGTCGGCGGCCTGGTCGAAGTGCCGTGCGTGAAGCGCAACGCGCTCTTCGCCGTGCACGGCCTGACGGCGGCGCAGTTGGCGCTCGCCGGCGTGGAGTCGGTGATTCCGATGGACGAGGTGGTCGAGGCGATGGTGCGCATCGGCCGCGCGCTGCCGCGCGGATTGAAGGAGACGGCCGAGGGCGGCCTGGCCACGACGGCGACCGGCTGCGCGATCGGCTCGCGGCTCAAAGACGAGGCGAACCAGCGCCGCGCCGAGCGCGCCGCGGAGCGCGAGCGCATCGCCAGCGAGCGGAAGACGGAGGCGGGGGCGTGATCCTCGCCGCGCTCCTCCTGGCGATCCATCTTCAGGACTTCGAGCGCGTTCTCTTTCCGGCGTGGGTGCCGGCGCCGATCGCCGGCGCGGGCGGCTCGCGCTGGAGCGCCGAGGCGACGATTCACAATCCCGGTCCGAATTCCGCCGCCGTTTACCCGATCGTCGTGGCCAGTGGCCGCAACGTCGGCACGATCGAGCCGGGGACGTCGTGGGTGATGAGCTTCGGCCCCAACTCGCTCTTCGGTGTCGGCGACGGCAGCCAGGACGACATCCTCGGCCGCCTCGCCTTCGTGCAGCGCGACCGCGCGGGCGCGCTGGTGTACACGAACCGCCTGCCCGACGTCGACCTGCCGGTGGTGCGCGAGCGCGACCTGCGTACGTCGACGCTGTCGCTCTCCGAGGTGCCGGTCGACGCGCGCGTGCGGCTCATGCTGCGCGTCTACGATCCGTTCCAGACGCCCGGCGCGCAGGTGCGCGTGCGCTTCTGGTCGGTCTGGCAGACGACGAACACGGGCGCCGCGGCGTTCACGTCGATGCCCCCGCAGCTCCTCGCCGAGCGTACGCTGACGCTGAAGGTGCGCCCGCCGGCCGGCGACGAGCCGAGCACGGAGCCCGGCTACGCGCAGTTGGCCTTCGACCGGACGATGTTCGCGGAGCTGCCGCCGTCGTCGAACAACACGATCGCCGTCGACGTCGAGCCGCTGACGGAGGGGCTGCGGTTCTGGGCGTTCATCACGGCCACGAACAACGAGACGCAGCGCGTCGTAGCGATCGCACCGCATTAGCGGAGTCACTGACCCGGCTTCGCGAGGTACGTTACGCCTAAAACGCCCTCAAAATCGGAATCGCTGGTGATCACCTCTGCCTCAAAAAGGCGCGCCGTAGCAAGAATGATCGCGTCAGCCATCGGTAGCCGATTTTCGAGGCTCAAATCCGCGGCTACCAGCGCGAGCTCTTCGTTCAGTGGAACGAGACGCGTCTTCTGCATCGCTGCGACCGCGTCATCTGCACTCTTTTCCCCACGGAGACGCTTTGCGTGTTTGTAGACCTCGTAAACGACGATCGTGGGCGTGATGACTGATGACGGCAGGCGAAGTCGTCGCGCATATTCGTCCGCGAGCGGCCCGTCCGTGAGGAACTCGAGCCAGCCGGACGAATCGACAACGATCACAAGCGGTCTTTCTTATCCCGGTAACCCTCAGTGGGCATGCCGCGCAAAATGCCGCGAAACGCAGAGAGCGGGCGATCGGGAATGAGCGTGATCACACCGCCCTTGCTGATCACCTGCATCTCCTGGCCTGGCTTGAGGCCGTGGCGCTCGCGAATTTCTTTCGGAATGACGACCTGATATTTCGGCGAGACGCGCGTGCGGGCCATCGTTGTCTCCTTTGGAGATCGATCGTACGAGTGTAATACATTCCATCACCATGAAGCTCGCCCTCGGCCCCTTCAACGTCCTTGCCGGTTACGTCAGCCGCGAGATCTGGTGTACGTTCGAGGCGCTGCGCGCGCAGGGGTGGCGCATTCAGGAGTCCTTTCACTTCGACTTCGCGCGGGAGGGGGAGCTGCCGTCGTACCTCGCGGCGCGGCTCGGCGGGATGCCGGAGGTCGTGCTGATCTGGGAGTCGTACTGGCCGGCGCTGCGGCACATCCGCTCGCTGCAAGAGGCCGGCGCGCGCGTCTACGTCATGACCGACGATCTGCACTGGACCGGCCGCGACGGCATGCGCGAGGCGCTGCGGCGCGCGGACGGGATCCTCTCGCCGTACGCGCCGGTGTTCGGCGACTTCTTCCCCGACATCGACTCGACGAAAGTGACGTGGATACCGCACGCGGCCAATCCCGATTTTCTGCTGCCTTTCAACGACGCGCCGGCGCCGGTCGTCTTCGTCAGCGGTGCGATCAACGACGCCTATCCGCTGCGCGTGGCCATGCGCGAGCTTGCGCGCCGCCGCCCCGAGCTCGCGCGCGTGCACGAGCATCCCGGCTACGCCCTCAACTTCAACTTCGCGACCGACCGCCGCGTCGGCCGCGGCTACGCGGAGAAAATCGCCGCCTGCCTGGCCGCGCTCACCGACGGCTTGAAGCACCGCTACATTGTTGCCAAGCACTTCGAGATCCCCGCCGCGGGCGCGCTGCTCATCGCCGACCGCGCCTGCGCGCCGCAGCTCGAGCGGCTCGGCTTCGTCGACGGAGAGCACTACGTGTCGACGGCGAGCGACGATCTCGAAGAGGTCATCGAACGCGTGCTCGATCCGCGGAACAGAGCGCAGATCGACGCCGTTCGGAGACGCGGCCACGACCTCGTGCACGCGCGGCACACCACCGCCTGCCGCGCGCGCGAGATCGATGTGGAGTGCGGCGGCCATGCCGCCGCTGTCAGATGAGAGCGGCGGCATGGCCGCCGCACTCCACATCGTGCATCTTGACGCGGTCGATCTTCATGGCGCGGACGGCGCGGCCGAAGGCGCTGTTCGCGTTGCGCGCGAACCAGCCCGCGGAGCACCACCGGTAGTTTTCGGCACGATCGACGATTTGATGATGCACGGGGTTCTCGTGCACGTACTTCAGCCGTGCGAGGTACGAGCCGGGATTGGTGATGTGCGTTTCCCAGAATTGGAACCACACCTTCCGGCCAGGAGTGCCGTCGATGCGATTCACTTCGCGTGCGGTGGCGGAGTGAAAATCGCCGATGAGACGCGTCAGCGAATTGGCGTGATTCGCAATCGCAATGAAGTGGTAATGGTTCGGGAAGAACGCCCACGCCTGCAGACGCCAGTCATATCGCCGCGCGAACCCGAAGAACCTCTCCGCCAGGAGATCCATCCGATCTCGCGACGCGAAGAAATGTTTTTTCTCCAGTGTCGCCGCGGTCACGCAGTAAGCGCCGTTGTCGCCGAGCCGATGAAGCGGAGCGTGATGCCAATCCATACGCTCCGAGGCTCCCTCGGTCGCTCGTGGCAGTCAAGCATGTGGAGTGCGGCGGCCATGCCGCCGCTGTCTTTTCCACGACTTGTAGACAGCGGCGGCATGGCC
>DATDFB010000155.1:0-8585 GCA_036522835.1 Thermoanaerobaculia bacterium | reverse complement strand
GATTCGAGCAGCAGGTCTGCACACGCTCCAGGGTACGAAACGCTAGTGCGAACTTCAGGGAAGTAGTGACCAATCAGTTCTGCGGTGTAGCGCTCGAACACGGCGCCCCAGTACCCCGAAAAGAGGTGTCGCGCTTTCGATTCTTTAAGCTGATGCATGAAGTTCCAGAACAGACCAGCGGAAGCGTTTTCAAACAGAAACTGTGCATCCATTACCATGTACCGACCATCGGGTATGAGCAGCAAAGGCTTCTCGCGAAACGGTCGCACATCCGACGTCCAAGCGAGGTTTTCGACGCGCGAGCGAAATTCGTCAGCGTTGTGAATAGGCCCAAACGTAAGTTTCGCCTCGTCAATAGTACGCGCCTTCGCCGCTGCAAATGTGTTGAACGCCTCTGGAGAGATCTGAGCCTTGGCCGCAACATCGGCACCATCGACGATAGACGTGAGCTGACGCTTGATGCCGTTTCGGGCGGCGGTATGCAGACCGAACAATAGCGGGAAGAATTTGCCGAATGGGAGTCCAGCGAACGTCACGTCAGCAATCGAAGCGTGCAGCTCACGCTCAATTAGTGCGCGGATGCCTTCGTGTTGGCGCAGCAGGCAGTCATAGATGTAGTAGCTTCGCCGTAACAAAAGACCTGGTTCACGGGGGTTTTGCAGTTCCCAAGTGCCAGCGAATTCGGCAACAACAGGCAGTAGGCCACTGCTCAGGTCAGTTGTGTCGAATGATTCCACAAAATCGTTCGCGTGAAGCGCAGAGGCGCCGAGAGCCGTTGCCTTGTATGGTGTCTCCGGACGTGGTACTGCCAATAACAACTTTAGAGTCAGGAGCGCGCCGGCGCGCGTAAACACGACCGTTGTAGGTTCACCAGCGCGGCTTTTACGAACGCGAGATAATTTAGTCCTGATTGAGTCGCTAAGCATCTCGGCCTCGAGCGACGCATGCATCTCAGGCGAACTCTCGTGGAGGGAGAAACGATTGTTGACAGTAGCAAAAACGTTTAATGGGATAAGGCCGGCGCTACGACCGATCTGTTCGAAGTAATTTGTCGACGAACGAAAGCCACCGCCGAGAATGTCGGAGTACTTCGCCATGAGAAGAGTAGTCAGAGGCATCATGGGCATCATACCCGCGTTGCGTCTCGCCAGACCGGATGTCCGCCCAACGTGTATTTGTCCAGTTCTTCCTATTCCTAAGCGCTTTCTTCGCCGAGGCGTCGTTATCTGATCCCTTATCTCTGCCACCGCCTGTCTCGCGCCGCTATCAAATCAATTCAATTCTTGCAGTGTCGGATAGTGCTGGCGGGAGAGAGGAAAGGCCGCGTTATATGCGGTGGGAGGCGAGGGGCGTATCCAGTGGTTGGCACACGGAGGCATATGTGTGGCGAGAACGTTCCTGCCTCATAGCAGATTCAACAAGGCTACACACCACGCGCGGGCGCCAGGGCGCGAGACTCGTGCGAGCGCCGCGAAAGCGCTCCTCAGGAAGTCGAACGCCGCGCGCTGGCCCTGCGTTGCATCCACGTCATCAGCCAATACAGCACCCCCACCACCACCGCGAAGCCGATCAGGTAGTGCGACTTCGACTTCAGCACCGTCATCATCACGCCCGGGTCCTGCAGCAGCGCGGGCTGATCGCCCAGGACGCGGATGCCGAACCAGGCCAGGGCGGCGTTGAAGAGGCCGGCGCCGAGGACCGTCATGATCGAGAACGTGCGGAAGTTCATCTTGAAAATGCCGGCGGGGATCGAGATCACGTGGCGGATGCCGGGGAGGAGGCGGGCCACGAAGATGCCGCCGGCTCCGTAGGCGTCGAACCAGTGGTCGGCTTTGGCGATCTTCGGCGGCGACATCAGCACGTACTTGCCCCAGCGCTCGACGAGCGGGCGGCCGAGCTTCCAGGCGATCCAGTAGCTGAGGGCGGAGCCGACCCACGAGCCGATCGTCGCCGCCACCACCACGAGCACCACGTTGAAGCGCCCCTGCGCGGCCCAATACGCGGCGGGCGGGATCACGATCTCCGCGGGAATCGGCACCGCCGTCGACTCGAACACCATCATCACGAAGACGCCGAAGTAGCCCCAGTCGAGGACGAACTTCATCCAGACCGCGAGGAGATGGTGGAGAGTGTCGGCCACTAAAGCTCCGCCAGCGCGCTGCGCCGGACCTTTCCGCGGTCGTCGACCGGAATGGCGTCGATGAGCTTCACGATGCGCGGCACTTTGTGCGGCGAGAGCCGCGCGCGGCAGAAGTGGCGGATCTGGTCGCGCGTCACGTCGGGGCTGGCCACGACCGCGGCCGCGACCACGTCGCCGCGCGCGCCGGCGGCCGAGCCGTAGACCTTCGCCTGGCGCACGCCGTCGATCTGCAGGATCACCTGCTCGACCTCGCGCGGGTTCACCTTGCGGCCGGCCGTGTTGATCAGCTCCGAGGCGCGGCCGGTGAGCGCGACTTCGCCGCGGCCGTCGATCTGCGCGAGATCGTCGGCGACGAACGTCCCGATCGGCGCGAACGTCTTCGCGTCGTGCAGGTACCCTAGGGCCACCGCCTCGCTGCGCACCACCAGCCGCTCGTTCTCGAGCGACAGCGCCACGTTCTCCATCGCGCTCCCGACCGTGCCGCGCTCTACCGCGCCGCCGCGGCGGTCGTACGCGATCCCGCCGCATTCGCTGCAGCCGTAGAACGAATGGATCTCGCGGCCGAAGCGCTCGCGGAAGCGGCGCGACGTCGCCGGCGGCAGCGGCGCACCCGCCGAGAGAAACGTGCGCACGCTCTCGAAGCGGCCGTCGGCGAGGCAGAGGTGCTCGAATACCATCGGGATCAGCGGCACGACCGTGCAGCGGTGGCGGTTGCAGAGCGCCACGATCGACTGCGGCAGGTAGTCGTTCGAGATCACCACCGCCGTCCCCTGCGCGACGAGCGGCATGACGAGGTTCGAAAAGCCGTACGAGTGCGAGAAGGGAATCGCGCCGAAGTTCACGTCGTCGGGGCGGATGTCCATCGTCGCGCAGATGTTGATGCAATCGGCGAGCAGGTTCGCCTCGCTGGCGACGATGCCCTTCGGCGCGCCGGTCGAGCCGGAGGTGACCTTGATCAGCCGCGCTTCCGCGGGCAGTTGTGGAGCGCGGCGGCCATGCCGGCGCTCGAACAGCGGCGGCATAGCCGCCGCACTCCAGAGAATGCCGCTGACGCCGAATTGCAGCAGGATCCGCCCGACTTCCGCGTCCGTGGCGTCGCGGTCGACCGGCACCATGACCAGCTTCCGCTCCAGCGCCGCCAGAAACGCCGCGACGAAGTCGACGGAGTTCGGCAACTGCACGGCCACGAGGTCGCCTTCGCGCAAGCCGGCGAAGCGTTCGCCCATGGCGCGCGCGGCCGCGAGGAGCTCGGCACGGGTGACGACGCGCTCGCCGTGCACCAGCGCGGCGGCCTCGGGCGCGGCATCCGCGAGTGCGAGGAATCGTTCGAGCATTTCCAAAACCAGTTTATAAACTAAAAGCCATGTACGACGTCATCGTCATCGGAGCCGGGCCGGCCGGCTCGACCACCGCAACGCTGCTCGCGAAGAAAGGCTTCGGCGTGCTCCTGCTCGAGCGCGAGCGCTTCCCCCGCTTTCAAATCGGCGAGTCTCTCCTGCCCTTCAACAACGACGTATTCCTCCGCCTAGGCATCCTCGACAAGCTCGAGAAAGGCGACTTCGTGCCGAAGTACGGCGCGGAGTTCGTCACCGGCGACGGCGCGATGGGCTACACGTTCCGCTTCGATCAGAATCTTCCGGCGCCGCACGACCGCGCCTTTCAAGTGACGCGCGCAAAATTCGACGAGCTGCTGATGGCGACGGCGAACGAGGCCGGCGTCGAGGTGCGGCAGGAGACGAACGTCGTCGGCGTCGACCTCTCCGACCCGAGGCGCGCGGTCGTGACGACCGCGGCCGGCGAGACGTTCGAGTCGCGGTTCTTCGTCGATGCCGGCGGCCACGCCGCGTTCCTCGGCCAGCGCCTCGGCGGCCGCTCCCACTTCGAGCAGCTCAAGAGCGTGGCCACGTTCGCGCATTACCGCAACGTGCCGCGCCCGCCCGGCCGCGAGGCCGGCAACATCGTCGTCGTCGTCCTGCGCGACGCCTGGTTCTGGATGATCCCGATCACGCCGGAGATCATGAGCGTCGGGCTCGTGGCCACGAGCGAGCACGTCAAGTCGTGCGGCCTGCGGCCCGAGGAGCTGCTGGAGCGGACCATCGCGCAGACGCCGTACGTTGCCAACCGGATGAAGGACGCCGAGCGCGTCAGCGAGGTACGGACGCGCAAGGATTTCTCGTACGCCATGGAGCGCATCGTGGCCACGAACTTCGCCTGCGTCGGCGACGCGGCGGGGTTCCTCGATCCGATTTTCTCGACCGGCGTCTACATGGCCATGAAGTCGGCCGGCATCGTCGCCGACGGCATCGAGGCCCAGCTCCGGCGCGGCGACATGCGCCCGCTGTTCGCCTACCAGCGCTCGTTCCAGACGGCGATCAAGCGCTATCTCCGCTTCGTCTCGAACTTCTACACGCGGCCGTTCCTGGAGCTCTTCCTCCACCCGCACCCGCGCTTCGGCCTCATCAAAGCGATCGTGCGCGTGCTCGCCGGCGACGTCTGGGGCTCGCCGGGCGGGCGCTTCAAGCTGGCCATCTTCTTCGCGCTCGTGGCCTTGCAGCGGCGGTTCGGCAGGATCGCGCCGCAGATCGAGTGGGAGCGGCTGCCGGCTCCCGCATCTGTGTGACAATGACCGCAATGGCCCAGGAACTCCGACGCAAACTCAAAGAGCTGCTCATCGAGCGGCTGAAGTTCGAAGACATGACTCCCGACGACATCGGCGACGACGAGCCGCTTTTCGCCGGCGGGCTCGGGCTCGACTCCATCGACGCTCTCGAGATCGTGGTGATGCTGGAGAGCGAGTTCGGCATCAAGGTGAAGAACGAGGCGAGCGCGCGCGAGCACTTCAAGTCGGTGGCCGCGCTGGCCGACTTCGTGGAGTCGCGCGTGGCGCAGAAGGCGTGAGGATGCCGCGAGTGGCGCCCCTCACCCTGGCGCTTCGCGCCTGTCCCTCTCCCCGCTCGCGGGGAGAGGGTGCTCTGAGCGCAGGGCGCCCTCGCGCATGACTTGGCTTTCGTCGCTGCCGCATCAGATTCCGTTCCGCGCGGCGTCGACCGGACGCCGCATCGATGACAAGACGATCGAGGGCGACTATCTGTGCGCCGCGGACGACCCCGCGCTCTTCCTCGCCGAGGCGATGGCGCAGCTCGCGGGGGGGCTCGTGTTCGATGCGGCGCAGCACGGCTTTCTCTCCGGCATCGACGACTTCGCGCTCGCGCGCGCGCCGCACGTGGGCGAGATCGTGCACATTGTCGTCCGCCTCGACGCGAGTCTCGGCGCGCTCTTTCGCTTCAGCGCAACGGGCGCCGTCGATGGAGTAGAAGTCGCGCGGGGCAGGTTTACTCTTGCCGCTCATGCGAACGCCTGATCCGACGATCCGCATCGCCGTCACCGGCGCGGGGATCATCTGCTCGATCGGCCGCAACAAAGACGAAGTGTGGTGCTCGATCCGCGAGTCGCGCGCGAACATCGCCAAGCTCTCGCGCTTTCCCGGCGAGACCTTCCCGACCGATCTCGCGGCCGAGGTGATGGGCGACGTCGACGACATGCTGCCGATCGCGAAGCGCGAGGCGAAGCGGATGTCGCGCAGCGACCGGCTCGCCGTCGTCGCCGCGGCCGAGGCGATCGCGCAGGCGGGTGCGTTTCCGCGCGAGCGCGCCGTCGTCTCGACCGGGACGTCGACCGGCGGCCTGCTCGAAGGGGAAGAGTTTTACTTCACGCGTCTGGTGCGCGGGCGCGGGCGGACGCCGGTGTCGCGCGTGCTGCAGCAGCCGACCTCCGGTCCCTCCGACGCCGTGGCGAGCTCGTTCAACCTCGGCGGCGGCGTGATCTCGAACGCAACCGCGTGCGCCTCGGGCGGCGCGGCCATCGGGATCGCCGCGGACATGCTGCGCTCCCATCACGCCGACGCGGCCATCGCCGGCGGCACGGACGCGCTCTGCCGGCTGACGTACTCCGGCTTCAACGTGTTGCAGGCGGTCGACGGCCAGCCGTGCGCGCCGTTCGACGCGGAGCGCAAAGGCATCACCCTCGGCGAAGGGGCCGCGTACCTCGTGCTGGAGCGGTGGGACGACGCGGTGGCGCGCGGCGCCGCGATTCTCGCGGAGCTTTGCGGCTACGGCGCGACGTGCGACGCGCATCACCCGACCGCGCCGCACGACGAAGGCCGCGGCGCCGAGGAGGCGATGCGCGTTGCGATCGCGGAGGCGCGGCTGCAGCCCGACGACGTCGATTACGTGAACGCGCACGGTACCGGCACGGCGCTCAACGACTCCGCGGAGACGAAGGCGATCGCCGCGGCGCTCGGCACAGGCACGCCGGCCTCGTCGAGCAAGTCGTTCTTCGGCCACACCCTCGGCGCGGCCGGTGGGGTGGAGGCGGTGATCACGGTGCTGGCTCTGCAGCACCAGCTCGCCCCGCCGACGCTGCGCCTCGAGCAGCCGGAGTTCGCGCTCGACTACATCGCCCACACGCCGCGGCCGATGACGATGCGCGCGGCGCTGTCGAATACGTTCGGGTTCGGCGGGAGCAACGTGTCGCTCCTGTTCAGGGCTGTGGAGTGCGCCGGCCATGCCGGCGCTCTGACAGCGGCGGCATGGCCGCCGCCGCACTCCAGATGACGCGCATCGCCATCACCGCCCTCGGCGTCATCGCCCCGGCGGCGATCGGCCCGATCGACCGCTTCGATACCGCCGGTCTCTCTTCCCACACCGCCGCCCTCGTGCGCGACTTCAAGCCGCGCGACTACATCGCGCCGATGAAGCTGCGGCGGATGAACCAGCTCTCGCGGCTCACCGTCTCCGCGGCGCGGCTCGCGCTCGGCGACCGCAAACTGCCGGGGGGCAGCGGCGTTGCCATCGGCACGGCGTTCGGCACGGTGCAGACCTCCGTCGATTACATGCAGGAGTACGTCGAGAAGGGCGCCGCGCTGGCGCCGCCGCAGCTCTTCGCGGAGTCGGTGGCGAACGCGCCGGGGAGCCACGTGGCCATCGAGCACGATCTCCGCGGCTTCAACGTCACGATCACGCAGCGGGAGTCGTCGGCGCTCGCCGCGGCGATGTTCGCCTGCCAGCAGATCGCCAAGGGTGCCGCGCCGGCCGCGCTGATCGGCGGCGTCGACGAAGTGACGGAGATGGTCTTCAGCGTCCTCGCGCGCCTCGGCGCGACGAGCGATGTCGCCCGGCCGTTCGATCGCCGCCGCGACGGCTTCGTCCCCGGCGAAGGAAGCGCGGTGCTCGTGGCCGAAGCCGCGCCGTCGGCCGAGCCGCTCGGGTTCTTCAGCGGCTTCGGCATCGGGCGCGACACGACGGCGACGACGTCGGACTGGGGCTCCGACGACGCGCGCGTGGCGGAGGTGATGCGCGCCGCGATGGACGACGCCGGCGTCACGCACGTCGACGCGATCTTCGCCTCCGCAAACGGCTCGCGCCGCGGCGACGCCGTCGAAGCGCGCGCCATCGCCCGGCTGTTCGGCGACAATGTGCCACCGGTGATCGCGACGAAGGGAGCATTCGGCGAATACGCCGCCGCGGGAGCGTTGCAGCTCGCCGCGGCGTTCGCGGCGTTGCGCGATCGTTGGCTGCCGGCGTCGGTTGGGTTCGAGGAGAGGGATCCGGAGCTGCCGATCGGTGCTGACAGCGGCGGCATGGCCGCCGCACTCCACAATGTGCTGATCAACTCCATTTCGGCCGGAGGAGGCATCGTTTGCGCGGTGGCGAGCGCTACGTCGTCCTGATCCCGGCGTTCAACGCGGAGCGGAGCGTCGGCGGCGTCGTGGCCGAGGCGAAGAAGGTCATGGAGGACGTCGTCGTCATCGACGACGGCTCGCGCGACGGCACCGGCGACGCCGCCCGCGGCGCCGGCGCGCACGTGCTCGTCCATCCGCAGAACCGCGGCAAAGGCGCGGCGCTCAAGACCGGATTCAAGCACGCGTGCGACAACGGCTACGACGGCGTCATCACCCTCGACGCCGACGGCCAGCACCTTCCGCACGAGATCCCGAAGTTCATCGACTGCCGCGCGGAGACCGGCGCCGACCTGATCATCGGCGGCCGCGCGCACCTCTTCGACAAAATGTTGCCGCGGCGGCGGATGGCCAACCGCTTCTCGGCCTGGTCGATCGCCAAGGCGTCGAAGACCGGCATCACCGACTCGCAGAGCGGCTTCCGCTTTTACTCCGCGAACCTGCTGCGCAACATCAAGCTGCACACCGACGGCTTCGACATGGAGTCCGAGGTCATCGTGCGCGCCGGTTGCGGCGGGTTCAAAGTCGTGACCACGCCGATCGACCTCGGATTCGTCGACGGCGTCTCCACCAGCCACTACAAGCCGCTGGCGGACACACTGAAGATCGCATGGACCGTGTTTCGCGCGCGCCTGATTTGGCGGAACCGGTAGGGGCGCACGGCGTGCGCCCCCCACGATCTCGGGCGCACGCCGTGCGCCCCTACCG
>DATDFB010000154.1:0-5600 GCA_036522835.1 Thermoanaerobaculia bacterium | reverse complement strand
GCGGCGGCGATGCGCCGGCTGCCGGGCCGCGCGCGTTTCGCCGCGCCGGCGCTCTTCGGCATCGTGCTGCTGTTGTCGGTCGCGTCGGAGTGGAACATCGTGGCGCGCTACTCGCCCGAGCGCGTCACGCGCATCCTCCATGGCGACTCGCCGTTCATCGAAGCGCCGAAAGTCGCGGAGTACCTGCGCGAGCACACCGCGCCCGACGACCGCATCGCCATCTTCGGCTCCGAGCCTGAGATCGACTTCCTCGCCAACCGCAAGTCGGCGACCGGCTACATCTACATGTATCCGCTGATGGAGCCGCAGCCGTTCGCGCACACCATGCAGCGCGAGATGATCGCCGAGGTGGAGCGCGCGCAGCCGAAATACCTCGTGTCGGTGACGAGTCCGTTCTCGTGGCTGGCGCGGCCCGATTCCGACCGGACGATCATCGAATACGCGCAGCGGAAGGTCGACAGCGGCGCATACACGCTCGAGATGCGCGAGGGAACGGTGCTCAGCTTTCGACGAGCGCCCGCAACTGCCGCGAGGCCACGGTGAGCATGGCCAGGTCGACGCTCTGGGCCGCGCGCACGTCGTTCATCAGCTGGTCGACGCGCTCGACGACGCGCAGGCGCGGCGCGAGCCACGACTCCACCGGGTCGCGCGCGCCGTTCGCGTCGCCGATCACCTTCGACGCCAGCGTGCTTTGGTACTGATAGAGATCGTCGATCACGGCGGCCACCGCGGCCTTCTGCCACGGCGTCTCGGCGGCGATGGCCGAGCCGGCATTGCGCAGCTTCTCCAGGCCGAAGCGCGTGCCGAGACCGAAGTAGACGCGCGCCACGTCCTCGACGCGCCGCCCGCGGGCGAGGCGGACGATGTCGAGCGCCGCGGCCATCACGCCGAGGCTGGCCACGCGGTAGGCGAGGCGCTCGGGAAGACCGTCGGCTTCGAGCTCGCCCTGGCGCGCCTTCACCATCGCCAGCACCGGCGCGGGGAGCACGTCGTCCAGCCGCTCCCACAACTGCGCGATGCACGGCTGCATCTCCGCGACCGAGGCGGCGATGTCGAGCTTCTCGTAGCCGCTGCGCAGCAGCCACTTCACCGCGCGCTCGACGAGGCGCATGACCTCGACCATCATCTCCGTCTGGACGCGCGCGGGCAGTTTGTTGTCAAGCGCTTCGATGTCGCTCCAGATCATGCGGAGGTCGAACGCCTCCCGGATGATCGTGAACGCGCGGGCCACGTCGCTGGCCGGCTTGCCGCTCTCCTCGGTCAGCAGCCAGTACGACGCCGGCCGCATGCGGTTGAGGAAGTTGTTCGTCAGCACGGTGGCCACAATCTCGCGGCGGAGGCGGTGCCGCTCCATCGCCGCGCGGAAGCGCTCGCGCAACGGCGCCGGGAAGTAGAGCACGAGGTCTTCGATGAGCAGCGGATCGTCGGGGAGATCGCTGGCCAGGAGATCGGCGTAGAGATTGATCTTGCTGTAGGCCATCAACACCGCGAGCTCCGGCCGGGTCAAGCCGACGTGCGCGGCGTGCCGGTCGCCGATGGTCTCGTCGTCGGGCAATCCCTCGAGCGCGCGATCGAGCTTGCCGGCGCGCTCGAGCGCGCGCATGAAACGCGCCTGATCGTCGAGCACCGCCTCCCCGAGCGTGTGCGTGACGGAGATCGCCTGCGTCTGCTCGTAATTGTCGCGGAGCACGAGATGGCCGACTTCGTCCGTCATCTCCGCGAGCATCGCGTTGCGCTCGTCGATGCCGGCGAGCTCGCCGTGGCCGATGGCGTCGTAGAGGAGGATCTTGATGTTGACCTCGTGGTCCGAGGTGTCGACGCCGGCGGAGTTGTCGATGGCGTCGGTGTTGATCTTGCCGCCGACGGCGAGCGCGTACTCGATGCGGCCGCGCTGCGTGAAGCCGAGGTTCGCCCCCTCGCCGACCACGCGCACGCGCAGCGCCGTAGCGTCGACGCGCAGCGCGTCGTTGGCGCGGTCGCGCGCGGCGGCGTCGTCTTCGTCGCTCGCCTTCACGTACGTGCCGATGCCGCCGAGCCAGAGCAGATCGACCGGCGCGCGCAGAATCGCCTTCATCAAGTCGACCGGCGTGAGCGTCTTCATCGGCAGCTCGAACGTGCGCACGACTTCGTCCGACACCGTGATCGTCTTCGCGCGGCGCTCGAACACGGCGCCGCCCGCGGACAAGAGCTCCGTGTTGTAGCCATTCCAGTTCAGGCGCTGGTCGAAGAGGCGCTGCCGCTCGGCGAGCGAGACGGCCCGGTCGGGATTGGGGTCGACGAAGATGTGCGAGTGGTTGAACGCCGCCAGGAGCTTCGTGTGCGGCGAGAGCAGCATGGCGTTGCCGAAGACGTCGCCCGACATGTCGCCGACGCCGACGCAGGTGAACGGCTCGCGCTGGATGTCGGTGCCGAGCTCGCGGAAGTGGCGCTTGACCGCCTCCCAGCCGCCGCGCGCGGTGATGCCCATGGCCTTGTGGTCGTAGCCGGCGCTGCCGCCGGAGGCGAACGCGTCGCCGAGCCAGAAGCCATAGTCGGCGGAGACGCCGTTGGCGATGTCGGAGAACGTGGCCGTGCCTTTGTCGGCGGCGACGACGAGGTAGGGATCGTCGCTGTCGCGGCGGACGACGTCGCGCGGGGGGATGACTTCGTGCCCGCGCGAGTTGTCGGTGATGTCGAGCATGCCGCGCAGCAGGGTCTTGTACGCCTCCACGCCCTCGGCCTGAAACTTCGTCCGGTCGCTCGACGGATTCTTCACCACGAAGCCGCCCTTCGAGCCCATCGGCACGATGACGACGTTCTTCACGTTCTGCGCTTTCATCAGTCCGAGAATCTCGGTGCGGAAGTCTTCGCGGCGGTCGGACCAGCGGATGCCCCCGCGCGCGACCTTGCCCATGCGCAGGTGAATGCCCTCCATCGCCGGCGAGTAGACGAAGATCTCGAACATCGGCCGCGGCAGCGGCAGCTCCTTGATCTTCTGCGAGTCGAATTTGAAGGACACGTACGACTTGCGGTTGCCGCCGGCGTCGCGCTGGAAATAGTTCGTGCGCAGCGTGGCCTCGATGAGCGTGACGTAGAGGCGGACGATGCGGTCTTCGTCGGGATTGGTGACGGAGTTGAGCGAGTCGTCGATCTGCGCGCGAATGCCGAGCGACGCGGCCTGGCGCCCCATCGCGGCGACGCCTAGGGCCGGATCGAAGTGATTCTTGAAGAGGGCGATGAGCTGCTGGGTGATGTCGGGGTTGTTCGCCAGCGTCTGTTGGATGTACGACTCCGACAGGGCGATGCCGATCTGGCGGATGTACTTGCAGTAGGCGCGCAGGACGACGACTTCGTGCCAGTCGAGCTCCGCGCCGAGGACGAGGCGGTTGAAGCCGTCGTTCTCGGCCTCGTTCTTCCAGACCTGCACGAACGCCTCTTCGAACTTCGCCTTCACCTGCGCGAGGTCGTCGGGCAGCCCGGCGCCGGCCAGGCTGAAGTCGCGGATGCGCACCGGCTGGGAGGCGTGCAGCGGCTGCACTTCGTACGGCACCTCGCGCAGGATCTTGAGGCCCATGTTCTCGAGCCGCGGCATGATCTCCGAGAGCGGCACGGGCTCGCCGGTGTGGATGATCTTGCAGTGGTACTGGCCGTCGCCGCGATGCCGATAGAGGTCGACGACGAGGTTGTTGCGCTCCAGCACTTCCTCGACGTGAGCGATGTCGTACAGCGCGGCGCCGGCGGAGAAGCGCTCCGCGTAGGCCATCGGGAACGCTTTCTTGTAGCGGCGGTGGAGCTCGATGCCCGCCTCCTCGCCCTTCTCCTGGATCAGTTTTTCGAGCAGGCGGTCGCTCCACGTCCGCGCGGCCTCGGCCAGGAAGGCCTCGATGCGCTTGACGTCGACCTCGGGCACTTTGCCGCGATTGGTGCGCACGATGAAGAGCCCGCGCGCGAGCGGCGCGTCGGTGACGTGGTCGTGCACCTGCGTGTCGCGCCCGTCGAAGGCCTCCTCGAGGATGCCCTTCGCGCGCTCCTTGAAGTCGGGGGTGTAGCGGTCGCGCGGCACGAAGACGTAGCAGGAGACGAAGCGCTCGAAGACGTCCTTGCGCGCGAAAAAGGCGACGCGGTGGCGCTCCTGCAGGAGAAGAATGCCCTGGGCGATGCCGAAGAGCTGCGCGTCGGTGGCCTGGAAGAACTCGTCGCGCGGGAAGGTCTCCAGGATCTCGGCGAAGGCCTTGCCGTTGTGGCTGTGCGGATCGAGGCCGATTTTCTTGATGGCGCGGTCGGCCTTCAGCCGCAGCATCGGGATGTCGTGCACGCTGCGGCTGTAGGCCGCGGAGGTGAAGAGGCCGAGGAAGCGGTCTTCCCCGATGAGGTTCCCGTCGTCGTCGTAGCGCTTGATGCCGATGCGGTCGAGGGGCACGGCGCGGTGGATGAGGCTGCGCGTGTTGGCCTTGGTGACGATGATGAGGTCTTTGGTGCGCGCGTACTCGCTGAACTCGCGGCTGAGCGGCTCGGTGCCGCGCGCGGCCGACTCGGGGCGCATCTCGCGCAGGATGCCGAGGCCGCTCTCGGGAAGGGCGGGAAGGTAGTCGTTGCCGCCGCGCGTCTCGAATCCGTAGCGGCGGAAACCGAGAAAGATGAAGTTGCCGCGGTCGAGCCATTGCAGGAAGTCACGCGCTTCGTCGATCTCCTCCTGCGGCATGGGGAGCTTGTGTTTCGTCTCGGAGATGGTCCGGGCCAGGCGCTCGCGCATGGCCCGCCAGTCGGTGACGGCCACGCGCACGGCATCGAGCACGCCCTCGATTGCGCTCTTGAGCGTCCCCAGCTCCGCGTCCGAGGTCTCCTGGTCGATCTCGATGTGCATCATCGACTCGACGACGCCGTCCTTCGACGCGTCCTGCGTGGAGGTCATCTCCACGCGCCGCCCGGCCGCGTCGCGCCGTACGTGCACGACGGGATGGAGGAGCAGATGGATGGTGAGCTCGCGCTGGTTGATCTCCGCGCTCACGGAGTCGACCAGGAAAGGCATGTCGTCGTTGACGATCTCGATGACCGTGTGCGCGATGTTCCAGCCGCTGTCGGGATTGGGATTGAAGATGCGGACCTTGGCCGCTCCGGGCGTCCGCTGCTTGCCGAACTCCCACAGCGACAGCGCGCCGCCGAGGAGGGTCTCGAGCGAGGTGTAAATGATGTCGTCGGAGGCGACCAGGGCGAAGTAGCGGCGAAGGAACGTTTCGACGCTGTCCGCCTCGTCGGCGCCGACGCGGCCGCGAGCCTCGGCGATGATCCGGTCGACGAGGTCGGATTTTCGTTGTTCGGGCGTGAGCGATGCCATGCGGCGAGTAACTATAATTCGTTCACGTTCAAAAAAGTCGTCCTCGCAATCGTCCTTTTGACGGTGTTGGCGATCATCGCCGCGTCCGTCGAAAACGCGTCCGTCTTCTTCATCGGCGCGCTGGCGCTGGGGCTGCTCATGACGTGGCGGCGGACAACGCGGCTGCAGCGGGAGCTCGCCGAGTTTCGCACGCTTGTGGAGTGCGGCGGCCATGCCGCCGCTGTCCCGACGACAGCGCCGGCACGGCCGGCGCACTCCACAGCCCGTCCCCCCGCCCCCGCCCCTC
>DATDFB010000153.1:0-23977 GCA_036522835.1 Thermoanaerobaculia bacterium | reverse complement strand
CGGGCGGCGGGGCGGGGGCGGGAGTGGGCGTAGCGGGAGTGGGCGTAGCCCGAGCGACGAAGGGCTGCATTCCGCGCGTCTTCTCCACGCCGGTCGCGTCCGCGCTGCGGCCGGTGCGGACGAGGCCCATGATGAACGTGTTCATCTCGTCGCCGGTGAGGCGGCGTCGGGTGCGGACGACGGAGTAGTGCTCGACGACGCCGGCCCAGTCGTTGTGGCGTCCGGAGAGGATGGCCAGCACCGTCTGCGCGAGCGCGTTCGTATAGTCATCCGCCACGATCTGTTCCGCCATCGTGCGCGCGCCCGGCTCGTTGCCGCCCTGCAGCAGCGCCATCGCCTGCGCGGCGCTCGGCATCGCGGGCGGTGACTTCGGCTGCGGTTGCGGCGCCGGCGGCTGCACCGCGCTTTGTGCGGCGAGTTTCGCGAACGCCGGCACGCGCGCGAGCTGATCGGCGCGCAGCAGCTTCGGCAGCGCCGCTTCGATCGCCGCGCGCACCTCGGGCGCGATCTGCAGCTTCGCGTACGACGGCGCGATGCGCTCGGCCGTGGCGATCTTCTCCGCCAACTGCCGCGCCTCGTCCGTACGCTGCAGCTTCCAGTTTGCCAGCGTGGCGTAGATCAGCGCGCGCTCGTACTCCGGCGGCGTCTCGATCAGGCCGAACGCGGCGATGCGAAGATCCGACGCCGCCTGCGCGTAGTTGCCGCGCTCGTAGTTCGTCATCCCGCGCCGCAGATGATCGGCGTAGAAATCCTGCGCGTGCACGCCGGTGACGGCGAGCAGCAGCGTTGCAGCGGCGATCCAGACACTCCGAGCGGTCACTTCGAAAACAACTTTCTAATTTTGGCGAGTACTCCGCCGGGCTGTGTAGGGTACGAAACTTCTGGCTCCCATGCCAGAGCCCGATCTTCGAGGATGGCGCGCGGGTTCTCCACGAAGAGCGCCTCCGCGGCCTCCTCGCCGGCGATCTCGGCGACGCGCGCGCGAGCCTCGCGGATGCGCGGCGGGCGTTTCTTCACGCTGTGCGCATCGGTGGCGACGAGGTGCACGAGCCCGGCGCGCAACCACGACGTCGCGGCGCGCTGCGCGTCCTCGCCGAAGCCGCCGGTGAAGCTCGACGCTGTCACCTGCATGCGCACGCCGAGTTGGGCGAGCGACATCATCAGCTCCGGCTTCGACTGCAGGACGAGATTGCGCTCCGGGTGCGCGAGCACGATCGACCAGCCGTCGAGCTGCGCGCGGTGCAGCGGCTGCTCGAGCATCGGCGGCACGGCGTGCGAGGCGAGCTCCACGAGGATGGCGCGGCTCGGGCCGAGCGGAAGGATCGACGTGCCGGCGGCGAGCACCTCGTTCATGTCGTGCGCGAAGAAGTACTCCGAGCCGAGGAGGAGGCGCGGGGTATCGTTCGTCCGCGCGCGCAGTTGATCGAGAAGCGATTGCAACTCCGCGCGCGGCACGCGCCGCCACCGCCCGCGCAGCACGTGCGGCGTGGCCACGATCGTCTCGATCCCTTCCTCGGCGGCAATGGCGCAGAGCTCGACGGCCTCGTCCCACTCGCGCGGACCGTCGTCCACGCCGGGGAGGCAGTGATGGTGGAGGTCGATCATCGGCAGTGAGAGCCTTCTCCCCGCGCCGCGGGGATGAGGGGTGCATGCTTCCCATCGTTCGCCCCTCACCCGGCGCTGCGCGCCACCCTCTCCCCGCAAGCGGGGCGAGGGACCTCTGCGGGCACTTTACCCTACGCGCTGCTGGGGCGGCGGTGTGGCGGCGCGGTGCTCTTCGCTGTCGTAGTAGTCGTAGTAGCTCTTCTTGAACGTGTAGCCGTACTGCTGCAGGTCGAGGTTGTTGAGGATCGCGCCGAGCACCGGGATGTTGCTCTGGCGGAGCCGCTCGGCGGAGCGCATGACCAGCTCGCGCGGCGTCTGGCCGCCGTGGACGCAGAGCACCACGCCGTCCGCGCTGGCGGCGAGGACGACGGCGTCCGTCACGGCGAGCACCGGCGGCGAGTCGAAGATCACGTACGCGAACTTCGTCCGCACTTCGTGGATCAGCGTCTTCATCCGATCCGAGGCGAGGAGCTCCGACGGATTCGGCGGATTCGGACCGGAGAGGACCACCGAGAGATTCGGCACGGCCGTCTCCTGGATCACATCTTCGAGCGGAATGTTCGCGGCCAGGTAGTTGACCAGGCCGAGGTTCATCTTGCCCTTGAACACCTTCTGCAACCGCGGGCGGCGGAGGTCGGCGTCGATCAGCAGCACCGGCTTGCCCATCTGCGCGAGCACGGTGGCGAGGTTGATCGACGTCGTGGTCTTCCCTTCCTTGGCGAAGGTCGAGGTGATGACGATGACCTTCGGCGAGCTCGCCGAGGCGAGGAGGAGCGACGTGCGGAACGCGCGATAGGCCTCGGAGATCGGCGAGCGGCTGTCGACGTGCGGCAACAGGTCGATCCCGCTCTGCTCCGGCGGCGGCTTGACCGCGCGCAGCTTGCCCGAGCCGCGTGCGCCGTAACCGTAGTAGCCGTAGCCGCGGCCGACGGAGGATGCCGCAGGGATGACGCCGAGTGAGGCGAACTTCGTCACGCGCTCCATCTCCTCGGCGGTCTTGATCGAGCGGTCCATGTACTCGAGGAAGAAGATCGCCGCCAGGCCGAGGATCACGCCGAGCGGCAGCGCGCTCTGCAGATTGCGCCTCATCGTCACGTTGAAGCGCGAGCCGGGGAGGTTGGCGTGGTCGACCCAGTGGATGTTCGACGTCTCCGCGCCGCGCAGGCGCGCCGTCACTTCGGTCTCGTTCTGCTGTTTGAGCAGCCGGTCGAGCAGCGCCTGCTTTCCTTCGAGGCTCTTCTGGAGATCCTGATAACCGGCGGCGGTGACGTTGATGGCCATCGTGGCGCGGGTCTGCTGAGAAAGCGCGCCGCCCAACTGCGCCTCGCGGGCCTGCGCTGCGCTCACAGCCTGCCGGGCCGCCTCCACGGCATGGTCGTACGCGTCCTTGACCGCCTGCCGGCGCGCCGCCTCGGTCTTCTCGATCGTGACGTGCAGCTTCTGCATGTCCGGGTGGCTCGGCCCGAACGTCATGCTCTTCTGCTGATACTCCCGCTGCAGCCTCGACACGTCGTCAGTGAGCGACTGGACCCGCGGATCTTTTGCGGCGACGGAGTCGGGCGAGGAGTGAATGACGCTGTTGTACTCCGTCTGGCGGGCGATGATCTCCGCCTGCGCCGCGCCGACGTCTGCGTTCGTCTTCAACAGCCGCTGCACGGTCATGTTGCTCGCTTCGTCGGCGGAGATGATTCCCTTGTTCTCGCCGTACTGCTGCATCTGTTTGCGCGTGGTCTCGATGTCGCTCCTGATCTGGGCGATCTGGCGGTCGAGGAACTCGCTGGCGGCGCGCACGGCCTGGAACTTCTGCTCGACCTTCATGCGAATGTAGGAGTCGCCGACGCCCTCGGCCACTTTTTGGGCCAGGCGGGGCGAGCTGGCGATGTAGGAGATCTCCACCAGCGACGTGTTGCGCACCGGCGTGACTTCGAGGCCGCCGACGATCGCGCCGACCATGGAGTCGCGCACGCTTTCGATCTCTTTCGGCGTCTTGTTGCCGATGCCCGGCGAATAAAACTCGGGATCGGAAAGGAGCTTCTGCTCGTCGATGACGCGCTGAGCCAGGCCGCGGCTCTTCAGCAGCACGTACTGCGTCTGGAGGAACTCCTGGTCGGACGCGGCGATGCCGAAGAAGTCCTCGACTGTCATCTGGTTCGGATTCTCGCGCTCGATCTGGATCTGGATCTGGGAACGGAATAGGGGCTTGGAGAAGTAGCTCGTCGTCAGCGTCCCGATCAGCACCACCGCCAGGATGGAGACGGCGACCTTCCACCGTTTCTGGATGACGGTCCAGTAATGGGAGAGATGGACTTCGCTGGTGTTGAGATCCATTGTTCGCGCTGCCGGGGAAAGATTAGAACGCGCTCTCGCGAACGTAAATCGTGTCGTCGTCCTGGAGCGGCACGTCCAGTGCCTTCCCGTTCAGGATTCTGCGGTAATCGATGACGATGCTGGTCTCCCTGCCGGCGACCTTGCGGCGGATCACGCACTTGGCGGCGGCGCGGTCGGTCGGGCCGCCGGCGTCGGCGAGCGCCTGGAGCAGCGTCGGCGACTGCGAGCGCCGGAACTGCACCTTGCCCGGCTTCATCACCTCGCCGAGGAGATAGATGTTGATCATCGACTCGGTGGGGACGTTGACGACGTCGTTCGGGCGCAGCGGGAGGTTCAAATCGGGATTGCCGTTGACCATCAGATCGTCGACATCGATCGCAATCTGATCGGTCAGCCCGTTGGGAGCGCTGCGGAGGACGTAGACGGTCTTGCCGTAGCCGGGCGCGAGACCGCCCGCCGAGGTGATCGCCTGCAGCAGGCGGATGTTGCCCGTGACGTTGATGCTGCCGGGGTGCATCACCGCGCCGATGACGGAGATCGGGCGGTTGCCGGCCTGGAGCACGAGCACGGTCACGTCGGCCTTCTGCAGCAGGCCTTTTTCGAGGGAGGTCTTGATCGCCCGCTCGAGCTCGACGGGGCGCAGGCCGTTGACGTCGATTTTTCCAATCAGCGGAAACGAGATCTGGCCGTTGTCGGTGACGGTCGCGGTCGTGTTCAGATTCGGGTCCTGGAACACCCGGATGTCGAGCACGTCGCGTGGCCCAATGGGCGCTTCGCTGGCGGCGGCGGCCCGAGCCGGCTCAGACTGTTGCGGCTGCAACACTCCGGTTTGCGCAAAGGCGCCCGCCGCGACGAAAAAGAGACCGGTAATCCCGCTGAGCAGCTTCATGATTTTGCAATAGTTACTTTGAATTACGGGCTTAACGACAAGGCGATGGCGAGACGTATTCCACTCTCCTCGTCGATGCCAAAGTTCGAACGGCGCTGGTAATAACCGACGTCAAAACCGCCGCGCAGGTGGCGCATCGTGTAGCGCCATCCGATGGCAGTGAACGAGAACTCGTCGCGGCGCTGCTCGAGGAGGCCGTTCGACGGATTCGATGCCGCGACCGGGTACCGATCCGTTCCGATCGTCGAGGACAAACGCAGCGTCAGCCGGCGCGTGGCTTGGCGGTCGAGCGAGATCAATGCGCGGTCGGCGACGTAGTAACGCTCGCCCCGGGCGATGGAGAAATCGGTATCGCGGTCGATGCCGAAGCCGAGGTTCGTCTTCGGGCCGAGGCGCTTGGCGATCTGCAAGGAGCCGGTGACTCTGCGGGCGTCGGCCGATCCGGGGTTGATGAAGTGCAGGACGGCCACGCCGACTTCGCCGTGCATCTGCGTACGGCCGGAGTCGTAGCTGAAGCCGGGCGCGATGAAGCGGCGCGTGCTGTCTTTGTCCGGCGCGTTGGGGAAGGTGTAGCGATTCCACTCGCTCGCCAGCATCAGCGAGGTCAGCGGAAACGTGTGGTGTTGCAGCGAAAGGCGGACGTTGCGCTCGCGGCGGTCGAGGTCCTGAATGCTGACGCCGAGACCGGCGCCGGTATCGTCAGGCTGAAAACGCGACGCGGGATAGAGGTAGCGCGTTCCGGAGACGGAGTAGAAGGCGCGCGTTTTCGACGAATAGCGGAACTCGCCGCCCACGCCTGCCGTCTCGGTGCGCTGCGTGACGACGCGATTGATCTCTCCCGACAGCGCCTGCAGCCGGTTCGCTTGCGAGAAGAAGGGATTGATGTAGATGTGGTTCAGAAGATAGTGCGCGTCGGCGCGGACGAGATAGCCCCACGAATTCGATTTGTCGCCGTTCGAGAAGATGGCGTACTCGGGCGTGAAGGCGAGCGAGTAGATCGTCTTCCGCGCCGGCACGAAGTAGAGCTTCTGCGGCGCGGAGACCGCCAGAGAGAGGCCGCTGCTCTGCTGCGCGGTGGGGAAGAAGAACTGGCTTTCGTAACCCAGGTCGGAGAACTGGATATAGGAGAGGAGATAGAACGGACCCGAGTGGACGCGGGCACGCCGGAGATCGGCGGCCAGCGTCTCGCTGGCCTCGAACGTCCGCTCGCGCGAACGGACGACTTGCGCAACCGATGTCGACGCAATTACAAAGCATGCCGCGGCGGCAAAAAGCCGCAGAATGAATCCCCGCACTGCCCCTCCGTACGCGTTGTATTCCGTAGGACCCATAACATCGTAGCATGAGCCGCGTACAATCCACACACCGATGCCAGAGAGGAGATCTCTTGCCGAGCTCGCCTGCTGCGTGCTGCTGCTGGCTTGGCTGTGCTGGCTGCCGCTGCCGTTCGGCTCCGTGACGGACCGCGCGCAATTTCCGTTGGTCGTGGGAGCGCTGGTGATTTGCGCCTTGGCGGCGTTCGCGCGAAGCTGGGGATCCCTCGCTCCGCTCGAGGTGACGCGAGCCTTCAAGCTCTGGCTCGGTGGCGGAGTGCTCTTCGCTCTCGTCGTCGCCGCGCAATTGATTCCGCTGCCGAATGCGTTGCTCGGCGTGCTCTCGCCGGAGTCTCTGCGGCTCTGGAGCGCCGCCGAGCGCGTGGCCCAACTGTCCGGCCTCGGCACGCCGGCGGGCGCGCATCCGATCTCCATCGATCCCGAGGTCACGGCGGTGCATCTCTTCCGCGTCCTCGCCTACATCGCTTCGTTTCTCGCGGCGGCGCTGCTGATGCGGCGGCACCGGCATCGCGTGGCGCTCGCCTTCGTCCTCGGCGCGGCGGCCGTGTTCGAGACGCTCTACGGCATCCGCGAGGCGGCGCTGCATCGCTACGCGATCTGGGGCTGGGTCAATCAACTGATCTACAACCGCGTCACCGGCACGTTCGTGAATCCGAATCACTTCGCGCACTACGCCGCGATCGTGATGCCCCTCGGCGTCTATCTCTCCGCGCATGCGTGGCACGACGCCGGGTCGCCCGGCATGCGGCTGCGGCGGCGCATCGTGCGATTGCTGGAGAAGCGCTTGTTCCGCTTCGCCTGCGGCGCGATCGTCGTCGTGGCCGGCATCGTGGCCATCCTGAAAGCGCAGTCGCGCGGCGCGCTGGTCAGCGCGCTGGCCGGCTTCGCCATCGCCGGCGCGGCGGCGAGCGGGCGCCGCCACGCGCTGCGGCGCGCGGCGCTGATCGGCCTGACCGGGGTCTCGCTGGTGGCCATGATCGTCGTCCTCTTCGGCCTAAACGTGTCCCGCTTTCAAGACCCGGAGCTGGCGTCGCTCGGCGGCCGCGCCGTTCCGGTGAGGGCGGCGTTCGTGATTTGGAGACACTTCCCGCTGCTCGGCAGCGGCCTCGGCACGTTCGTCGAGGTGTCGTCGATGAGCGGCGCCGGCGGAACGACGCACCTGGTCAACCACGCGCACGACGACTACGCGGAGCTTGCCGCCACGACGGGGACCATCGGCCTCCTGGCCGCGCTCGTTCCATTCATCGGAGGATGCATCGCGCTGGCGCGGACGACGTTCGGCAAAGACATCGAGGATCTGACGTGGACGCGGCGCGCGTATCAGGCCGCGGCGCTGACGAGCATCGCCATTGCCGCGGTGCACGCATTGGTCGACTTCAATTTCTTCATCCCTGCGAATCCGGCCACGCTGGCGGCGATCGCCGGTACGGCGGCGGCGCTCAGGGAACGACGCTGACGACGCGAACGACGCGCGGCTCGGCGTTGCGCGTCGACGGATTGGCCACGCGCACTTCGAGGCGATGCCATCCGATCGCCGCCGGCAATGCGAACGTCCGCGACGACGCAACCTCGCCCTCGGCGACGCGGCGGTCGTCGAAGTAGATCTCGACATAGGGCGGCACTTCGTCGCTCCTCACCCTCTCGATCGCGATCGATGACGCCCCGCGCATCTCCCGGTCGATCCACGAGCGCACGTCCACGCTGCCGTCGTCGCGGAGATGCTGCCAGGCTCCGCGCGGCTCCGTGAGCGGCGCCGTCGCAGCGATGCGGATGTCGAACGCCGCGGCGCTCATGCCCGATGCCTCGGCGAGGCGATAGCGTGCGATGTCGCTCGCCGCGCCCGGCCAGTGGACGATGGAGTCGATGCCGTCGAGCGAGAGGTGATGGCGCAACCCGTAGTCGACGAGTCCGTCGAGCTCGTGGCCGCGATGTGGATTTTCGGTGAGCGGGCGGCGATGCAGTTCGGCCAGCGCATCGCGGAGCAGCGGCTCGTCGTCGGCCGAGTATGGCGCGGCCGGGAGCGCGCCGATGATCTCGACCGGTGTGAGGGCGTGCAGTCGATTGCGAAAGTTCTCGTCGCGCTTTCTGCGCGCTTCCTCGCGCAGCTCGCGGTAGTCGGCGAAACGGCCGTTGACCGCGGCGATGGTACGAAGCGCCGTGAGCGCCTCCTCGCTGCCCGGGTTCCAGCGCCGCAGCAACGTCAGGTCGCCCGTGAGCTTGAAAAGCGGCAGGGCCATCTGAAAAAAGGTCGGCGAATCGCGCAGCATCGGCGCCAGCGTGTCGATGGCGGCGCGGCGGTCGGCGGGGCTCAGCTCTTGCCAGTGGAAGAACGCCGCGCGCACGAGCTCCATGCGCGGCGCGTCGCGCTGCGGGGCCAGGCGTATGGCGGCGTCGCGTGCGGCGTGCCATAGCGCGAAGCGGTTCGGCACGCGCGCGTCGAGCGCGTGCTCGGTGAGTGCGCTGGCCGCGCGCCAGTCGGCGGGGTGCGCGCGGAGGCGGCGCGCGAGCGCAATCGGATCGTCGGACGGCGGCGGCGGTTCGAGCTGCGGACGCGCGGCGAGATAAATCGCCGCGATGACGAGCATCGCCATGCCGATGACGACCAGCGCGCGCCGCTCACGCAAGGATGCGCTCCCACTCGGCGAGTGCGATCTCCGGGGCGAATTGCTCGTCGTAGAGCGCGCGGCCGCGGCGGCCCATCGCGGCGGCGCGCTCGTTGTCGGCGGCGAGCTCCTCGATCGCGCGCACGAGCGCGGCGTCGTCGCCCGGCGCGACGACGTAGCCGAGGTCGCGCTCGCGGATGATGCGCGCGAGCTCGCCGCCCGGCGCGCCGACGAAGATCACCGGCCGCGCCACGGCCAGCACGCCGTAGAACTTGCTCGGCACGATCAGACCCTCGAGCTGCGGCTGGAGCGAAACGAGATGCACGTCGGCGGCGGAGAGGCTCTCGCTCAGCGTCTCGCGCGGCTGGTACGGCGCGAAGACCGCCGCGGAATGCCGCACGACGTCGAGTTGCGCTCCGGCTCCCACGAATAAAAACCTGATGCGCGCATTGTCGCCGAGGCGGCGCATGGCCGCGGCGATCGTGGCGAATTCGTGCGCGCGGCCGAGATTGCCGGAGTAGGCGACGACGAAGGCGTCGCCGAGGCCGAAGAGATCCTGCTTTTCGACCGGATGCAGCGCCGCGTCCGCCCAGTTGTGCCGCACGACGGCGCGCGCGCCGCGGGCGCGGATGCGCGCCGCCATCGCGTCGCTGAGGGCCACGTTTATGGCCGCGCGGCGGAGCGACCAGTCGCGCAAACGCAGGACTCCGGGCACACGCACGCCGAGCGCCGTGGCGACCTCGGGAAAAAGATCCTGCACCCAATTCACAAGCCGCGCCCCTTTCCACGCGCAGGCGATCGCCGCGACGACGGAGAGGAGCGGCGGATCGGTCATGGCCACGACGGCGTCGCCGCGCCGCGCCCGCCGCAGCAGCGCCACGAAGGCGCTGAGGTAGAACGTCACGTAGTCGAGCGCGCGCCCCGGCAGGAAGCCGCGCCCGAAGCGCGTGGTGGCGATGCGGACGATCTCCACCCCGTTCACGCGCTCGCGCGCCGGCAACCGCGCCGAGGCCTCGTCGTAGCGCTGCCGGCTGGTGATCGCCACGACATCGTGCCCGCGTCGTGCAAGGAAGAATGCGAGGTCGCCGGCCATCTGGCTTGTTGCAGAATGGTCGGGGGGGAAGTAGCGATTGAGGAGGAGGACTCGCATTGGGGGTCGTTCTTGGGTTCTTGGGTTCTTAGGTTCTTAGGTTCTTAAGTTCACAAGGACTCGGACAACTTAAGAACCTAACAACCTAAGAACCTAACAACCAGCAACCATGATTATCCTCGGCATCAACGCCCACCACGCCGACGCCTCCGCATGCATCGTCGCCGACGGCAAGCTCGTCGCCGCGGCCGAGGAGGAGCGCTTCCGCCGGATCAAGCATTGGGCGGGATTCCCGTCGGCGGCGATCCGCTACTGCCTCGACGAGGCCGGCGTGGCGCTGAGCGATGTCGACCACATCGCCGTCAACCGCGATCCGAACGCGCGCCTCTTGCAACGCATGCGCTTCATCCTGGCCAAGCGCCCGTCGCTCGGCGCGATCAAGCGCCGCCTTGCCAACCGCGCCAAGATCCGCGACCTGCGCGGCGAAATCGCCGAGGCGTTCCGCGTCGACTCGCTGAAGGCGACGCTGCACAACGTCGAGCACCACCGCGCGCACCTCGCCTCGGCGTTCTTCGTCGCGCCGTTCGACGAGGCGGCCGTGCTGTCGATCGACGGCTTCGGCGACTTCGTCAGCGCCATGTGGGGCGTGGCCCGCGGCAGCGAGATCGAAGTCCTCGGCGAGATCGGCTTCCCGCACTCGCTCGGCATCTTCTACACCGCCCTCACGCAGTACCTCGGCTTTCCGCACTACGGCGACGAGTACAAAGTCATGGGCCTCGCGCCGTACGGGCGGCCGTCGATGATGGAGGCGATGCGCGACATCGTGCGCGTGTCGAAGGACGGCCGCTTCGCGCTGAATACCGACTACTTCACGCACCACAGCGTTGGCCTCGACATGGTGTGGGCCGGCGGCTCGCCGGTGATCGGCCCGGTGTACTCGGAGAAGCTGATCGAGACGCTCGGTCCCGCGCGCGCCCCCGAGGAGCCGATCGAGCAGCGGCACAAAGACCTCGCGGCGTCGATGCAGGCGATGTTCGAGGAAGCCTACTTTGCCATGGCCACGGCGCTCTTCGAGCAGACCAAAGTGCCGCGCCTCTGCCTCGCCGGCGGCTGCGGCTACAACAGCGTCGCCAATGGCATGGTGTTCGACCGCTCGCCGTTCCGCGATCTCTACATCCAGGCCGCCGCGGGCGATGCTGGCGGCGCCATCGGCGCGGCGTACTGGGTCTGGAACCAGGAGCTGCGCAACGCGCGGTCGTTTGTGATGGATCACGCGTACTGGGGCCCGGAGTACGGCGACGACGCCATTGACGAGGCGGTCGGCAGCCGCCGCGCCGAGCTCGACGAGGCGCGCTGCGCGATGGAGCGCGTGCGCGACGAGCGCGAGCTCTGCCGCCGCACCGCCGCACAGATCGCCGCGGGCGACGTCGTCGGCTGGTTTCAGGGACGGATGGAGTGGGGGCCGCGCGCGCTCGGCAACCGCTCGATCGTCTGCGACCCGCGCCGCGCCGACATGAAGCAGATCCTCAATCAGAAGATCAAGCGCCGCGAGTCGTTCCGCCCCTTCGCGCCCTCGGTGCTGCGCGAGACGGTGGGCGAATGGTTCGAGACCGACTACGACGTGCCGTTCATGCTGCAGGTCTACCAGATCCGCGAGGAGAAGCGGCCGCAGATCCCCGCGGTGACGCACGTGAACGGCTCGGGGCGGTTGCAGTCGGTGACGGAGTCGCAGAACCCGCGCTACTACCACCTCATCGAGGCGTTCCGCGACGCCACGGGCGTGCCGATCGTATTGAACACGTCGTTCAACGAGAACGAGCCGGTGGTGAACACGCCCGCGCAGGCGCTCGACTGTTTTTTGCGGACGAAGATGGATCTCTTGGTGATGGGCGACCTGATGATCCGGAGGAGCGAGTGAAGCGATTCGCCGCGCTGCTCGTGCTGAGCCTCGCCGCCACGGCGGCGCAGAAGTTCGTCGACATGCTCGCCGACAGCGGCGACTTCATCAAAGCCGGCAAGTACGCGGAGGCGCTGAAGCTCGACGAGACCGTGATCGCGCAGATGGGCGAGCACTACGTCTCCGGCGACGCCACCGCGCAGCTCTTCGCCATCGCCGTCGCGCACAAGGCGCTGGCGCTGGCCGGCATGGGCAACGAAGGCGAGGCGCTCTGGTACTGGTACGCGGCGGCGAGCGTCTATCCGGCCGTGGCGCGCAGCGACATGTCGGCGTTCGGCGCGGCGGGGAAGTTTCTGTCCGAGCATCCGCCGAAGCCGGTGGAGGTCCGCGTGCCGAAGGACGCGCAGATCGTGCCGGCGACGATCGTGAAGAAAGTGGAAACGAAGTATCCGACGCGGACGCTGCAGACGCTGGTGGAGTCGCCGGTCGTCGTCGAGTTCATCGTCGGCCGCGACGGCCGCGCGCACGCGCCGCGCATCGTCGGCGACATTCCGGCACCGATCCTCGCCTTCGCGTCGCTCGAGGCGCTGCATCAGTTTCAGTTCGCGCCGGCGACGGCGAACGGACAGCCCATCGATGCGCCGTTCCGGATGACGTTCGGCTACAAGGTGCTGCATTGAATTCGAGCTGATCCGTTCGCGCTGCGGCCACGCGTTTTGCACTGCCGAGTGGTTTCAGGAGACAGCGATGACCACTCGCACGGCAGTGAAATTCTTCTCCGTCATCTTCTTCGTCGCAGCAGCCGCATACGCGCAGGGCCCCCCGCCCATCGTCTGGAGCGGCGGCGGCCACATCGCCATCCGCTCGGTGGCGGCGTCGCCGGACGGCCGCGTGCTCGCCACCGGCAGCTTTCAGGACGAGACCGTCAAGCTGTGGGACATCGGCTCGGGCCGGCTTCTGCACACGCTCGAGTCGCACATCGCCGGCGTGCGCGCGGTGGCCATGTCGCGCGACGGACGCTGGCTGGCCAGCTGCGGCGAGTACAACTACGGCGGCAACAGCAGCAGCGTCAAACTGTGGGACGCCGCCACCGGCGCGTTCGTGCGCGACTTCGCACCCGCCGGGCAGTGCTTCGGCGTCGACATCTCGCCTGACGGCAGCCTCGTCGCGGCGACGAACACGTGGGACGTGCAGTTGTTCCGCACTTCGGACGGCACGCTCGTGAAGACTCTCAGCGGCCATCAAGGACTCGTTTTCGGCCTGCGCTTCAGCCCCGACGGGAGCACGCTGGCGTCGACGAGCGCCGACAAGACGGTCATTCTGTGGAACGTCAGCACCGGCCTGCCCCTGCACGTCCTCATCGGCCACACCGGCTTCGTTGACGACGTCGACTTTCTCCCCAACGGCCTGATCCTGGCCTCGGCGAGCTACGACATGACGGTCCGGCTCTGGAGCGTCACTACCGGACTGCCGCTGCAGGTGCTCACCGGGAACCTCGACGCGGTCTACAGCGTCGCCTTCAGCCCTGACGGATCGATGCTCGCCAGCGGCGGCAACGACCGCAGCGTTCGCTTCTGGCACATGCCGGACGGACTGCCGGCCGGCGTGATCAACGACGCCAACCCCGGCACGGTCTTCGACGTCGGCTGGATGCCGGACGGGCAGTCGATCTTCTCGGCCGGCTCCGGAGGGAGCGCGCGCCGCTGGCGCGTGAGCGACCGGACGCTCATCGCCGACATCGGGCGTCACCGCGGTCCGGTCTACGACGTGGCGTTCTCGCCGGACGACACGATCTTCGCCAGCGCCGGCGCGGAGAGCGACGTGCTGCTCTGGTCCGCCGCCGACGGCGCGTGGCTGCAACGACTCCCCGGGCACCGCGACGTCGTCAACGCCATCGCCTTCTCGCCGGACGGCCGCCTCCTCGCCACGGCGATGGGCGCCGAGCCGCCCGATACCGCGTATACGGCTGTCTGGCTGTGGGACCTCGCCACCAACACCGTGATCCGGGAATTGCCCGGGCACTTCAACGGCACGACGTCGGTGCTCTTCACGCCCGACGGGCAATCGGTCATCACCGGCGGCCGCGATAACGCGATCCGCTTCTGGCGCGTGAGCGACGGCGCGAACACGCGCGTGCTCTCGGGACACACCGGCGGGGTGCGGTCGCTCGCGCTCTCTCCCGACGGCCTGACGCTCGCCTCCGGCGCGAACGACGCCAGCGCGCGGCTGTGGCGCCTGAGCGACGGCGCGCAGCTGGCGCGGTTCGCCACGCCCTTTGCCGTGTCCGACGTGGCGTTCTCACCCGCCGGGAATCTCTTGGCGACGGCGGAGGACGGTTACAGCAACAACGTCCGGCTGTGGGACATCGCCACCGGCACGCAACTGCGCAGCTTCTCGCCGCAGCCGAGCGGCTTCGCGAATTCGGTGGCCTTCTCGCCGGTCGACGGCACGCTGGTGTCGAGCAGCGGACAGGCGCACACGATCCACGTCTGGGATCCGGACAGCGGCGCGCTCCTGGCGCTCTATGACCAGGAGACGAGTTGGGGCCTCTTCCCGTTCGAACAGCCGCTGGCGTTCACGCGGGATGGGCGGCTCGGATACGGCCGCGGCGACGCCACCGTGGTCGTTTACGATAGATGACTTGAAGCGCGCGCTCTTCCTGCTGCTGTTGGCGACGAGTGCCTACGCCACCGACCCGCTCATCGTGCGCATCGGCGCGAGCGCGACGGCGCTGAAGACAGGAGATTACGCGGGCGCGCTGAAGATCGACGAGCGTTTGATCCGCGACATGCTCGACCGCCTCGGGCCCGGCCAGGAGGAGTCGAAGTGGTTCGCCGTCGCCGTCGTGCACAAGGCCGTGGCCCTGGCCGGTCTCGGACGCGAGGACGACGCCATTTGGTACTGGCACGTGGCGCTGAACATCCTGCCGGCCATCGCCGAGACCGATATGTCGATGTTCGGCGCGCCGGCGGTGTTTCTCAAACAGCATCCTCTCCAGCACCCCGAGATCCCGCTCGTCGCCTGGAACGTGAAGCCGCCGTCGACCAGAACGCGCGTTCAACCGCGGTATCCGCTCGGCATGCGCACGTTCGGCGTGACCGACATTGCCATCGTCATCCAAGCCGTGATCGACAAAGAGGGGAACGTGCGCGACATCGAGGTCAAGCGGGCGCCGCCCACGGCGACGCTGACGTTCGCCGCGCTGGAGGCGTTGCGGCAATGGAAGTTTCATCCGGCGACGATCGACGGAAAGGCCATCGACGTGGCGTTCAACTTGACGGCCAATTTCAAGCTCAAGTGATCGTCCTAACGCCGCCATAGCTCGCGCGCGATCAGCCACTCGGCGACGAAGCGCTCCGCGGCGTAGCGGAGGCCGGCGCGGCCGTCGAGAATCAGGCGCTGCGCGAAGAGCGTGTGAAACAGCACCGCGAACGGGGCGACGCTGCGAAGCTTGCGCAGGCGCGCGGCGGCGTTGAGCGTCGATGGATCGGCGGTCCGCAGCTTTTGCGCTTCCTGCCGCGCGTAGGCGCGCTGGCGCTCGACGAAGCGGCGCCACGATTTGCGGTCGTCGTGCACGAAGGGCTCGCGCAGCGCCTCCGTGCGTCCGAGGACGCGGATGCGTTGCGTGTGGCCGTCCTGCCAGATCTCGAACGCGCCGAGGCGCAGCAGCACCGGGCGCGGCGTGTAGAGCGCGGCGCGGAGCGGACGGCCGTCGATGGCATAGCGGAAGCGCGCGGCGTACGCGGCGATGTCGGGCGGCGGCGCGAGCGCGGCGATCTCCTGCACCGCTTCCTCGGGAACGAGGTAGTCGGCGTCGAGCGTCAGCACCCACGGCGTGCGCACCTGCGCCACGCCGAACTGCCACTGCGCGGCGTGCGTGTCGAACCGCCGCTCGACCACGCGCACGTTCCGAAAGGTCCGCGCGATCGCGACGGTGTCGTCGTCACTGAGGCTGTCGACGACGACGACTTCACGCGCCCAGCGCAACTGCCCGAGCGTGCGGGCGATGTTCGGCGCCTCGTTGCGGGTGAGGATCAGCGGGGTGATCTGCTCGAGCACGCGTAATGCTCCTCCATCTCCGCGGCGACGCGGTCCCAACTGAAGCGCGTTTCGACGAGCGCGCGGCCGCGGCGGCCCATCTCCTCGCGTTGCCCACGGTTTGCCAGCAGTGCCTCGAGCGTTGGCGCGAGCGCCTCCGCCGTCGTCACCACGCCCGCGCCCGCGGCCTCGACGTCGTGCGCCAACCCAACCTCCGGCGTGACCACGACCGGCGTCTCCTGCGCCATCGCCTCGAGCACGACGTTGCCGAAGTTCTCGGAGAGCGACGGGAGCACGAGCATCGCCGCACTTCGCAGCAGTGCCTCCTTCGTGTCGCCGGAGACGGGGCCGATGAAGTCGACGTTCTCCGCGCGCGGCAACGACGCCGCGTAGTTTTCCTCATCGTTGCCGGCGATGACGAGGCGTGCGTCGACGCCGCGCATCGCCTCGATCAAACGATCGAGTCCTTTCTTCCAGTTGATCCGGCCGAGAAACACGATCAATCGCTCGTCGCGCGTCGCATCGGCGAGCGGCGGGAGGTCGATGCCGTTCGGCACGATCGCGGTTCGCGGCAGCGGGAGGGCCAGGCGCTCGGCGTCGTCGAGCTCGCGTTGCGCGGTGAAATGGATGAACGCGGCCTCGCTCAGCGTCTGCCGCTCCACGAGTTGGAGCCACAGCGACTTCGCGAAGCGGCTCTTCCGCCGGATCAGCTCCGGCACGAGCATGCCGCGCGGACTGACCGCGTACGGCACCCCCGCCCGCGCCGCCACGCGCGCCGCCGCGGTCGTGGGCCAGAGGAAGACGGAGTGGACGTGCACGAAGTCGCAGAGGGGCACGAAGCTCCGCAACCGCCGCCGCATGTCGCGCGCGTAGTAGAGCCGCCGGAGCTGCGAGGCGAAGTAGTGCACGCGCACGCCGTCCATCTCCACCGGGCAGTGCAGCGGGACGTTCGAGACGCCGCCGCCGTCGACGTTCGTGGTGAAGACGTGCACCTCGTGCCCGCGCCGCTGGAGCGCGCGGCAGAGGCCGTGGACCGCGAAGATCGGTCCGCCGTAGCGCGTGGCGGGAAGGTACGTCGGGACGACGTGCAGCAGGCGCATCGGATTAAGAGTAATGGAGTGACCATCGTCACGCCTGCTCGCGCGGCGCATCTGTCTATAACCATCGATATATAGGCAGAACGACACATCTGCGTTACTCTGCCATTCAGGTCCAAGCAAACCGCTCGAACCAGAAGACTGACGCTCTCCGTCTCCCTTTTGGAGGATTGAATGTCCATCCGTCGCTCGTGGTGTGTCTTCGCGTTTCTCCTCTTGCTGTTCTCCGTTGCCGCGCATGCGGCTCCGGTCAAGCTCTCCACCATCACCATCTCTCCCGGTACGGTGACGGGCGGTACCGCCGCCACCGGCACGGCCACGCTCACGGGCGCGGCACCGCATAACGGCGCAACGGTGACGCTGTCATCGTCGAACGCCGCGGTGGCCGCGGTTCCGGCGAGCATCTTCATTCCGCAGGGCGCGACGTCCGCAACGTTCAGCGTGACGACGTCGCCCGTCGCCGCCTCGACGTCCGTCACCATCACCGGCAACTATCAAGCGACGGCGACCGGCAGCTTCAGCGTCCTCCCGCCGGCGCTCTCGGGCTTCTCCGTGAGCCCGACGAGTGTGATGGCGGTCCTCGGCACGTCGACCGGCACTGTCACGCTCGACGGCGCCGCCCCCGCCGGCGGTCAATCCGTTGCGCTGGCGAGCAACAACGGCGCGGCAACCGTACCCGCCTCGGTGACGGTCGCCGCCGGCGCCACGAGCGCGAGCTTCACCATCACCACGAGCGCTGTCGCCAGCTCGACCAACGTCACCCTCACGGCAACGCTGGCCGGCAACACGCGCGTGGCCACGCTCACGGTCACACCGTGCATCGCCCCGGCCGTGAATCCGCCCTCATCGTTCCCGGCCACCGACATCAATTGGATCGACGACACACTCCCGGCCGGAATGACCGCTACGGGATTGACCTGGGACACTTCGCAGAAAGCGAGCGGCGCGCAGTCGGCCACGGCCGGCAACGCCTCCGGCTTCCATGAAGTTCTCTTCACCGGTGCCACGGCTACGCTGACGGTGAACCCGTCGGAGGCGATGGTCTCGTATCTCCTCGTCAGCGTCTGCGCCGCACCGCGCGAGATCGTCCTCGGGTGGCACACCACCGGCGGCTCGTGGGTCAAGGCCTATTACGGCCAATCGCTCATCGGCGGCGAAGCGGGGATGGTCTCGCTCGGCGCCGTTCCGGCGGGCGGACAGTGGTTGCGCGTGCAAGTACCGGCGTCGCAGCTCGGCATCGTCGGCGCCACGGTCGACGGCTTCGACGTCCAGACCTACGACGGCCAGAGCTGGGTCGACCGCGTCGGCAAGACGTGCGTGCAGCCGCAGGCCACGCCCGGCGTCAACGGCAGCGACACGCTCTGGATCGACGACGTTCTCCCCGGCGGCGCCAACGGTTCCGGCATCATCTGGGATACGAGCCAGCATGTCTCCGGCACGCAGTCGCTGAGCACCGGGCCGATCGCCGCGGGCCAGCACTCGTTCTCGATCGTGGACGCCACCACCGTGCAGCCGGTCTACATCGGCGAGAAGCTCGTCTTCTACGTCCTTCTCGACATGTGCAGCCCGCCCACGGAGATGCTGATCCGCTGGAAGAACACCTGGGGGGAGATCCGCGGCGCGTATTGGGGCACGGCGCACGGCATCTCCGGCGAGAACACGAACTTCCCGCGCATCGGAGCGATGCCGTCGTCCGGAACGTGGATCCGCATGGAAGTGCCGGCCTCGCAGCTCATCATGGAAGACCGCTATCTCACCAGCTTCTACGTCGACACGTGGGACGGCCGGGCCTGGTTCGACGGCATCGGCAAGGGCGGCGTCGGCTGCGCGCCGGGAGTGGCGCCCGCACCGTCGATTCCTGCGGGCGACACAGTCTGGATCGATGACGCCGCGCCGTCCGGCTCGACCGTTGTGGGACACTTCGATGCGACCCAGCACGCGAGCGGCAGCGCGTCGTTCCACATCCAGTACAACGGCGCGGTCGACCAGACCGGCTCGATCACGTCCGTGCCGGCGTCGCTGTCCATCGCCTTCCGCGAGAACCTCGTCGCCTACGTGTTGATCAACTCCTGCGCGGTGCCGAGCGAGCTCGCCTTGAAATGGCACACCACCAACGGCGAGCTGCGCGGCGTCTACTGGGGCACGCCGCACGGCTGGGGCGAAGGTTCCACGCTCGTCAACCTCGGGGCCATGCCGGCGGCGGATGCCTGGCAGCGCGTGGAGATCCCGGCCTCGCAACTGGCCATCGAGCAGCGCAACGTCGATGGCTTCTACTTTGAGACCTACGGCGGCGAGGTGTGGGTCGATCACATCGGCAAGAGCGGCACGCCGTGCTACGTCGCCACCGCGCCCGCGCCGTCCATTCCTTCCGGCGACGTGCTCTGGATCGAGGACTCGCTCCCGCCCGGCGTGCCGCCGGCGGCGGTGGTGTGGGACACCTCGCAGAAAGCCTCCGGCGCGCAGTCGATGACGACGCCGGTGATCAGCTCCGGCGATCATCAGATCGCGGTGATCAACTCCAGTAACCGCATCTCCGTCGGCCCGGGCGACACGATGGTCGCCTACGTGCTGCTCAACGAGTGCGCGCCGCCCACGGAGATTCTCCTGACATGGTCGACCACGACCGGCACCACCGCCGGCGCCTACTGGGGCACGCCTCACGGCCTCGGCGAGGGGACGACGTACTTCTCCATGGGATCGCTCCCGGCCCCCGGCGTCTGGACGCGCCTGGAAGTCTCCGCGCGCCAGCTCGGCATCGAGCAGCAGCTGGTCAACACCATGAAGTTCGACAACGTCGACGGACAGGTCTGGTGGGACCACGTCGGCAAGGTGGCGTGCTCGATGGGGCGCGCGGCTGCGCCGTCGATTCCGTCCGGTGACACGGTGTGGTTCGAAGACGGACCGCCAAGCGGCGGCGGCATCAGCGGCGCGAATTACGACAGCACGCAGGCGGCGAGCGGTACGCTCTCGTTCAGCGATGCGTACGCGATCGGCACGCACACCGTCACGTTCCAGCCGCCGTCATCGCAGTACTTCCCGGTCAGCTTCGGCGAGACGATCGTCTTCTATGCGCTCTTTGACTCCTGCGGCGTGACGCCGTCGGAGATCCGCCTGCAGCTCAATACCGACCGCGGCGAAGTGGTCTACGCCTATTGGGGCACGCCGCACAGCGAGCCGTCCGGCGCCATCGCCGTCGGCCCGCTCGGCGCCGCCGGCAGTTGGCAGCGCTACGAAGTCTCCGCCGCGGCGTTGCACATCGAAGCGCGCAGCATCTCGTACGTCCGCTTCGTCTACTACGACGGCCGCACGTGGTTCGATCACATCGGCAAAGGCGGCACGGCCTGCAACCCGCCGGCGCCGCCGGCGCCGGCGTTCGGCGCGAGCGACGTCGTCTGGGTCGACGACAGCGTCCCGGCCGGCTCCGCCGACGTCACTTGGGACACGTCGGAGCATGCCAGCGGCACGCGCTCGATCAGCGCGCCGTTCACCTACGGCAGCGCATCGCACACGTTCAACATCGACATGAACCAGCCGGAGTACATCGGCGACTCGCTCGTCCTCTACGCGCTGCTCGATCCGTGCGCGCCGCCGACGCAGGTGAGCGCCGTCGTGCGCGACAGCACCGGCTCGTGGTTCCAGGCCTATTGGGGCACGGCGAATGGCAATGAGATGGCCGGCGCGATCAACATGGGACCGCTCCCGGCCGCGGGGACGTGGCAGCGCCTCGAAGTACCGTTCGCGCTTTGGCAGAATGAGGAGCGCAACATTTGGACCGTCGCCGTCGGCTACACCGGCGGCCGGGCCTGGCTCGATCGTATCGGCCGCAACGGTCTCGGCTGCGTCCTGCCGCACGCGGCGCAGCCGTCGATGCCCTCGGGCGACGTGGTGTGGGCCGAGGATGATGTGCCGGCCAGTCCCGGAACCGTGCTCGACACCTCGCAGGCGGCGAGCGGCACGAAGTCCATCGGCACGCCGTACTACGAGTACGCCGGGCGGCATCAATTCGGCCTCGGGCAGTTCCTCCAGCAGCTCTACATCGGCGACTCGCTCGTCGCCTACATCCTCATCGATCCGTGCGCGCCGATGCCGTCGCAGATCAGCGCGGCGGGTTGGGCCGACGGCCACATGGTCCAGGCATACTGGGGCGCGGCGAACGGCGACGAGATCGCTGGGGCGATCAACATGGGTCCGATCCCGGCGACGCCCGGCGTCTGGTACCGCCTCGAGCTTCCGTTCTCGGTCTGGCGCATCGAGGGCCACGTGCTCGACAACCTCACATTGTCGAACGTCGGCGGACACGTTTGGTACGACCACGTCGGCCGAGCCGGCGGATGCGTTCCGCCGCGCGCCGCGCAGCCGTCCATCCCGACGACCGACCTCGTTTGGGCTGACGACGACGCGCCTGCAAATCCGGCCCAGTGGTTCGATCCCTCACAGTCGGCGAGCGGCGCGAAGTCGATGAGCCGTCCGTACGAATACGAAGGGCGGCACGCGTTCGGCCTCGGCCAGTTCCTGCAGCAGGTCAACATCGACGACTCGCTCGTCGCCTACATCCTCATCGATCCGTGCGCGCCGATGCCGACGCAGATCAGCGCCTCGGGCTGGGTCGACGGCCGCGTCGCCTTCGCCTACTGGGGCACGCCCAACGGTGACGAGACGGCGGACGCGGTCAACATGGGACCGATCCCCGCCACGCCCGGCGTCTGGTACCGCCTCGAGCTCCCGTTCTCGGTCTGGCGCATCGAAGGACACGTGCTCGACAACCTCACGTTGTCGAACGTCGGCGGACACGTCTGGTACGACCACATCGGTCACACCGGCGGATGCGCTTCGCCGCGCGCCGCGCAGCCTTCCATCCCGACGACCGACCTCGTTTGGGCTGACGACGACGCGCCGGCAAATCCGGCGCAGTGGTTCGATCCCTCACAGTCGGCGAGCGGCGCGAAGTCGATGAGCCGCCCGTACGAATACGAAGGGCGGCACGCGTTCGGCCTCGGCCAGTTCCTGCAGCAGGTCAACCTCAACGACTCCCTCGTCTTCTACGTCCTCGTCGACCCTTGCGCGCCGATTCCGACGCAGATCAGCGCCTCGGGCTGGGTCGACGGCCGCGTCGCCTTCGCCTACTGGGGTACGCCCAACGGCGACGAGACGGCGGACGCGGTCAACATGGGTCCCATCCCCGCCACGCCGGGCGCCTGGTACCGCTTCGAGCTGCCGTTCTCGGTCTGGCAGATCGAAGGACACCGCCTCGATAACCTGACGCTCGCGAACGTCAACGGCCACGTTTGGTACGACCACGTCGGTCACACCGGCGGATGCGTTCCGACGCGCGCCGCGCAGCCGTCGATGCCGGCGGGCGACGTGGTCTGGGCCGACGACGACAATGACAACCCAACCATCCCGTGGGACTCGTCGCAGTCGGCGAGCGGCACGCGTTCGATCAGCCTGCCGTACCAGTACAACGGCCGGCACTGGTTCGGCCTTGGACAAATCATGCAGCCGATCGTCAGCGGCGACAAAGTGATCTTCTACGCGCTGTTCGACTCGTGCGCGCCGCAGCCGGCGCAAATCGCCTTCTCTGCCTGGTCGGACGGCGGCATCGTCTTCGCGTATTGGGGCACGCCGAACGGCGACGAGCCGGCGAACGCCGTCAGCCTTGGCGCGTTGCCGGCCGCGAACGGCACGTGGCAGCGCTTCGAGGTGCCGGCGTCAGCGATCGGCATCGAGAACCAAACGCTCGACACGTTCAACGTGTCGAACGTGAACGGCCACGTCTGGTACGACCATCTCGGAAAGTCGCAGTGATTCCGTTGCGGGGCGGGAGTGGTTCCCGCCCCGCAACACTCTTCGGGTAACGTACGCGGCGATGGATGCGCGCAGCGGCCGTCTCGCCGCGATCGTCTTCGCCGTCGCGGTGGTGACGAACTTCGGGTATCTGGCCTGGCAGCGCCACGACCTCACCGCCGACGACTCGCCGACCTACGTCGCTCCGGCGAAGCAGCTCGCGGACGGCCATGGATTCCGCAACGCTTACGGCCTCCCGGAGACGCGCCGCACGCCGCTCTATCCGCTGCTCTTGGCGCCGTTCGTCAATCTGCCGCACGGCCTGTTGTGGGCGGCGGCGGCGCAGCATCTCGTCAACGCGGCGCTGGCCGTGGGCGTGTTCTGGCTCGCGCTGATCGCATTCGGCGACGCGGCGGCGGCGATGATCGCGGCGCTTCTCTTCAGCATCGATCTGGCCTCGCTCCATCACGCCAATCAAATCCTGACGGAGACGGCGTTCACCGCCGCGATGTTTGCCGCGGCTGCGCTGTTGCTGCGCCGGCGCTATGCGGCGGCGGCGCTGGTGGCCGGCGGCGCGGTGTTGATCCGGCCGATCGGGCTTTATCTGTTCGTGCCGATGGCCCTCTTCGCCACGCTCGATGCCGAGCGCCGCCGCGCCGTGGCGGCGCTCTCCGTCATCGTCGCTTTCGCCGTCGTTCCCTTCGTCTGGGCGCTGCGAAACGAGCGCATCGGAGGCGAGCTGACCGTCAGCACGATCACGTCGTGGAGCATCCTATTCGACCGTGCCGCGGCGGCGCTGTCGGTGGCGAACGAGCCTCCGTGCGGGAACGACATCCAGTGCTGGCGTCTCGAGCTCGCCCGCCGCGCCGGCGATCCGCCGCCGGCGACGTACTCGAATCACATCAACCGCGCCATCGACCGTTTTCACCCGGCGCGGTGGCGGGCCATCGCCCGCCGCGAGCTTCTCGCGCATCCGCTGGCCTACGCGAAGATTCACGCCGTCGGCATCGGGCGCATGCTCCTCGGCGGCGGCGCGCAGATCGTGTACGACCGTCTGCACGTGCCGCTCGGCGCCGCCCGTGCGGCTGTCGCGATCTACAACGGCGCCTTCGCGCTGCTCGCGGCTATCGGTGCGGCCGTAGCGTGGCGCACGAACCGCCGCGCCGCGCTCGTGCTGCTGATCTTCGTCGTCTACGCGCTGGCCACGACCTCGGTCGCCGAATCGTCAGCGCGTTTCCGCGTGCCGGTCATGCCGATGCTGGCGGTGTTCGCCGGCCTCGGCGCTCACGCCGTCGCCGGGCGCAGCGGCCGC
>DATDFB010000152.1:0-15135 GCA_036522835.1 Thermoanaerobaculia bacterium | reverse complement strand
GGGTAATGCGGCTCGATCAACCTCAGCAGCCGGTTCCAGGGAATGATCGCCTCCATCTCCCCAAGGAATCGCTCCCGTCGTGTCGTCTTTCCCTTGTTCTTCCACGCCAGCCCAGCGAATGTATCCTGCTTTCCCACGCGTACCTCACTCGTTTAGCGTTTTCGGCAGTATCAGCTGGAACGGCGTTTTCCACAGCATCGCGAGATCCGACTTGTGCAGAGGTTCCTTAACGATAGGCTAAGGTGCTTCGAACGCGATGACGAGATTCATGAGGTCTACTCTGTCGGTCCACTCTGGTGTCTCCGGGGTGAGATCTCGGTCGCTGTCATCGACCCGAATACCGGTCAGGATTTGAAACGGTTGGACCACAACGAGGTCATCTTGAACAGCCGACGAGATGGCAATCAACTTGTGTTGCAAGATCTCGCGGGGAAGTCCGTGACGTTCAGCATGGACGTGTAACGAAAGTCCTCCACCCACCGGCCCGCCCGCGCTATGATGATGCCGACACTTCAGACATACTGGATCACGATTTGTGTGGAAATGTTCCGGGCTGCGCCACTTGCCGAATTTGGTCGCGAACAGAAAGACGCGATTGGCGGATATTTTCGTAACTTTGGCGTGACTGCGGGTTCGAAAACCGAAGCGTGTGGCGCGGTAGCAAAGGAAGTGCTTGACGGTAATATCGACTGGTCGGAGTCGAAAGTGTTGAACGATGTTATCAGTCGTTTGGACGACGAAATATTAGCGAAATCGGGTGACTGGCACCGAGAAGGTATCTGGTACAGGAGTGGGCATGCCTTTTTTCCTCCGGACTGACTAAAGTGCGAGGGCTGACGTTCACACGGACATGCAGATGCCACCCCCAAACATCAACCAGCCTATACTGCTATGTTGCCGTTCCAAAAGGTGCCGTTGTAGCATTGATCCGCGCGAGTTCGGGAAGTCAGGCAACCCAGCTTACTTAAGCGATACGGTTTCTTTGTACGACGAGCCACGCAGCGTCGCGGCTGAGCTACCTTGGGGCCTTCTCTATCCATGAGATCGGGCGTTGTGCGGGCCGGGCTCGCCGATGTCAAAGCGGCTACTGGTGCGGGTGCTTTGATGACGCTCGATTTGGCGATCATCCAAGGGTTTGGGGCTGAACTCCAGAGCATAACGACGGGAAACTGCCAGTAGTCCAATGAGCCGACGGATGTCGAATGGATCATCACGGGCCAGATGGAAAAGAGTCAGAGACTGGCTGCTCTATGTTGTGATCGCCGCTGTGGTCTTCGCTGTGGTTGGCGTATTTGCAATACATCAAGCCAAGACCGGCGGTTCTCCGGATCTGCCGCTAAAATGGCTAGGGTTTGTAGGAATCACCGCCATAATATTCGGGTATGCAATTCTCGCATACCGGCGATCATGGGGACGGCGCCAACTTTGGCTGCTTCTCACCGCGTTCTTCATCATGCATTCAGGCGCAGGAGTGTTTGTACTAACCAGACTGACCACCGTCTCGTTAATTCTTTATGGATTGCTGACTGGCATCGAATATCTTTGCTTAGTTCGCTGCTTAGATTTCTTCCTGAACTCCAACTGATGAGACGTCTATAGAACTGGTCGGCGATTCTCTCGGAGTGCGTTATCCGAAACAATGACTCGCCGCAGAAGTGTCCGGAACATCAGGAGCGGCGGATGCAAGGAGTACATCTTCGCTGGTGCACAAAATGGCGGAGCCTCGTACTTGGAAGAAATAGTCATCACCGATCAAAACGGACGCGGTAACACACTGATTTCTGTTCTGACAGGCGTGTCAATTATTATGGGGCAGAAACCTTAATCGGTTCAGGATTCTGCTTATCGCCAAATGTGCCTGCGGGCGACAGTTCGCCGGCGGCTGAAGTTGGCGTCTACTCACCTCGAGTAGGCGTCTCGGGTAGTTGGGGGGTGGCTGTTGGATGGTGACCGATGAGACTCCTTGAATGTATCTTTTCATTATTGTTATCGCGGGCGGGTTGATTTTAGTCGTGTGGCCACAATGGTATCAGCACTTCATGATTCGTGATCACCAGCGCAGCTGGCTAAGATCGGAGTTGGGCGAATGGCGCAGATCGCCGGAGTTCGTGCTGATCATACGAATCGCAGGGATATTTTTCATCTTGGTAGGGTTGTTGAGCGCCTGGTCGCTGTTAACTCATTGATTCGCTATATGCAGGCCTTGTATACGTGCGAACCATGATGTATTTTCCCATGCCCGGCGGCGGCGAAGGAGCGTCAGGCGCCGCCGCAAGACCGTCGCGGATCAATCCCGGCGGGACTGTACATGTTCGATGGAGCGAACATGCAAAACTGGAATGGACCAAACGCGGATGCGTATCTGCTGGCGGTGTTGCCTCGGTCGTGGCTGGCGGCGCCCGGAACGAATACATATGGCCGCGGCGGCTTCTTCTTGTATGGAGGAGCTGTTCCCGGTTCGGCTGGCTGCATTGACATGTATGATCGAATCGTCGACGTATTGACCGATATCCCGCGCTCGCTTGAGACCGTGTCCCTTGATGTTGACTACGGCCATCCGTTTCCACCACCGTGATGAAGACCCGTCGCTTTGTGATCGCCGCTGCGCTATTCGCCATGGGGTGCATCGTGTATTTGTACAACTCACGTGCACCTTTACGAGTGCATGTTGTCACGATCCCGACGGAGCTCGCGACGATGCTGGTTGTCACGTACTTCGCCGCTGTCGTGAATCGTTCGCCATGGCAACGCGTCGGAGGAGCAGTCGCCGGCGTAGCGGTCGTTTCTGTCGTTGGCACGTGGCTCTGGAGCAAGGTGATCGGTACGTTCACACCGCTCGACCCGATCTACTTTGTAATGGACCTCGGCGCGTCGTTCCTCAAAGCGACGACGTTCATCGGCATCGTGTGGCTGATCGACTTCGCAATCGATCAGGTGCGGAATCGAACGACAGAACCGACGGAGAGGTGACGACGACGCACTCGTGACCGCGACGCGCGAATCGTATTCCTGCGAGGGACGACCGCATTAATGGCTATCGGCGATCGCATGAGTCTCGGCTGGAGGACAGCGAATCCGACCGAGCGTCGGATTTAAATGATCCGACGACTTGCAGCGGCACCGCGGCCTCGCTCCCTCCACCCGCCTGGGTACACGTTCATTGTCCTGTCGTGCGGCGTAGCACGCGGCAGCGGCCGACGCGGCCCTCGCGGCCGCTCTTCACAAAGCGTGACGCTGTATGCGCTCGATTGAATGTCAGAACTGAGCTTTCGCATCGGCGACTGCCCCACACCCTAAACATGTGAGGCAGTCGCCTTCGACGGGTCGCGATCACTCCCCGTAATCGTCACGCCGCCGTTCGAGTTCACCAGCTCCATCCGGCAGCCGCCGCCGTTGGCCAGAGCCACGTGCCAACGACAGAAACGACCGCTACGCCGGCGACTGCTCTTCCGACGCGTTGCCACCGCCGCACGTTCAGGAACGACGCCCCGAGGTCCATTACAAAGGAGATCGGGTCGAGCGGTGTGAACGATCACCTTGCTCCCGCGTCACGATCCTCGGCGAGTCGGGGGAGTGGCTGCGCGTGCGGACGGGCGGGGGAGAGGTCGGTTGGGTGTCGTCGCAGCACGTCGCGCGCGACGGTGCCGCTACTGCGGTTTCGCGGCCCGGCGGCTGTCCGCCGGACTCCGATTATCGATTCGTCAATGCGCCGCGCCCGTCGTTCAATGAAGGCGGGTCCGCACGGCGTGGTGAGAATCGAGGCTTCCGTGAACGCGCAAGGGAGGTGACATCGACGAAGGTGATCTCCAATACGACGGGCGCCAAGGCCTTGGCGGTCATTGCGGAGCGGAAGATTACGGCGGCGAAATTCGCGGCGCCGGTGCGCAATTGTGTGGGCGGGCGTTCCTCTTCACATACCGAAGAGCGTTCTGATCGGCAATATATCCGCAAGCTTGACAATCCGCGTCGGGATCATTATTGTCGTCGACCGTCCAGATCTTACAATTTTTCACCTAACAAACAGGAACGTCGGCGTAACCACAGCCGACTTGCGGGCGTCCATGCGAGGCGCACCCGTGCGATTCTCGTGTTGTTGTCGCTGCAATGGGTCCATCGAAAGGAAGGAATCATGAAGAAAACCTCGATGCTGTTTGCTTTTGCCGTCATTGCCGCTATGTCGCTGCCGTTGACGGCGATCGCTCAGCAGGCTCAGTGGCAGGGAACGACCACTCCGCCAATGCTGGTACCGAGTCCGAGCAACACGAAAGTTGGTATTGGCGTCAGTAGCGCGTCTTACCCGTTCGATTTCCGGTGGACGTTGCCGACCGGCGCCAATACGTACGCAATGTACCTCGACATCACCAGTACCGGATCCGCAAACGTCATTCAACAGGCCGCGGAGGTGATTCTGAGGGAAGGATATACCGGTAGCTCCTCCACGGCGGCCTTGGGCTTTCGCAATTATGCAGCCGGCGTCGGGAACTCGATCGACATCGCGACTTACGGCAACTACGGTGTTTACGGCATTACCACCGGGACAACGGTCGGTGACAACGGCGGAGTGGTTGGGTACGCCGTCGGCGGCAATCATAATTTTGGCCTCATCGCCAACACGATGCAGGCGAAGACGGGAGCGAAAAACGTCGCCGTCCTCGGCTATTCGTACAACAACGCCGCCGATGTTGCCATCGGCGGTTACTTTGCCTTGTCCGCAGGGAGTCAGAAGCCGCACTTCACGTCGGCCGCGCTGATCGCCGACAACGCTGACCTCGCCGCTACAGCGCCGATTTTTATCGGCCGTTCCGGCAATGTCGACAAATTCACCATCGACAAGAGCGGCAACGTCACCGTCAACGGCAACATCAGCGCAACCGGGACGATCGTCGGCGCGGTGTATCAGGACGTCGCCGAATGGGTACCGGCGACGACGAAGATGGCTCCCGGCACTGTCGTCGTGCTCAATCCCGAGCACAAAAACGAGGTAAAGCCGTCGGAAACGGCGTATGACACGCGCGTTGCCGGGGTAGTGTCGGCGAATCCCGGCCTGCTTCTCGGCAAAGGCGGTGACTCGCAGGCGATGATCGCCACGACCGGCCGAGTCCAGGTGCACGTCGACGCCACGAAGCGGCCGATCCACATCGGTGACCTCCTCGTGACGAGCGATCAGAGCGGAACGGCCATGGTGTCGGAGCCGCTGGAGATCGCCGGCCGGAAGATTCATCAGCCCGGCACGGTCATCGGCAAGGCCCTCGAGCCGCTCGACAGCGGACGAGGAGACATTCTCGTGCTGCTGTCGCTACAGTGAAGCAAGGGTTCGAACAATGAAAAAAGCACTGCTCGTAGTCTTGTTTGCGTTTGTTCTCCGTCCCGTCTACGCCCAAAATCAACCACCACCCCCCTGGATCGTGACTAATAGTGGTGCCACCGTGAGCACCGATACGACGAATGGCATTAACAGCGTCGGCATCGGCATCTCAGTGCCGTCGTACACGTTTCACGTATACAGCAGCGCCAACACGAGCAATTACAACCGCTTGCAGATCGACGCGGACGGCACCGCCAAGGTCGCGGATGCCACCGGCGCGTTTCAAACCCCGCAGAGCGGCGACCGGCTCAACATTAACGGGACGATCCGCGGCACGAACGTCGTGGCGACGTATCAGGATGTGGCGGAGTGGGTGCCGGCGACAGAGAAGATGGATGCCGGAACCGTCGTGGTAGTCAACCCCGAGCGGAACAACGAGGTCATGCCGTCCGAAGGCGCCTACGACACGCGCGTGGCCGGCGTCGTTTCCGCCCAGCCGGGCGTGATCCTCGGCGTCGAAGGACCTTCTAAAGCAAAAGTAGCCACCACCGGGCGGGTGAAGGTGCGCGTGGATGCCAGCCGTCATGCCGAACGCGTCGGCGATCTCCTCGTCACCGGCGACCGTCCGGGTGTGGACATGGTTTCCGAGCCGGTCATTGTCGGAGCGTGAAAATGCATCGGCCCGGCACGCTGATCGGCAAGGCGTTGGAGCCGCTGAGCGAAGGCGAGGGAGAAATTCTCGTATTGCTGTCGCTGCAATAACACTGCGTCACCGCTCAGCCAGACATCGTCCAAAACCCTGGAGTCCCCATGAGATTGAAAAACTACGCCTTGCGCTCGCTGTCTTTGGTTGCACCCTTACTTCTTTTCGCGCCGGAGATCCTCGCCGGCGAAGGACACGTCCGGCATATGCCGTCTGCCATCAAGGACGAATACATCGTTGTTTTCAATGACGACACTTCGATTCCGGCCGTGGTCGACACGGCGAAAGCCGTCGGCCGGCAGTACCAGGGCGACGTGCAGAAGGTCTGGCAGCACGCATTGAAGGGCATGTTCAAACGGTGATCGGCAAGGCCCTCGAGCCGCTGGCGGGCGGACGCGGCGAGATCCTCGTACTTCTATCCCTGCAGTGATCGGAGGTTTGCGATGAGACGAATTTCTCTGGTTCTGATCCTTGTCCTGTTGCCGATTGCCGTGTTTGCGGCGCCGCCGGCCTCGGTTCCGTTCGTCCTCCGGCCCGGCGCCGTCATCGACGCTGCCAGCGGCACGGCGTACGCCGCGAAACCGAACGGCACGATCGACGCCGTCGATCTCGCCGGCGGCCGAACGCTTTGGACGTCCACCGACGCGGCGGTCCCTCTCGGTGCCGATGATCTCGTGGTCGCGCAAGTGGAGGAGAAACCGCAGCCGACGCAGCGATTTCTGGTCGCCGTCCTCGACGCCGCCAGCGGCCGGAAGCTGATCGACGCAACCATCACTCTTCCGGCCGGCGTGCAGGCGCTCGTCGCCGACGACAAGGATAAGTCGTTCCGGGCCACGGCCGAGCGCGATGGGGCCACGTTCCTGATCTCCTGGTTCTACCAGGAAATGGAGGAGCGCGGCATTCCGCCGAAATTCGGCGAGCAGACCATCCATCTGTTCGCCGGCTCCGCGCGCCTCTCCACGCAGACGGGGAAGATCATCGCCGCCGATGGCGGACCCGTTACCGGCGTGCCGGGCAGATGGCAACGGTACGCCACCCCGCCCGCTCCGCCCTGGCAATCAGGCGGCGTGTCGGCGCGGCCGGTGGGTGGGCGCGGCGGTCCACTGACGCTGAAGAAGAACGACGCCGCCAACGGCGCCGCGCTTCCGGATCAGCAGCTGTCGGCGCAGGCGCTCTTCGCCGCCCCCTCGTTCGACCAGCGGCATGTGCTGGCCAGCGAGCGCGTCGGCCAGGGTGGCCCGGACGATCCCGAATACCGCTGGGTCATCTTCGCCATCGACACGGGCGCGCGCGTCACCGAGCTGCGCCGCGACGTTTCGGCCGCGCCGTTCTTCGTCTTCGGCGACAGCGTGGTCTTCGAATCGCGGGCCCACGGATACCTCCGCGGCAGCGTTTCGGTGAACGAGCCGCTGCAAATCCAGGCCGTCCGGCTCTCGACCGGCGTTCCGAAGTGGAGCGTCGACCTTCGCGATCTCTCTTACCAGGGCACGCGCCCGCCTGCGCGCTAAGGAGTCTTCCGTGACCAGAAAGAACAGACATCATCATCGCGAGCAGGGCGCACGCTCTCTTTTCCTGATCGTGGCCATGGCCATCTCCGCGGCCGCACTCGGCGCGGAGGGGAAGCGGCCGATCCTCGAGCCCGTCGCGAATTCGCTGTCCGCCGTCAGCGGGAGCTGGGTCGCTCAGGGAGCGGCGCCGATTTACGGGGGCCAGTTGGAAGGAATCGCCAACCGGCCGGCCGTCGGCGCGGCCAGCGCCGTCGTCGCTCATCCGAGCGACGCGAACACTCTGTGGGCCGGCACGGTCAACGGAGGGATCTGGAAAACGACGAACGCGACGAGCTCCAGTCCGACCTGGACGCCGCAGACCGACGCGCTCTCATCTCTTTCGATCAGCGCACTCGTACGCGACCCCACCGACAGCACGAACAACACCCTCGTCGGCGGCGTCGGCGGCTACAGTAGTTACTATCGGATCAGCACTCCGCTCGGCAGCCTGCTGCGCACCACGAACGGCGGCACGAGCTGGTCGACGTTGAATCCGACGGCGCTGGCCGGGATGAACATCTCCGGCATCGTCGCGCGCGGCGCCACGATCGTCGTATCGGTATCGATGCCGACTTCCAACTGTATTACGCCCATCTACCGGAGCACGAATACCGGCTCTTCCTTCTCGGCCGCTTCCGGCCTGCCGTCGTCGGGCTATGCGTTTCACGTCACCGGCGACCCGAGCAACAACGCCGTGCTCTATGCCGCCGTCTATGACTGCTCCGGCAGTTCCGGCGTCTATAAGTCGACCGATACCGGCGCGAACTGGACCCGCGTCAGCAACGCCACGATGAATACGCAGTTCGCGAGCGCCAACAACGCTAAGATCGCGGTGGGAGCGTCGGGGCAGGTCTACGTGGGCATCGTCGTCTCGAGCCAGCTCGGCGGACTCTTTCGCTCGGGCAACGGCGGCGCGAACTGGACCCAGCTCGACACGCCGACGACGACGGAGTCCGGCAGCATCGTCTACGGAATCCACCCCGGCGGTCAGGGGTATCTTCACTTCTCGATCGCCGCGGATCCGTCGAATACGAATCTCGTCTATGTCGGCGGCGACCGGCAGCCGGCGGGCTGGCCCAATTCGATCGGCGCCACCGACTACGACGGCCGGCTTTTCCGCGTGAATGCGGCCGCGTCATCCGGCTCGCAATCGACGCCGCTCACCCACTGTACGAGCGCGACCGCGGCGTGCAACAGCACGATCAGCACGAACAACAACAGCGCGCCGCACGCGGACTCGCGATCGATGACGTTCGACGCCAACGGAAGTCTGATCGAGACGGACGACGGCGGCATCTATCGCCGCACCAGCCCGAGCGGAACCGGCGACTGGGCGTCGCTCAATACTCTTCAGATCGGCGAGATGCACGACGTCGTCTACGACCACATCTCCAAGATGATCATGAGCGGCGACCAGGACACCGGGACGCCCGAGCAGACCTCCATTGGAGGGACGACCTGGACGGCTGTGTTGACCGCGGACGGCGGCGACGTCGGCGCCGACGACCTGACCTCCAGCACGCAGTCGACGCGGTATTGCAGCTTCCAATGGTTGGGCGGGTTTCGCCGGCGCATCATGAACACCAGCGGCGTGCAGACGTCGTTTGCCAATCCGGCGCTCACGGTGATCGGCGGCGGCGCGTCCTTCCAAGGGCAGTTCGTGACGCCGCTCGAGCTCAATCGCGTCGATCCGCGGCGGCTGCTCCTGGCCGGCTACTACGACCTCTATGAATCGCTCGATCGCGGCGACACCATCACCGCCCTCGGTCTCAACCTGCAAGTCACCGCCGCGGTGTACGGCGGGCGCGCCAGCGGCGTCGACAACCTCGATCTCATCTGGGCGGTCGCCGGCTCGGGCGTCTACGTGCGTACGTCGGGCAGCGGAACGCCCGCCGCGACGTCCGCGTCGCCGGGCGGCACTCTCCGCGACATCGCCGTCGACTCGACCGACTGGCACAAGGCCTGGGTCGTGAACGACAACGGACAGGTATTCTACACTTCGAACACCGGCTCTTCCTGGACTGACGTCACCGGAAACCTCGGCAGCGGCACGACGGACTTACGGGCCATCGAGTTCATTGCCGGCAGCGGCGGAAACGTTGTCGCCGCCGGCGGCTTGAACGGCGTGTTCCGCATGTCCACCGGCAACGCCGGGACCTGGAACCAGTTCGGCTCGGGTCTGCCGAACTCCATCGTCGCGGATCTCGACTACGACGCCACCGACGACGTGCTCGTCGCCGGAACATTGGGTCGTGGAGCATGGACTCTCACCGGCGTCGCTCCGGTCGCGGCGCCGACGAACGTCACGGCCACGGCGACGACGACGACGAACGTCCACGTCACCTGGACGGGCTCCGCCGGGGCGTCGTCGTATGAGGTCTGGCGCAGCAGCGGCGGGGGAAGCTACATTTCGGTCGGCACGCCGAGTGCCTCGCCGTTCGACGATACGACGGCGTCGGCCAACACCGCCTATCTGTACAAGGTGCGGGCGCATTCGAGCGGCGGCGCCGTGTCGGTCGACAGCAACATCGACCTGGCCACGACGGTGATTTTCACCGACCCGACGCTCACGGCAGGAACGACACTCGTCAAGGCCGTGCATTTCACCGAGCTGCTGACGGCGGTGAATGCGGTGCGGGCGCTGGCCGGCGGCTACGGGGCCATCTCCTTCACGACCCCCGCGCCGGCGAGCGGCGTCAGCGTTCTCGCTGCCCACGTCAGCGATCTGCGCAATGGACTCAACCCTGCGCGCTCCACGCTCGGCTTGTCGGCGCTGTCGTATACCGACTCGACGTTGACGCCCGGAAGCACGAAGATCAAAGCAGCGCACATCAACGAGCTGCGCAACGGAGTGCAGTGAAAAAAGGAGGAGCGGCGGCCGTCGGGCCGCCGCTCCTCCGCCGCGTCAAATGATCGGGAAATTCGCCGGCGGCCGCCGTCACTCCCCCGCGATCGTCACGCTGCCGTTCGAGTTCACCAGCTCCATCCGGCAGCCGCCGCCGTTGATCGTCCCGTTCAGGGTCTCGTCGCTGCGGCGGGTCACGTTGATCGGCACGTCGGCGTTGATCGAGCCGAAGGTCGTGCGGGCCTCGACGTTGTAGCCGACGCTGCGCGGCACGGCCACCTTGATCGAGGCGAAGCTCGTGCGGAGATTCACGGCGTTGCAACCTGACCGAGAAGGCGGTGAGCGGAGCGACCGCGGTGACGATCCCGATCGATTCCGCAAGCAACCGCGTGCAGGGGGCGAGCTACGATGCCGGCGGCAACGCCACGACGTCGAAGGATGCGCGCTGGGCTTACGAGTACGATTCGCTGAATATGATGACGCGGGTGCGGGCCACGCCCGGCGGCACGGACCGGCGCATGATCTACGACGCGAGCGACGAGCGCATCGGGACGATTCTGATTCAGGGCAACCCGGCGCGCTGGACGTTCCGCGATTTCGACGGGCGCATTCTCCGCGAATACACCTCGATCAAATCGGGACTCGGCTTCGACTTGTGGACCTGGGAGCAGGACTACTTCTACGGCGAGAACGGCCTGATCGGCGGCGAGACCTTGGACTACGGATACACGCCGGCGTACCGCTACGGAGGCCGCCGCCACTACCACCTCGATCACCTGGGCAACGTGCGGATGGTGACGACGGACCCGAGCGGGACCCGCGCCCGCAGCATCGCCGAGAACGACTATTACCCGTTCGGAACGACGATGACCGGACGTACCAGGAGCAGATCAACTGGGGCGACCCGCACATCGACTCGATGCGCTTCGCCGGCCACTGGCGGGACTTCCTGGGGCTGCTCAACGTCGACAACACCGAGTACCTCGATTACATGCACGCGCGGTACTACGATCCGAATGCGGGACGGTTCTTATCGGTGGATTCGCTTGGCGGGAATGCACGTGAGCCCCAGACATGGAACAGATACGCATACGTTGGTAACAATCCGCTCGTATATGTGGATCCCGATGGCCTCGGCAAGCTTCGCTTCATAGCGAAAGTTGTCGAGCTGATCGAGGGTCGCGGCTTTCGAGTAATAGGGAAATTTATGAATCGCGAAGCTGCAAAGGCCGCATTCCATGAGGGTGAAGATCTATTAATGGCCAACCGCAAGGCAGCCTCCGAACTCGCCACCGAGCTTGGCGAAGGGCGTCCGCCGATCCACGAGCTTCATCAAGGTGAAGGTCAGTATCCGCACTACCATCCCGCCGGGCGTGGCGGCGGTCATATTTTTTACGATATTCTGGCCGGTGCGACAATCACGAATCACCTGCCAAGCAACACAGCGCCATGCGAGCGTTTGGACGCTGAGATCATAGATTTCCTTAATCCAGCGTCGCTTGGTCAGGATCTGCTAGTTCTGTGGGATCGCTGGAAGAGCGAGGAGAATACACTCTTTGAGGCAATCACCACTACTGCAAAGAGCGACTGGGAGAAAGCTGGCTGGTTCTATTCAATACCGGGGTCGTCATTTTGGTACAACGTAGCTCGCACGAACCACGACAACGGTCACTTTGTTTCTACGTACGATCTTTTCAATTCCGGTCGAATGTGCATCGAGGGCGTCTGTCGATGATATTGCAAAAGCTATGATGATGCCGACACTTCAGACATACTGGATCACGATTTGTGTGGAAATGTTCCGGACTGCGCCACTTGCCGAATTTGGTCGCGAACAGAAAGACGCGATTGGCGGATATTTTCGTAACTTTGGCGTGACTGCGGGTTCGAAAAACGAAGCGTGTGGCGCGGTAGCAAAGGAAGTGCTTGACGGTAATATCGACTGGTCGGAGTCGAAAGTGTTGAACGATGTTATCAGCCGTTTGGACGACGAAATATTAGCGAAATCGGGTGACTGGCACCGAGAGGGTATCTGGTACAGGAGTGGGCATGTCTTTTTTCCTCCAGACTGATTAAAGTGCGAGGGCTGAAGTTCACACGGACATGCATATGCCACCCCCAAACATCAACCGGCCTATACGGATATGTTGCCGTTCCAAAAGGTGCCGTTGTAGCATTGATCCGCGCGAGTTCGGGAAGTCAGGCAAACCAGCTTACTTAAGCGATACGGTTTCTTTGTACCACGAGCTACTGCACGGAGCCGATCGATTGGGCGGAACCGCACATCGACGCGATGCGGTTCGCGCGGCCACTGGCGAGGAAACTTCCTCGGTGCGCTGAACGTCGACAATAACGAGTACCTGGATTACATGCACGCCAGGTACTACGACCCGAATCTGGGACGGTTCTTATCGGTCGATCCGCTACTGAATCTAAATCTCGCTTTTGTGACCCCATAGGCGTGGAATCGGTACGCGTATGTTTTGAACAACCCGCTGCGGTTCATCGATCCGTTCGGGCTCGATATCGTCTGCAGCCCCGAGGGCGCTGACCACAAGATTAAATGTCATTTCAGCATCGATGTGACGGCGCCGTCGGTTTACTACCCTAAGTATAAATCCACTAAGCCTGACCTCCGGTTCACGCCAGCGCTGCGGCGCATTGCGTGATTTCAAGAATGAATGTAATGGCATGCTTGACGCCGTGAACAGGTCCGATGGACTTCCGATCTTCCGCGCCCGCTCGAACGCTCCCGTCTCGCGCGCCAGCTCTGTCAGGCGCGCCTCGCCACCAAGAAATGCGATCAGGCATGGCCACTGGAACTCCCCCCACTCCCTCACTTCCACCCGTCGTTCCATGCTCCTCAGGATACGACGTTTCTTAAGTTAGTGCGTATGCTGTTGAATGGTGGCCGATGAGACTCCTTGAATGTATCTTTTCATTATTCTTTATTGCGGGCGGGTTGATTTTAGTCGTGCGGCCACAGTGGTATGGCACCTCATGATTCGTGATCACCGGCGCAGTTGGCTAAGATCGAGCGCGGAGTTGGGCGAATGGCGCAGATCGCCGGAGTTCGTGGTGATCATACGAATCGCAGCGGTCTTTTTCATCTTGGTAGGGTTCTTGAGCGCCTGGTCGCTGTCGACTCATTGATTTGCTTTATGCAGGCCTTGTATACGTGCGAACGGCCGAGCATTGCCCCGTTGCGCCGCCCAAGGCACGGCTGCGGCAGACGCGGCCTCGCGGCTCTGTGGCACGCTCGCTTGACCCTCACCGCGGTGTTTGGAATGACACGATGCTGGCGTCGAGGATCGCCAGCGGATGGTCGCCCCAAGACGCTACGCCGGCGAATTGATTCGATCACGTACCGGAGGGCGTTTTGACCTCTGTGCGGCGGACTTCGTTGACGATACTGGCGAGATTCGATTCGGCGACGAACGTCTCGGAACAGAGACTGTCGAACAGCTCCTGCCGCGAAACCGCATTCGGACGTGCCGCTAGCAACAGCCGAAGGAGATGCTGTCCTTTCGGCGAGAGATATCGTTCCACTTCGTAGTAATAAAAAGCTCGCGAGGATTTTCCGAAGCACCGAATGAATGGTTTGATGCGCGCCGACCAGCGTGGGAGGCACGACGTTGCTATCGCGAGCTGTCCTCACGGCGTGGACGAAGCGAGTTCCGCGACCTGCCGCCGGACTTCGCTCAAGTCGAGTTTTAGCGATTCCGTGCTCGAAAACGTACACAGAACGATGGACGCGCCGACGGCGCCGAAAACGATGCGGCTCTGACGATTCAGAGGACACGGCTCGGCGATCCGGCAGCCGTCGACGAATGTGCCGTTCTTGCTGCCAAGGTCCTCAATCTGGACGCCATCGTCCTTGACGATAAGGCGGGCGTGATGGCGTGACACCGTCGGGTCGGTCAGAGCGATGCGCACGTCCTGCGCACGACCAAGAACGTGCTCACCGTACGGAAGCACGAATGAGCGGTTCTCACAGAGCAGCGTCGCGAAGGATGTCGCGCCCCGCGCTTCCTTGGAAACCACGCCGCCGAAGGCGTATCCGAAGGCGTGCACGGTTCGAATGAAACGCGCATTTCGCGGATCGTCGTCGAGCGCCCGGCGGACTTCGTTGACGATACTGGCGAGATTCGATTCGACGACGAACGTCTCGGGCCAGAGACTGTCGAACAGCTCCTGCCGCGAAACCGCATTCGGACGTGCCGCCAGCAACAACCGAAGGAGATGCTGTCCTTTCGGCGAGAGGTGTCGTTCCACTCCGTCGTAAAAAAGAACTCGCGAGCCTACGTCGAACACGAACTGGCCGAAGCGATAAATCGTCGGAACGCTGGGCGTCATTCCTACCTCACTGGACAGATGAATTGGCTCCCGTAGTCGATCGGTATGAAAAAAATTCCCACGGCTGTCCGGCTTTCCATGTTCAGCCCATAAATTATCGAATTCCCAAGGAAAACCCGATAACTCACTGCGCTCCTGACCTTATCGTGCGTCTTCGGTCGTCTCGCCATTCCATGAAATTTTGCACCGTAGGGGGATAAATCAAATGCGAAGTCGTCTGTCGATTGCTGTAATTGCCTCCGTCGCCGCGCTTCACACGAGCGCATTCGGTCAATATGCGGGTTGGACGGGGGACACGTCGAATACGACCACGCCCGCGAAAGCCGGCGTGTTCATGCCGGCCGGAATGGCCGCGGCATTTCCGTTTCACGTGCACGTC
>DATDFB010000151.1:0-11748 GCA_036522835.1 Thermoanaerobaculia bacterium | reverse complement strand
GCCGACCTGCACGGCGTCGTAGCCGTCGCGCTCGGTGGTCTTTTTCTGCACCACGAGACAAGGGCCGGCCTGGATGACGGTGACCGGCACCAGGGCGCCGTCCTCGGCGAACACCTGGGTCATCCCGACCTTCTTGCCAATAATGCCTTCAATAGCCATGTCATTCACCCGGTGCTGAGTGCTGAGTGCTGAGTGCTGAGTTGTTGGGCCCACTCAGCACTCAGCACGCAGCACTCAGCACTCCATCATTTGCCAAATGCCTTGATTTCCACGTCTACACCCGCCGGCAGCTCGAGCTTCATGAGTGCGTCCACCGTCTGCGTCGTCGGCTCGAGGATGTCGAGCAGCCGCTTGTGCGTCCGCATCTCGAACTGCTCCCGCGACTTCTTGTCGACGTGCGGGCTGCGCAGCACGGTGTAGCGCGACACCTGCGTCGGCAGCGGGATCGGTCCCGCCACCTTCGCGCCGGTGCGCTTGGCCGTGTCGACGATCTCCGAGGTCGATTGATCGAGGACGCGGTAGTCGTACGCTTTGAGGCGGATGCGGATCTTTTCGTTCATCATGATCAAAAATCCTTGGGCCGGCCCGAAGGCCGGCCCATGTCGTGTTACTCGATGATCTCCGTGACCGTGCCGGCGCCGACCGTGCGGCCGCCCTCGCGGATGGCGAAGCGGAGTCCCTTCTCCATGGCGATCGGCGCGATGAGGTTGATCGTCAGCGAGGTGTTGTCCCCAGGCATGACCATCTCCGCCCCCTCGGCCAGCTCCGCCGTTCCGGTGACGTCCGTCGTGCGGAAGTAGAACTGCGGGCGGTAGCCGTTGAAGAACGGGGTGTGCCGGCCGCCCTCTTCCTTCGTCAGGATGTAGACCGAGGCCTTGAACTTCGTGTGCGGCGTGATCGAGCCCGGCTTGGCCAGAACCTGACCGCGCTCCACGTCCTTGCGCTCCGTGCCGCGGAGTAGGAGACCGACGTTGTCGCCCGCCTCGCCCTGGTCGAGCAGCTTGCGGAACATCTCCACGCCCGTGACGACCTTCTTCACCGTCGGACGGAGGCCGACGATCTCGATCTCCTCGCCGACCTTGACCCGCCCGCGCTCGATACGGCCCGTGACGACGGTGCCGCGGCCCGAGATCGAGAAGATGTCTTCGACCGGCATCAGGAAGTCTTTGTCGATGGCGCGCTCCGGCAGCGGGATGTAGCTGTCGACCGCGTCCATCAGCTCGATGATCTTCTGGCCCCACTCGCTCTTGTAGTCGCCCGACTCGAGCGCCCGCAGCGCCGAGACGCGGATGATGGGAATGTCGTCGCCGGGGAACTCGTACGAGCTGAGAAGCTCGCGGACCTCGAGCTCGACGAGGTCGAGCAGCTCGGGGTCGTCGACCATGTCCACCTTGTTCAGGGCCACCACGATGTAGGGCACGCCGACCTGGCGGGCCAGGAGGATGTGCTCGCGCGTCTGCGGCATCGGGCCGTCCGCGGCGGAGACGACGAGGATGGCACCGTCCATCTGGGCCGCGCCGGTGATCATGTTCTTGACGTAGTCGGCGTGACCGGGGCAGTCGACGTGCGCGTAGTGGCGCTTGTCGGTCGAGTACTCGACGTGCGCGGTGGCGATGGTGATGCCGCGCTCGCGCTCCTCGGGTGCCTTGTCGATCTGATCGAAGGCGACGAACGAGGCCGTCCCCTTCGAGGCCAGGACCTTGGTGATGGCCGCGGTGAGCGTGGTCTTGCCGTGGTCGACGTGACCAATGGTGCCGACGTTCACGTGCGGCTTGCTGCGATCGAATTTTTCTTTGGCCATTCAAAACCTCCGTGCTGAGTGCTGAGTTCTGAGTGCTGAGTGGTAGGTGCCCGTGCTTACTCAGCACTCAGCACTCAGCACTTCGTTCTTATCCCGCTACCTTCGCAATGACCTCTTCCGCGACGTTCTTCGGCGCCGGCTCGTACGCAAAGAACTGCATCGTGTAGCTGGCGCGCCCCTGCGACATCGAGCGCAACTGCGTCGCGTATCCGAACATCTCCGACAGCGGCACGTGGGCCCGGATCACCTTCGCCCCGCCGCGCTCGTCCATCTGCTGGATCTTTCCGCGCCGGCGCGAGAGGTCGCCCATGACGTCGCCCGCGTAATCCTCGGGCGTGACCACCTCGACGTCCATGATCGGCTCGAGGAGGATCGGACCGGCCTTCTTGGCCCCTTCCTGGTACGCCATCGAGCCGGCGATCTTGAACGCCATTTCGCTCGAGTCGACGTCGTGGTACGACCCGTCGTACAGGATGGCCTTGATTCCGGTCATCGGATAGCCGGCGATGATGCCGCGCTCCATCGCTTCCTTGATGCCCTGCTCGGTCGGCTTGATGAACTCGCGCGGAACCGAGCCGCCGACGATCTCGTTGACGAACTCGAACCCACCGCCTTCGATCGGCTCGAAGCGCATCTTGACGTGGCCGTACTGCCCCTTGCCGCCCGACTGGCGAACGAAGCGGCCCTCGGCCTCCGACTTGCGCGTGATGGCCTCGCGATACGCCACCTGCGGCTTGCCGACGTTCGCCTGCACGTTGAACTCGCGCATCATGCGGTCGACGATGATCTCGAGGTGCAGCTCGCCCATGCCCCGGATGATGGTCTGATTCGTCTCCGGGTCGGTGTGGACCTTGAACGTCGGGTCCTCCTGCATGAGCTTGGCGAGGGCGACGCCCATCTTTTCCTGGTCGGCCTTCGTCTTCGGCTCGATGGCCACGGCGATGACCGGCTCGGGAAACGTCATCGTCTCCAGCGCGATCGGGTGGTTCTTGTCGCAGATCGTGTCGCCCGTCGTGACGTTGCGCAGTCCGACGGCGGCGCCGATGTCGCCCGCCCACACTTCCTTGATCTCTTCACGCTTGTTGGCGTGCATCTTCAGGAGGCGGCCGATGCGCTCGGTGTTGCCCTTCGTGGTGTTGAGCACCGCGGTGCCCGACTCGACGTGGCCGGAGTAGACGCGGAAGAAGGCCAACTGGCCGACGAAGGGGTCGGTCATGATCTTGAACACGAGCGCGGCGAACGGCGCCGCGTCGTCGGCCGGACGGTCGATGAACGACTCGTCGTCGGGGTTGATCCCCTTCACCGGCGGGATGTCCACCGGGGAGGGGAGGTAGTCGACGACGGCGTCGAGCAGCGGCTGCACGCCCTTGTTCTTGAAGGCCGAGCCGCACATGACCGGCGTGATCTTCTGGGCGATCGTGGCCTCGCGCAGCGCGGACTTGAGCTCTGCGATCTCGAGCGGCTGCCCGTCGAGATACTTGGCCAAGAGCTCGTCGTGCTGCTCGGCGATCGACTCGACCATCTTTTCGCGGAAGTGCTCGGCATCCTGCTTGAGCTCCGCCGGGACGTCGGTCACTTCGTACTTCGCGCCCAAGGTCTCGTCCTTGAAGAGGAGCGCCTTCATCTGCACCAGGTCGATGACGCCGCGGAACTTGTCCTCGGCGCCGATCGGGAGCTGCAGCGGCACGGCGTTCTTGCCGAGCTTCTGGCGGATCTGGTTCACGACCGCCTCGAAGTTCGCGCCGATGCGGTCCATCTTGTTGATGAAGGCGATGCGGGGGACGCCGTACTTGTCGGCTTGGCGCCACACGGTCTCGGACTGCGGCTCCACGCCGCCCACGGCGCAGAAGACGCCGACGGCGCCGTCGAGGACGCGCAGCGAGCGCTCCACTTCGACGGTGAAGTCGACGTGGCCGGGCGTGTCGATGATGTTGACGCGGTAGTCGCCCCAGAACGCGGTCGTCGCGGCGGAGGTGATGGTGATGCCGCGCTCCTGCTCCTGGACCATCCAGTCCATGGTCGCAGTCCCCTCGTGCACCTCACCGATCTTGTGGGTGATGCCGGTGTAGTAGAGGATCCGCTCCGTCGTCGTGGTTTTACCCGCGTCGATGTGGGCCATGATCCCGATGTTTCGCGTCTTTTCGAGAGGTACCTGACGTGCCATTTTCTTTTCTTCTCAGAACCAACGCACAGCCGGCGCGCGGACGCGCCGACAGCTCTAGCGATCGATTTTTGTCTTTCCCGTTGCTCGGTCCGGAACCGCAGAACCCGTTCTGTGTTATCCGGTCGAGACGGAGCTACGGAAAGCTGGTGAACTGCGTGTACTGCGTTACTGCGGGCGCACGCCGTGCGCCCCTACCTGACTGCGGGCGCACGCCGTGCGCCCCTACCTAACTACCAACGATAGTGGGCGAACGCCTTATTCGCCTCAGCCATCTTGTGCGTATCTTCGCGCTTCTTGATCGCGTTGCCGCGGTTGTTGGCGGCGTCGAGGATCTCGCCCGCCAACTTGTCCTGCATGGTCTTCTCGCCGCGCGCGGTCGCGTACGTGATCAGCCAGCGGATCGCCAGGGCCGTCCGGCGCGTCGGGCGCACCTCGATGGGGACCTGGTAGTTCGACCCGCCCACGCGGCGGCTCTTGACCTCGAGCGCCGGCTTCACGTTGTCGACGGCTTTCTTGAAGAGCTTGATCGGATCGTCTTTGGCGCGATCTTCGACCTTCTTCAGCGCGCCGTAGAAGACGCTCTCCGCGACCGACTTCTTGCCGTGCGTCATCAGCGAGTTGATGAACTTCGTCACCAACTGGCTGTTGTAGACGGGGTCCGGCAGGATCTCTCGTTTCGGAACTTCTCTGCGTCGTGGCATCTTCGTCAGCTCTTCTTCGGTCGTTTCGCGCCGTACTTGCTGCGGCTCTGGTTGCGCTTGGCCACGCCCACGGCGTCGAGCGTGCCGCGGATGACGTGGTACCGGACGCCCGGCAGATCCTTCACGCGGCCGCCGCGGATCAGCACGATCGAGTGCTCCTGCAGGTTGTGGCCGACGCCGGGGATGTACGTCGTGACTTCGATGCCGTTCGTGAGGCGGACGCGCGCGACTTTGCGCAGCGCCGAGTTCGGCTTCTTCGGCGTCGAGGTGTAGACGCGCGTGCAGACGCCGCGCTTCTGCGGGCTCGACTGCAGCGCCGGCGACTTGGTCTTGTACGCGACTTTCTCGCGTCCGGCGCTGACCAGTTGGCTAATCGTTGGCATTCACGATCCTCTTCTTGGAGACACGTACAGCGAAAATAACTGCCTCTTTTGGCAAAAACCCGCGCACTCTACGCTTGGGAGGGCGGGCTGTCAAGCCCGACCAGCGCACCTAACTCCCTCTCCAGACTCAGAATTCCACGCGCGTCCCGACCCCAAGACGGAGTCCTTTCTCGTGGAGAAGCTGCGCCGAGGCGAGGTCTTCGATGGCCAGCCCCAACGACTTGAAAAGGGTGATTTCGCCGGCACTCGTGCGGCCCTTCGCCACCCCCGTCAGGATCTCGCCGAGCTCGGCCTTGATCTCGACTTCGGCGCCCTCCTTTCGGGCCAGGAGGTAGTCGCCCGACTCGTTCTCGGTCGACTCGCGGCGGTCGACGAAGAGCGACGCCGCGGCCATCGTGGCGCTGTCGACCTCGCGCGTGTGCTTCACGCTCGAGCCGACGGCGTTGATGTGCACGCCCGGCTTGAGCCACTCGCGGCGGATCACCGGCTCGCGCGAGCTCGTGGCGAGCACGAGAATGTCGGCAACGCGCACGGCGGCCTCGACGTCGTCGTTCCGGCCGACGACGCGCACGTCCTGGAGCTCTTTGACCCGCGGGATGGCGCGGCGGTGCGATCGCCCCTGCACGCCGGTGCCGACGATCGTCAGCGTCTTGGCTTCCTCGCCGGCGAGCAGCTTCGTCGCCACGGCCGAGACCGCCGCCGTGCGGATCGCGGTGATGGCCGAGGCGTTGAAGACGCCCTGGAGCTCGCCGGTTTCGGCGCTGTGGAGAAGGACTGCGCCGACGTGCGTGTCGAGCCCGCGCTTCGGGTTGTCGGGATAGACGCAGATCTCTTTCAATGCCCACGCGGCCTTCGCGCCGCCGCGCCACGCCGGCATGAGACCTAAGAAACCGGGGGCATCGGGGGCGCGGACCATGCTGCGGAGCGGGTTGAAGACCTCGCCGCGGGCGAGCGCGACGAGCGCTTCCTCCATCGCGGCGATGCACTCGTCCATGTCGAGCAGCGACTCGACCTCGTGTTCGTTGAGAATCAGCACTTCGCTCATCGCAGCGGAGCGTACAACCAAAAGCGCTCTTCCGTTTTGGCGAAGATGGGGCGGCGGTTGGTGTAGAGAAGGCGGAAGCCGCGCCCGGCCGGGTCCGGCATCTCGATGCTCAGGAGAAGCAGCCACGGCTTCCCCGCGAACCGCCGTCGCGCCCGCCCCTCGGCCACGTCATACCAGACGTCGAGGCCGCGCTCGTACTTGGCGTCCCACTCCAGGTAGGAGCCGTACTCCTCGATGCCGGCGTACCAGAACTTCTTTCCCGGCAGGTAGGGCAGGACGGCCTCGCACTGCGGGGCGTTGTGCGCGGCGATGTCGACGCGGTCGAGGCCGTTGCCGCGGATGAACTCGGCCATTTCTTTCCCGCCGCTGAAGGCGAATTTCGTATCGAGAGCCCAGTACCAGGCGGCGACGGCGACGGAGACGAGGAGCGACAGGTTGAGCAGCAGCGCCGCCGCGGTTTTGGGCTTGACCTCGTCCGCGACGGCGATGGCCATCAGCGCAAGGACCAGGGTAATGCCGGCGTGGCGCACGCCGCCGTACCAGATGAAGGCGTGCAGGAACGTGAGCGCCGCGAACGGCAGCCAGAAAACGAAGGCGGAGCGGCGCAACGCGATCGTCAGGAGGACGACGATGGCCACGCCCCCGACGAACCCGAACGGGACGGTCGGGAAGAAGGCGTCGCCGATGCTCGAGGCGACCGCGCCGAGGTCGAGCGCGTGCAGCCGTCCGACGCGGGCGGGATCGGGGGGCGTTCGCACCTGGAGCCACGAGAGGACGGCCGCCGCGATCATGATCGCTGTCGCGCCGAGCGGCCGCCGTCGCTCCAGGACGAACAGCGCCGCCAGCGCCCCTGCGATCGCAAACCCCTCGGCGTTGACGTTGAACAGCAACGCCAGCACGACGGCGTACGCGTACGGGCGGGCGTCCCGCTGCCGGTGCATGGCCGCGGCGGCGAAGGCGAGGAGGATCGCCAGCGCGTACGGCCGGGCGACCACGGAGTATTCGTAGGCGAAAAAGTACGAGAACGCCGCCAGGATGCGCGTGGTCCATCCCAGCGGCAGCCGCAGCAGCAGCGCAACGGCGGCGGCGGCGATCAATAAATTCAGCAGCGCCTGGCTCAAGAACGGCAATCCGAGCCGAGGCAGCGGCGCGAGGAGCGCGTACCACAGCACGGGGAATCCGGTGTAGCGGCCGCGGACGACGAGAGTGTGGACGTCGCCGTCGCGCACGCGCAGCCACGAGTCGGCCTCGTCGCGCCATGGCTCGTGATGCAGGGCGACGAAGAGCGTCACGGCGACGAAGAGCACGAGCGCGGCGATCGCCACCGCGCGCGGCAGCGGCTCGCGCTCCGTCAGACGCCGCGGATCCCAGCGCATCACGCGTCGCGGTGGACCGTGTCCATCGAAAACGCCGGCAGGCAGACGGCGATGTACTCCGCCCCGTCCGGCCCCGGCGTCGAGTACTGCACCCACTCGCCCGCGTGCGCGATGACCGCCTGCCCGGCGTGCACGTCGTGAACGCCGCCGTGCGTGGTGACGCGCAGCGAGCCGAAGAGGACGACGGTGAACTCGTCGAACTCCGGCGTCTGCCCCGGCTCGACCCAGCCGCTCGGGCTCCGCATCCGCGCCACGCTCAGCGCGTCGGTCTTCGTATTCACCCGCCCGACGAACTCCTCGATGATCTTCGGCTTGTTTCCGGCGGCGGCGATGACGGAGGGCGTTTCAATCAGCGTCGGCATGCCCGGCATTATCCAACCAACGGCGGATCGCGCCGAGGACATGGGCGCGCTCGTCGTCGGTCAGAGCATGCCCTTTCGCGATCTCGTGCACCTTTTCCAGACACCCGCGGCAGCACGTAGCCGTGGCGTGCTGCGCGACAAATGCCGGATGGTTTCCCCACGGCGTCTGCCGCCCATCGTTGCGCGGCGCCGCTGGGGCGAGCCGCTCGGCGATGAACTTCTCGGCATCGCGCATGACTTTGTCGATGCCCCACGTCTGCAAATAGGCGAGCTCGCGCCCGCGCAGGCGGAACTTCTGACGGAATCGCGAGCCGGCCAGCCGGCGGAACGCCTCATCGAGCCCGACCATTGGCACCTTTCTTGACGCAATCGGCGTGCATGTTCGCCGCCGTCCTCTTCGCCCTCGCCACCGACCTCGTTCCCTTCAACGACCTCGGGCCCGCCCCTTACGCCTACGGCTACTACGGCGGCCTGTACGAGGACGGCTCGAATACGATCCCCGCCGACCATCTCGAGGCGGGGCTGCGGCGCGCGTCCCTGATCCAGCCGCTCGACGCGAACGGCAAGCCGGCGCCGGACGGCAAGATCGTCTTCCTCACCGCCGGCTACGGCGAGACGGAGCGGATCACGAACGCATTCACCGGCCTCGCCAACAGCGACTTTCGCGTCAACCGCCGCGCGCTCGTCGTCGCCAACGGAGCCCGCGAGGGCTTCGACGCGCCGTCGTGGTTCGCGCCGCTGGCCACCGGAAACTTCAACCGCATCCGCGACCAGATCCTCGCCCCCGCCGGGGTGACCGAAAAACAGGTGCAGGCGGCGTGGATCCAGATGACGACGACGGAGGACTCGCCGCCGCTGCCGCGCCAGGACGCGGTGGCGTATCGCGTGAAGGGCTACATCGCCACGGCGCTGCGCAATCTGAAGACGCGCTATCCGAACCTGCAGGTGGCGTATCTGTCGAGCAGCGTCTACGGCGGCTACGCCGGCACGGAGCCGTACAACTACGAGTCCGCGCTCTCGGTGCGCTGGGTGATCCTCGGGCAGGTCACGCTGATGCGCACCGGCTTCCTCTGGGACACGCGCATCGCCGACGTCAATTACGAGACCGGCGCGGTGCCGTGGGTGGCGTGGGGACCGTACTTCTGGGCGAACGGCACGATGCCGCGCTCCGACGGCGTGACGTGGGAGCGCGACGACTTCGGCGACGACGGCGCAACGCTCTCCGACAAAGGCGCGCGCAAGGCGGCGATGATGTTTTTCGAGTTTCTCTTGCAGGAGCGCACGGCGGCGGGGTGGTTCCGCACGGCGGGAAAGATCAGGGCTGCGAAGCACTGAGCGACGTTGCCGTCGCCGATGAGGTCGATGCCGTCGCCGAGGTCGATGCCGTCGCCGACGAGGTTTACGCCGTCGCCGATCACACCAACTGCGCCACGCACTCCTCGATCGACCGCCGCACTGCCTCGTCGCTCGACATCCGAGGCCGCCAGCCAAAGTTTTCCATCTTGCGAGTGTCGAGCTTCACCTGCGTCACGTCGCCGGGCCAGCCGCGCTTCGTGCCCGTTCGCTCGATGCGCACTCGCCCGGGATCGAGTCCCATCGCCTCGATCGTCCACTGCGCGATCTGGTTCACCGAGGTTTGGTCCGGCACGGCCAGGTTGTAGCAGTTCACCTCATCGCGCGCGTGCTCCTGGCCGAACATCATCCCGTCGAGGCAATCCTCCACGTGCACGTACGGCTTCGACTGATTACCGTCGCCGAGCATGGCCAGGCGCGTCGGATCGGCCTTCAGCTTGCGGATGAAGTCGTAGATCACGCCGTGCGTCGGGAACGGCCCGACGATGTTGCCGAAGCGGAAGATCCACGTCCGCATCGCGTAGTTGTGGCAGAACGCCGTGATCATCGTCTCGCAGGCGATCTTGCTCGCGGCGTACATCGAGATGGGGAAGAGCGGTCCGTAGTCCTCGGGCGTCGGCATGACCGCCGGCTCGCCGTAGATCGCGCCGCTGCTGGCGAAGACGATCTCCTTCGTCCCGGCCAGGCGCATGGCCTCGAGGATGTTGTAGGTGACGATCGTGCCGCCCTTGAGATCGAAGTCCGTGTAGGTCGTGCCGAAGCTGATGTCGCTGTTCGCCGCAAGGTGCCACACGCGGTCCGGCTTCACCTCGGCGAAAAGCGCGGTGACGCCCTCGCGGTCGAGCAGATCGAGCTCGTGAAAGCGCATCTCCGGCGCGCGCGCCACGAACTCGCGCTTGCCGAGGAAGAAGTTGTCGGCGCCGTGGACCTCGTGCTCCCGAAGCAGCCTTGGGATCAAGTTGGTTGCGATGAAGCCCGCTGCGCCGGTGACGAGAATCTTCACGCGAGCATCCTCCGCGTCCGCTCCAGTTCCACGGGCGTGCCGATGTCGCAGAAGTCGAGATCGACGACTTCGCAGGTGAGGCGCCTCTCCGCGATCAGCCGGGGAAAGACGATCTCCTCGAACGAGCCGCTCTCCGGCAGCCAGTCGATGACCTCGTACGGCATGACGCAGAAGCCGGCGTCGATGAACGGCAAATCAGCCGATTTGTCGAAGCGCACCACGCGGCCGCCGTCGATGGCCGTATTCCCCACCATCTTCCGCGGATAGACCGCCAGGCACGGGTCGCGATGCTCGCGCACGAAGCGATCGTAGTCGAAGCGCCGCAGCACGTCGCCGTAGGTCAGAAGGAAGCGCTCGCCGAGGAGTGCGCGCGCGGCGCGGACAGCGCCGCCGGTGCCGATCGGCTCAGTCTCGCGGCTGTATCGGATGTTCACGCCGAGGCGCGTCCCGTCGCCGAAATGCTCCTCGATGACCTCGGAGCGATAGCCGGTGAGGAGCACGATCTCCCGCAGCCCGCAGCGCGCGAACGACTCGATCACCCGCTCGAGGTACGGCCGCCCGCCAATCTCGATCATCGGCTTCGGCAGCCCCGCGGCGAGCGCACCGAGGCGCGTGCCCAGGCCGCCGGCAAGGATGGCGACTTTGCAGGTGACACGTGACGGATGACGGGTGACGGGTGCGGACATTTCTAGAGACCTGTGACCTGTGACCTGTGACCTGTGACCCGTGGAACCCACCTCGCCCGCCAAAGCCGCCGAAACGTCCAAACGGTACTCTTCCACCGCTGCAACGTCGTCTGCCCGATCCGCTCCCGATACTCGATCGGCACCTCGGTCACGCGAAAGCCCATCCGGTACGGGATGACCATCATGTCGACCGGCAGCGCCGGGCCGTTTGGATCCCACCGCACCTGCTCGAGCATCGACTTGCGATACGCGCGCATGCCGCTGTGCACGTCGGTCGTCTCGAGGCCGTGCAGCACGCGCGCGGCGAGCGCGAAAACGCGGTTGGCAAAGAAGTTCGCCAGCGGCATGGCCTCGGGGCGCCGATGCGTGCGCGTAGTGTTGACGAGGTCGAAGCCCTCCTCGACGAGCGCGAGCAGCGTCGGGATGGCCTCGACCGGGTAGGTGTCGTCGCAGTCGAGCGTGATCACCACGTCGCCGCCGGCGTCGCGCACGGCGCGGTCCATGGCCGGGCCGTAGCCCTTCGGCGGGAACTGCTTGAAGACGCGGCAGCCGAGCTCCTGCGCGATCTCGGCGGTGCGGTCGTGGCTCGAGTCGACGATGAAGATCTCCGCGTCGGGCGCGACGCGGCGGATGTCGCCGATGACCTTCGCCACCGCCCCCTCCTCGTTCATCGTGATCATCGACACCGTCAGCTTCATTTGCGCGCCGCCTCGAAGATCATCTGGAAGGCGAGCATTCCCGGCCACGCGCGCGCCACCGTGCGCTCGACCGGATGCACAGCCTGCAGGTAGAGCTTGTACAGCCGCGACTCGTGGATCGCGTCCGGGCGCACGCCGTGCGCCCCTACCGGTAGGGGCGCACGGCGTGCGCCCCC
>DATDFB010000150.1:0-2589 GCA_036522835.1 Thermoanaerobaculia bacterium | reverse complement strand
GATGTCGATCGGCACGCCTGACTACATGTCGCCCGAGCAGCTCTCCGGCGCGGAGCTCGATCAGCGGAGCGATCTCTACGCGGCGGGCGTGGTGTTGTTCGAGTGCGTGACCGGCCGCGTGCCGTTCGAAGCCGACACGCCCTGGACCCTCGTGGCCAAGCATCTCGAGGAGGCGCCGCCCGATCCGCGCGGCTTGAACGGCGAAGTGCCGGACGCGCTCGCGGCGGTGATTCTCAAGGCGATGGCGAAGAAACCGCAGGACCGCTACGCTACCGCGGCGGAGATGCACGACGCGTTGGCGCGGATTGGGTAACTAGGGACGACTCCCGAGAACAGGAACGTCCTCGATGGCCCAGTAGTCGTGACCAATAAAGCTGAACCGGAGATTCCTCGTGCGCCCGCCTTGGCCTGGCTGATAGGTACCCGGATCGAACGTTGCGGCGAACGCCGGCCCGTACGGTGGTGTCGGAGTGAACGTGACGGTCACGCCATCACCGGCGAGATCATAAGATCCGCGTTGGCTGATGTAGTCCAACCCGGAGAGTACTCCGCTGCACATACGGGCCGTCCGGTCGAGGACCATGGCGTAGGTTCCGTCTGCGTTGAGCGACAGCCAGCCTCCCATGTTCACACGGGCACAGGTGTCCGCGGGAGTCGAGGTCGGGATTTGCTGCCCATCAATCGCATACTGCGAGTACGTACCGGCAATCGGATTGGAATGGTTGGGGGCGGTAACGTCCGAGCTGCATGCTGCCATCGCGGTTATGAGCGGGAGTACGGCGGAGCGCATGGGAAACTCCCCGGTAGAGTCTCCGTTCATACTAACCTCGGTGTTATCCCGAGGTAACGGCAACCGCACTACACGTCATAATTAACCCACCTTCCCCCGCAACAGGGTAATCGAAGCTGTCAGAAGTGTGAACGCTGTCGGGATCGAATGCATTGATGACCCGCGTGACGTCGACGCGAACTGTCGATTGGGCAATCGCCGTGGCATGCGCCGTGAATAGAAAGACTCCAAGCAGGACTACTCGACGCGTCACACGCCGCCAAACCACGGATAGCCTTGATCCTCCCAGTATCCGCCCGGCCGCTCGGCGGTGAACGTCACGGAAACCAGATACTTCGTCATCTTGTAGCCGAGCTTGGTGGGTGAGTAGAGTCGCAGCGGGGCGCCGTGACTCGCCGGCAACGGATTGTCGTTCATCCCGTACGCCAGAATCGTCTGCGGATGCATCGCGCTCGCGAGATCCCAGCCGTTCGAGTAACCCGAGTCGAACGAGTCGAAGCGCGCATAGCGCGCCGTGGGCAGCAGCTCGCACCGCTCGGCGATCGCCGACACGGGCACGCCGTGCCACGTCTCGATCGCGCTCCAGCCTTCGACGCAGTGGTGCTTGACGGTGTACGTCGTGCGGGGCATCGCCTGCAGCTCGCCGAGGGAAAATGCTTGCGGGCGTTTCACCAGGCCGGCGACCTGCAGCCGCCACATGCTCGGGTCCTGGAGCATCGGCAGCTCGGGCGAGATGAAGTACATCGGCATGCGCGGCGTGCGCAGGGCGACGTCGTATTCCGGCGCCAGGCGGTGACGGGAGTAGAGGATCTTCTCGCCGACCCAGTCGTTCACGCGACTGACGTCGAGCAGCAGCGGCCGGACCGCATTGCCGCCGTCCCATCCGCACGCCGCGACGACGGACGCCACCCCGCCGGCGATTCCCAGTTTCAGGAAATCCCGTCGCTCGAGTCGTGCCGGCGTGTCGTTGGGCCCGCGTGATTCAGTCATGCGAGGGGAACCTCCCGCGATACCATCCGCTGATCATGGCGCGCAACGATGCCGGGTCGACGACGAACACGAGAACGACGTGCACGAGCAGAAAGGCGGTGAAGATCCACACGGCCCAGAAGTGCCAGTAGCGCGCGGCCTGGAATCCGCCGAACAGCTTTACCAGCCAGGACAGCTGCGTCGGCTTGTAGATCGCGAAACCCGTGAGGACCGACAGCGCGCCCAGGAGGATGATGAACGAGTACGCGAGCTTCTGCAGCGGATTGTGCTTGCCTTGCGGCGGGTGGTCTCTGCGGATCCGCAAATAGTACTTCTGCATCTCGACCGCGCCGCGCACGTCGCGCGGCCGGAACAGCAGCGATCGCCACTCGCCGCTCGCCGCGAGATAGGAGACGTACAGCAGCCCACCGCCGACGAGCAGCCAGGCGAGCGCGAAATGCCAGTTCAGTGCGCCGGCCAGCCAGTGGCCAAGGCGACTCCATTCGGGGAAGCCGTGATCCTGGAATGGATTCGGCTGGTAGTAGGGTCCACCGCGCTCACCGAAGCGCGCGTACGCCGTGTAGATCTGGAGCCCGCTCGTGATCATGCCGAGCAGCACCACGAACGTCAGCCAGTGCGTGAGCCGGACGATCCAGTGATGACGTTTGACGAGCGGGCGCGGGACATCGGGTACCGGCGGCGGTGCGGCAGGTGCGGTCATGGGCTAAGTATATTGTCCGCCATGCGAGCAGCAATGTTCGTCGCGATCGCCGGTTTCGCCGCGTGCCGGCCGCAGCAGCCGGCCGCCGCAACGCATGCCACCGCGCCCG
>DATDFB010000149.1:0-6035 GCA_036522835.1 Thermoanaerobaculia bacterium | reverse complement strand
GCCGCGCCTCGGCCGCCGCCTGAGCCGCCTGCGCCAACCGCGACTCCGTGGCCGCCGTCGCCAGCAAGCACCCGCCGAAGAACGCCGTCATCAGCGTCAGCACCGGGTCGGAGTACGCCTGGGCCGAAGCCATGAAGTTCGTGACGTTGGCGATGAGCATGGCCATCAGCATGCAGCGGATGAGCTGCGAGGTCCCGGGCTCGTCCGGCGCGCGCGTGATCTTCAGCATGTAGTTGACGAAGACGATCAGGAGCAACGCCGCGGCGATGACGCCGGGGATGCCCACCTCGATGGCCAGCTTGGCTAGCCCGCCTTCCTGCCACGAGAACGTGCCGCTGCCGAGGTGCTGCGTCCCCTGCGTGGCCGTGCCGAGGCCGGCGCCCATGAGGCCGTATTGCTCGATCGTGCCGCTGAAGCCGCCTTCGAGCCGATAGAGCACTTCACTCTGCGTCGTGGCGGCGGCGCGGACGTACACCTCGGCCTTCTCCGACGACGCCAAGCGATGGCCGGCGTAGAGCAGCGTCAATCCGAGGGTGACGAACGACACCGCCTGCGCCAGGTTCAGCCGGCGCACGTAGCGCCAGACGAACACCACCGCGAACACAGCGACCATGTACGTCGCTTTGCGCCGTCCGCTGAGAAAGCACGCCACCAGGCCCCACGTGGCCACGCCGATCCACGGCCAGGCCCAGCGCAGCAGGCGGGCCCGGATGGCCATGGCGATGCCGATCATCGTCAGCGTGGCCGCATGCCACGCCAAAACGTCGGGCGCCCGGTAGAAACCGGCCAGCATCGTCACCATCATCCCCGGCAGAAAGCGGATGTTCGATCCTTCCGTCGCGGCGACGAGGCCGAGCGCCCGCCACTGCACACCCTTGTACTCGAGCACGACGCCGATCAGCGCCAGTGACGTCAGAACGGTGTAGAACATGATGAAGGCCATGAAGTCCTCGTCGCGCCGGAAAAAGGCGTAGCCGACGAGTAGCGCGGAGATCGGAATGACGTAGATGGCGAAGCTGAGCGCGGGCGCTTTCCAGTACTGGAACCCGTAGGTGATCAGCCCGTTCACGCCCGCGACGACAAGAAACAGAAAGAAAAGGCTCGTGGCGGCGTAGAGCGCCGAGAAGCGCCCGCTGATGTCGGCGAGCGCGGTGCGCAGCGTCGCGTGCGAGGAGAGCAGGATGACGACGTAAACGACGAGGATGCTGAGGCTGATGACCACGGGCGTTCCGGCGGTCATCTTCCGCACCGGGTCTTGCAGCACGCCGCAAAGGATGGCCAGATACCAGCCGCGCCGCCAGTCGAGAAAGGCGATGACGGAGCCGAGCAGCAGGAGGGCGAGAAACGGAATCAGGACCATCGGTCGTGTGCCGTTCCTAAGTGCTCGCCGCTCGTGAACATTCCGAGGCGGCGGCCGCGGCCGTGGAGACGGCGCGCGAGGACCAGTCCGCGAAGCTCGCCGGCGAGCTTCGCCGGAATGGTCCATGGATGTTTGGCGTGAAAGCGCGTCAGCACGTTCGCGCGGAGCCGGCGCAGCGCGTAGCGCCACAGGGGCGGGCGGTGGCAGAGGGCGAAGTAGTAGTCGCCGGCCGAGTGCATCGGCGAGGCTGAGGTGCGGTGGTCGCCGTACGAGCGGAGGCCGCCGGTGGGAAGCTTGAGGTGATCGATCGACGCGCGCGGCTCGAAGAGAATCTTGCCGCCTGCGTGTGCGACACGCAACGCGAAATCGGATTCGAAGCGATAGGCGACGCCGACGAAATTCTCGTCGAAGCCGCCGAGGGCGATGAAGCGGCTGCGCTTCACCGAGAGATTGCCGGCCATCACGTTCGTGACTGCGCGCGCCGCGTCGCTGTTGAAGTGAAACTCGAGATCGTCAGCGGGCTGCTCGATGTGCTGCGGCCGCTCGCCCGGCTGGAGAATCTGTCCGACGACGACCCAGACCGCGGCATCGCGATGCGCGGCGGCGTGTGCGTCGAGCAGCGACGGCGAGGGGATGACGTCGTCGTCGAGGAAGAGAACGAGGTCGGTCGCCGCGGCGTCGACGGCGATGTTCATCGCATGCGGGATCGACGGTTCCGGCAATCGGATGAGGCGGATCGGCAGCGACGCCAGCGGCTCGTATGCCGCCGGCGTCTGGTCGACGACGATGATCGGCGCGCCGAAGGGGAGGAGGCGGACGATCGTCTCGACAGCGATCTCTTGGCGGTTGAAGGTCGGGATGGCGATGGTGATCATCGCCGGACCACCCATCGCAGCATTTCCTTCACCCCCTCGACTCCGCGGCGATAGTCCCACGTGGCGATGATCTCGCGCGAGCGCTCGCCCATGCGTCTGCGCAACTCGGCATCCTCGGTGAGGCGGTCCATGACCTCGGCGAGCGCCGCGGCGTCGCCGGCGGGATAGACGAAGGCGTTGTCGCCGCCCAAGACGATGTCGCCGATCGAGCCGCAGCGGTCGGTGACGACGACGGGGAGGCCGCAGGCCATGGCCTCGTTGATGACGGCGCCGCGCGGCTCGTAGGTCGACGGCAGGACGAAGACGTCGGCCATGGCGTAGTGCTTCGGGATGGCGGCCTGGTTGACGAAGCCGATGAAGCGCGCACCGCCGAGGTCGTGCTCGCGGGCGTAGCGCTCGAGCGGCTCGCGCAAAACGCCGTCGCCCATGAAGACGACGGCGGCGCGGTCGCGGTGGCGCATCCTCTCGTACGCCTTCAGCAAGGTGAACGGATCTTTCCGCTCCACGAGCTTCGCGGAGAAGAGAAAGACGACGGTGTCGCGCCGCTCCGGCTGCGCCGCGCCGCAATCGCGCGCGAAGCGCTCGTTGTCGATGGCCCACGGGAGGAGGAAAAAGCGGCGCGGATCGGCCCCGTAGTGGCGGTAGTACGCGGCGTTGAGGACGCCGGAGGTCATGAAGCCGGTGGCGAGGGCGAAGAGCATCCGCAGGAGGCCGGCCCGAATTCGCGACCGCGGCGAATCCTCGGGCGGCGGAAAGCTGGAGTCGCCGTAGAGGAAGAAGGGGATGCGGAAGAGCCAGCAGGTGAGGATGCCGAGGAGGGCTGTGAAGGCACCCCAGCCGGTCATGAAGATGACGGCGTCGTAGGTGACGGGTGACAGGTGACGGGTGACAGGTGTTCTCGCCGGATCCGCCACCTGTGACCCGTGACCTGTGACCTGTGACCTCAACAACGCAGGAACAATCCCGGGATTCACTAATCGCCAAAACCCGGCATTGATATCGCCGCCGAAGTTCCGCAGAAACCGGTGCGGATACCCCAGCAAATCGATGTCCCACGCCAGCGTCGTGGCCATGTCGGCGTCGCGGAACTGCTCGAGGCCGTGGCGCGAGCAGTAGAGCACCGTCAGGTCGATGTCCGGCTCGGCGGCGATGAGGCGGAACAGCGGGTCCTGATACTGGATCACGTGCGAGGCGACGATGGCCAGGCGGTACGTCACGTCAGCGAATCGTAGAACGCCGCGGTCTCGCGCGCGACACGTTCCCACGTGTAGGCGCGCGCGACGCGCGCGCCGGTTGCCGCCATTTCCGCGGCGCGCGCCGGCGCGGCGAGGAGCGACTCGACGGCGCGGACCATTGCCGCGCTGTCGCCGCGCTCGACGAAAAGGCCGCTCTCGCCGTGCACGACGACGTCGCGCGCGGCGCCGGCGCGGGTGGTGACGACGCAGAGGCCGCGGCTCATGGCCTCGAGGAAGACTTTGCCGAATCCCTCGAAAAGCGATGCGAAGAGGAAGATGCCGTGCCCGTCGTACACGTCGCGCAGGGCGGCGGCCGGCATCCAGTCGAGCAGTTCCACGGGCGCACCGCCGAGCAACGCACGCACGTCGTCGTGATGCGCTCGGCTGCAGACCCACGTGCACTGCAGGCCGCGCTCGGTCAATTCACGCATCGCTGCGGCCACGACTCCCGGCGCCTTGAAGAACGCGAACTGTCCGACGTGGAGCACGCGCTGCAATCGCTCCTCGGTCATCGGCGGCGCCTGACCCTGAAACGGCGAGGCCTGCGGGATCACGGCGATGCGCCGCGCGGGCACGCCGAGCTCGCGCACGAGGAAGTCGGCGTCGTCGCTGCAGCTCACGATGTGGCCGTCGGCGTAGCGCGCGATCAGTCGCGAATGCCGCGCCAGCAGCGCCGCCATCGCGCGGCTGGCGAGCTTCGGACGCGGGTGCCACGGCGCCAAGTCGCGCTCCGCGCGCAGCTCGAGGCCGTGCGAGCGATGGACGAAGACGGCGCCGCGCGGCTTCGACTTCGCGGCGAGATAGCCGTGCGGCTGATTGACGTGGATGACGTCGTACCGCTTCGCGCCGGCTGCCCGGCGCATTTCCCGCCGGTAAGCCCGCGGCAGCTCGAGGAGGTAATGGAGATTCCCATGCTCGATGCGGCGGCCGAGCTGGGGCGCCCAGACGGTGTCGACGTCGTGCCCGAGCGCGCATAGCGCGTCGGCGGTGCGCAGCTCCGTGCCCGCGGCGCCGGCGTTCGGATCGGGCGCGACGTCGGCCATCATCAGGATTTTCATCGGCGCCATTGTCGCTTCACGAGCTTCGCGGCGAGACGTCCGAGGCGCCACGACTCGCGCAGCCCGCGCGGAGGCGACGCCGCGGCGAGACGCCGGAACGCGCGCAACGCCCGCCGGGCATCGGCGTACTCGACGTGGTAGTCGAAGTGCAGCGCCGCCGCCTCGGCGGCATCCGGACGAACATGTCTTTCCATCGCCGAGAGGATCGTCTGCACGCGCGCGTCGTAGGTGTGCTCGCGCAGCACGAGCGAGCGCGCGCGGCGGGCGATCTCGCCGCGCTCGTCGTCGCGAGCCAGCCAGCGCGCGACCACGTCCGCGGCTTCGCCGGCGTCGCGGTAGCCGGCGAAGTGGACGTTCTCGGCGAAGCCGAGGTCCGTCAGCTCCGTCGGCAGGCGCGTGACGAGCAGCGCCCCCGCGGCCATGGCCTCGAAGCAGCGCATGTTCGCGTCTTGCGGATGGTCGTCGCGGCTGACGTTGACGACGATCTTGGAGCGCCGGTAGACGTCGGCCATCTCCTCCGGCGTGTAGTAGCGCTCGATGTCGTTCGTGACGAAGCGCGAGGCGAGCGCGCGCAGGATGCGGCCGCGGTCGGAATAGATCGACCGCCCGGCCCGTCCCACCCACCCGACCTCGAACGTCCGCGGCAGCGCCGGCGCGTCGAACAGTTCGCCCTCCGCCGCGTGCGGCAGAAGGCGGCCGTTGGCGAAGCGCCGCTCGAAGCCGGGATGGAAGACGAAGGCGACGTCGTACAGCGCGGACCAGCGGACGCGGCGCTCGGTGGCAACGTACGTATCGATGTGAAACACGGCGGTGGGGACATCGATCCGCTCGATCCCGTCGGGCAGCCATGGCCGGCCGTCGGGATTGATGACGGCGATCGGATCGAGCCCGGCGAGCCGCGCGCGCCAGTCGTCCGACGGCGCGATCAGGCGCAGCGGCGCAACGCGGGCGAACGCGCGAGCGTAGCCGCGGCGCTCCTTGTCGAGCTCGTCCTCGCCGCAAAGGAAGACGACGCAGCTCACAACAGCTCGCGGACCTCCGCCGGCAGCGGCGCGCCGCGCGGAACGGAGACGAAGTTGGCGAAGGTGAAGAACTCGCCGAAGAGGCCGTAGTCGAAGCGATGAAGGCCGCCCCCCTTCAGCAGAAACGACTCGTAGCCGTTGGCGTCGAGGAACGACAGGGCCGCGCCGAGCGTGGCTCCGGCGAGCGGCCAGCCGTCGCCGTACTCCCATTGGACGGCATTCGCGCGCCGCTCCCGCAGCAGCGCCGCCGCGCCGCGCAGCACGGCCAGGTCGTTTCCCTCGGCGTCGATCTTGAGAAGGTCGATCCGCCCGATGCCCAGCGCGGCCAGCGCGGCGTCGAGCGTGGTCACGCGGACGCGTCGCTCGACCGCGGCGGCCGTAGCCGCGCCGCGCGTGAGCGACGACGTTTCCCCGGCGCCCGGCTCCTCGAAGAAGAGGGCGTCCTCGGCCTCGCGATCGGACAGCGCGGCCTCGACGACGGTCAC
>DATDFB010000148.1:0-42567 GCA_036522835.1 Thermoanaerobaculia bacterium | reverse complement strand
GCGCCGCGCGCCGGCGAAGAAGAAACCGGCCGCGAAGACGCGCGGCAAGAAGACGCCCGCGCGCAGCGCCAAGGCTGCGCCGGCGCGCCGCCGCGCGGCGCGCCGCGGATGATGGCGCTCAATCCATGCCGCTCATAGTGGCCATCGACGGCCCGGCCGGCGTCGGCAAGTCGACGGTGAGCCGCCTCGTCGCGCGCGCGCTCGGCGTGCCGATGATCGACACCGGCGCGATGTACCGCGCCATCGGCCTCGCCGCGGTGCGCCGCGGCATCGGCTTGCACGACGCCGCAGGGCTCGAGGCGTTGGCGGACGCGACGCGCATCGATTTCATCCCCGGCGAGCCGCCGCGCGTGCTGCTCGACGGCGAGGACGTGACCGAGCGGATCCGCACGCCGGAGATCAGCATGGCCGCGTCGCACGTGTCCGCGGTGCCGGCGGTGCGACGCGTGATGGTGCGCCTGCAGCAGGAGCTCGGCCGCCGCAACGGCGGCGTGCTCGAAGGGCGCGACATCGGCACGAAGGTCTTCCCCGAGACGCCGCACAAGTTTTTCCTCAGCGCCCGTCCCGAGGTGCGCGCTCTGCGGCGGATGCACGATCTGGAGGCGCGCGGAACGCACGAGCCGTTCGAGAAGGTGCTCGCCGAGACCGTGCAGCGCGACCGCCAGGACTCCACGCGCGCCGACTCGCCGCTGACGTATGACGAGACGTACCGGTTGATCGACACGAGCGATTTGAGCATTGACGCGGTGGTGGAGGAGATCGTGCGGGCCGTCAGAAGTGCTTCGGGAGGTCCGCTTGCGTGAACGACGAAGCCATCATGGCGCCAGTGTCAGGCGCTCTTGCCGGTGCGTCGTGAGCTCGAATGCGAGATTGCCGCTCTGAAGCAGTCCATTCGCTTCGAGCAGCTCCGGAATCATCGTTCGAAGCCGTTCCGTAAGCGTCTCGTTTGTCTCGGCTTCCGTGGCGAGCCCGGGCACGTCGTCGCTCGTCGCGACCCAAACACCCGCTTTCGTGTCCCAGTCGGCTTCGACGTGATGCGTCACGGATTCCATCGAAACGAGGATAGCACCGCCGCGGTGCTACCATCCGCGCCGATGTGGCGATCACTGCTCGTCGTCGCTCTCGTCCTTGCGACGCTGCCGAGCTACGCAAGCGATGACCTCACTCCGCGGCAGACGGTGGTCGCACACGCGCAGGTGTGCACGCCAGCAGTCGGCGCCCTAACCCTCGGCGCCACCGCCGCGGGAATCGCCATCGCGCCACCGGCGCCGCGCGTTGCCGCACCGCAAATGCAGCGCGCATCGTTCGCGACTCCACGCGCCCCGCTCCAGAGTCTCCTGCAGATCTACCTGATTTGATGCGGACGAGCGCGACCTCGTCCTGCCGTCGACTCAGGGAGATCTCGCAATGACGACCGCAGCGCATGAAGCAACGCTCATCGCCACCGTTGCAGCCGCTTTCGGCCTGGCGATGCTCTTCGGATTTCTGGCCGTCAAGCTCAAGATGCCGCCGCTGGCCGGCTACCTGCTCGCCGGCGTGCTGATCGGGCCGCACACGCGGGGCTTCGTCGGCGATGCCGCGCTGGCCGGACAACTCGCCGAGATCGGCGTGATGATGCTGATGTTCGGCGTCGGTCTGCACTTCTCGTTCGAGGAGCTGACGGCCGTCCGGCGCGTCGTACTGCCCGGAGCGCTGATTCAGATCGCCGTCGCCGCCGCGGCCGGCATGGCGGTGGCGCTGGCCTGGAAATGGAGCCTCGGTTCGTCGATCGTCTTCGGCCTGACGATTTCCGTCGCCAGCACCGTCGTTCTGCTGCGCACGCTCGAGTCGCGGCGCCTCTTGACGTCGTTCGACGGCCATCTCGCCGTGGCCTGGCTCGTCGCGCAGGATCTGGTGATGGTCCTCGTGCTGGTGATCCTCCCGCTCGCCGGCGGCAAGTCGGAAAACTTCGTAGCGGCGACGGCTATCACCGTGGCGAAGCTCCTCGCCTTCGTCGTGCTGATGCTCGTCGTGGGACGCCGTCTCTTTCCGCGCCTGCTGTGGACCGTGGCCCGCACCGGCTCGCGCGAGCTGTTCACGCTCTGCGTCGCCGCCGCCGCGGTCGGCATCGCCTACGGTTCCGCGCGCCTCTTCGGCGTCTCCTTCGCCCTCGGCGCGTTTTTCGCCGGGATGATGATGCGCGAGTCGGCGCTCAGCCAGCGCGCCGCGCAGGAGTCGCTGCCGCTGCAGTACGTCTTTGCCGCGCTCTTCTTCGTCTCCGTGGGCATGCTGTTCGATCCGGCGGTCCTTCTGCGGCAGCCGCTGCGCGTCGCCGCGGTGACGGCGATCGTGATGATCGTCAGCCCGCTGGCCGCGGCGGCGATGATCCTGGCGTTCCGCTATCCGATCGGCACCGCGCTCACCGTCGCCGCCGGGCTCGGGCAGATCGGCGAGTTCTCCTTCATCGTCGCCAGCCTAGGGATGTCGCTCGGATTGATGTCCGCCGAAGCGCACGGGCTCGTGCTCGGCGGCGCGATCGTGTCGATCGCGGCGAATCCGCTGCTCTTTGCCGCGGTCGGGCCGCTGCAGCGATGGAAGGTGCAGCGCGGTCCCGATCCTCTGGCGGAGCTTCCGATGAGCGTCGACGCCGAGACGCTGACCGGACACGTCGTGCTCGTCGGCTACGGCCGCGTCGGACGGCGCATCGCCGGCGCGCTGGCAAAGCAGCGGATCGCATGCGTGATCATCGAGCAGAACCGCGAGCTCGTGGAGCGGCTGCGGCAGCACGAGATTCCGGCCGTGTCGGGCGACGCCGCCGACCCCGCCGTCCTGGTGCAGGGCCACGTGGCCCGCGCGCGCATGCTCGTCATCGCCACGCCCGACACGCTGCATGTGCGGAAAATGGCCGAGGTCGCGCGGATGTTGAACCCGAGGATCGACATCGTCGTGCGGACGCACAGCGACGACGAGGCGGCATTGCTCCGGCAAGAGAATGTCGGCAAGGTGTTCATGGGCGAGCACGAGCTCGCCGCCGGCATGACGCGCCACGTGCTGGAGCGGATGGCGTCGTAGGAGGAATCGATGCATGGAATCACCTTGACCGTGCTTTTGTGGCATCGCCGCCGCAAGCCGCGCAAGGACGCCGTCCACCACGCCCGCGTCCGCTCCGAGCCGGGCCTGGCACTTCGCTTGCGCCGCCTTTTCCCATGGCTACGAAGCACGAGCAGCCCCAACCGAAAGAGCTGACGACCGCCGAGCGCCTGGCGACGACGGGCCGCGCGGTCGTTCAGGGAATCAAGCACAAACTGCAAGGGGAGCACGAGACCGAGGACGGCGGGCGGCACACGGTCGGCTCGGCAGAGGTCGAGCGGATCATCGAGAGCTGGCCGGCGCCGCAGAAGAACGTCGCCCGGCAGATGCTCGAGAAGTATGGCATGCCGAACGAGGCGACGCCGACGAAGCTCTTCTGGTATCGCAACGGCCCGTGGAAGCGGACGGAGCTGACGAGCGAGGTGGTCGTGCACAACTGGCCGACGCTGCACACCGACTTCCTCACGCAGGTGATCGACTATCGCGTCCCGCCGGAGAAGTTCAGCGCGATCGCGGAGTTCGACGGCAGCATTCTGCTCGACCGCACGAAGGGCGAAGTGGCCGCGCGCTGCGACTCCGAGTCGGCGAACGTCCTCGGCATGAACATGGTGCACGAGATCGCGACCGGCAAGCGGACGGTCGAGGAGGCGCGAAAGACCTCGACCGAGAACACGGTCGCCTACAACCTCGGCCGCAGCGCGCCGTACGCGGAGAAGCTCCTCTTCGACGTGCCGCAGGGCGGCACCGAGGACCTCGACGTCAGCATGGTCTCCGGCCCGATGGCGCACCAATTGGCGGGGAAGGTGAAGGACGTCGTGACCGGGCGCCGCGAAGAGGCGACGGACCGCCGCACGCGCGAGGGGGAGCGGCCGCGTTAGAGCATCCGCCGCGTAACGAGCGACGCGTCGAGCTCGCGTCCGCCGCGGCGGAGATGCACCTCGTGGCGTTTGTCGGGCACTTCGAAGAGGTCGCGGATGCCGGCGATCGTCAGCGCCGCGGCGCTGCGGCCGTCGATCGTCACGACCTCGTCGCCTTCCCGGATCCCGGCCTCCGACGCCGGTGAATTCGGCAGGACGAAGCGGACGAGGATCCGATCGAACTTCAGATCGGCGGCTTTGAAGGCGAGGCCGGCCATGTCGAACTCGAACGGCTCGCGCAGCGCGCGGTTCGGCGCGAGGAGGAGGCGGCGGCGCTTGTAGTCGAGCGTGAGCGTGAAGCGGTGCAGGATCTCGGCGCCGATCAGCCCGTCGACCGCCGACATTGCCGTCGCGCCGGCGCGGTCGAGCGCGGCGCTGACGATGGGCGCGTCGAAGGCGACGCCGGCGAAGGCGAAGCGCTTCGCGCGCGCGAAGCGCTGCTGCACCGCGCCGCCGATGCCCATGCCGTACGAGGCGTTGATCGAAGGGGAGAGCGCGTCGTAGACGCCGTGCTTCTCCGCGAAGGGCCGGTTGATGACGACCGCCGCGCGCGCGCCGGTGTCGAGCATCATCCGCATCGGCAGCACGCGGCCGTCCGGCAGCGTCAGCTCCGCGGCGACGACGGGGTGGTCGGCATCGAACTTCGTGATCGGCACGACCACCGTGCCGTCGGGCGCCTGGTACTTCGCGGCATCGTGGAAGCGCAGCCGCCGCCGCTCGTAGTCGATCTCGATCGCGTACTGGCGAATGACGCTGAAGCCGAGGATCCCCTCGATGGCGCGTCCCTCGGCGAGACTCACCGCAGTCAGCGGCAGCCCGCCCATCTCCGGCAGGTTGATGCGCAAGTCACCGATGGTGAGGTCGACGTCGCGCAGGAACGTCGTCCGCACCACGCCCGCCCCCGCCCCCCGCGCCCGCCCCTGGCCGTGCGTCACGAGATGCATGGAGTCGACGGTGGTCTGCGCAACGGCCGAAAACTGCGCGCCGGTGTCGAGCAGGAACCACGACGGCTGCGCGGATCGTCCGATCGTCACCGGCAGGAAGACGTGGCCTTGCGTGAGCTCGATGGGCACCTCGGCGGGTGGGGGAGTGGCCGGGAGAGTGGTACAGGCGACGCAGAGCAAGAAAGCGAGGAGCGGGCGAGGGTTCATTACCGTGGTACTATACTGCCATGGCCATCGCGGAATCGAAAGTCACGGCACAAGGACAGACGTCCGTTCCGGCGGAGATTCGGAGGAGACTCGGCGTCGGCCCCGGATCGACGCTAGAGTGGGACGAAGAGGACGACAAGATCGTCGTGCGCCGGGCGGCGAAGTACACCTGGGACGATATCCACCGCATCCTCTTCAAGGATAAGAAGCCACCGGAATACCACACGGACGAAGAGCTGAAAGAGGGGATCGCGCGTTACATCCGTAAAAAGCATGCGCGCCGTTGATACGAATGTCCTCCTCCGGCTCGTGATGCGGGATGGCGAGGGCCAATTCGCCGCGGCCGCTGAGTTCGTCGCACGAGGAGCATGGGCGTCGCATATTGTCCTAGCAGAAGTGATGTGGGTATTGCGGTCGGTCTACGGTAAGGAACACGGAGAAGTCGCGGATGCCGTCGACATACTCCTCAATCATGCGGACGTGACCCTACAGGAGCCTGACGTCGTCGCCGCCGCGCTCGATCAGTACCGCAGAAAACCGTCCCTCGGCTTCTCCGACTGCCTCATCCTCGAGATCGCCCGCAAGGCCGGCCACCTTCCCCTCGGCACCTTCGACCGCTACTTAGGAAAGCTCCCCGGCGCCCACCGCCTTTAAACCCTAATTCCTTGACGCCTTGCACGCCCATCGCTAAACTCCCGATTTCGACGCGTATCAACAACTTACGGTTGTTTTGCGCCTCGTCGCGGCCTCTCGCGACCGGATCGGTACTCGCGGGGCTAGCCCAGGGAGGTATCCCGCTTCATGGCGTCAGGTGACGATCCGAACAATCAGAAAAAGCCCCTCCGGAACAATGACCTGGAAGGCCTCGGCATGGACGAGCTTCTCAACCTCTATGAGAAGTCCAACATCGCCGAAGGGGAGATCGTCCGCGGACGCGTCGTCAAGCTCACCCCCTCCGACGTCGTCGTCGACGTCGGCGCCAAGTCCGAGGGGCTCCTGCCCATCGGCGAAGTCACCGGCCACGACGGCAAGCCGCGCGTCAAGCCCGGCGACGACATCGAAGTCTTCGTCGAGCGTCTCGAGGACCCCTCCGGCTACGTCATCCTTTCGCGCGAAAAAGCGGCGCGCATGCGGATCTGGGACGAGATCGAGGCCGCGTACAAGACCGATCAGCCGATCAGCGGCCGCGTCGTCGACCGCGTCAAGGGCGGGCTCTCCGTCGACGTCGGCGGCGTCAAGGCCTTCCTGCCCGGATCGCTCATCGACACCAAGCCCGTCAAGAACCTCGACGCCCTCCGCGGCCACGAGTACAAGTTCAAGATCGTCTCCTTCGACAAGAAGCGGAACAACGTCGTGCTGTCGCGGCGCGCCATCCTCGAGGTCGAGCAGGCCGCGCAGAAGGCGGAGACCTTCGGCCGCCTGCAGGAAGGGCAGCTCACGCACGGCGTGGTCAAGAACATCACGGACTACGGCGTCTTCGTCGACTTGGGCGGCGTCGACGGCCTGCTCCACATCACCGACATCTCCTGGGGCCGCGTCACGCACCCCTCCGAATACTTCAACGTCGGCGACGAGATCGAAGTGCTCGTCCTCAAATTCGATCCCGCCGCGGAGCGCGTGTCGCTCGGCTACAAGCAGAAGGGACAGGACCCCTGGACCGACGTCGTGGAGCGCTACCCTCTGGGCACGAAAGTCCGCGGCCGCGTCGTCTCGCTCACCGACTACGGCGCCTTCGTCGAGCTCGAGGAAGGCGTCGAAGGACTCATCCACGTCTCCGAGATGTCGTGGACGAAGAAGGTGCGCCCGTCGAAGCTGCTCAACATCGGCGACGAAGTCGAGGCCGTCGTCACCGACGTCAACGTTCCCAACCGCCGCATCTCCCTGTCGCTCAAAGCGCTCGAGCAGAATCCGTGGGACACCATCGCCGAGCGCTACCCGGTCGGCACCGTGATCACCGGCCGCGTGCGCAACCTCACGGACTTCGGCGCCTTCGTCGAGGTGGAGGAGGGGATCGACGGCCTGATCCACATCTCCGACATGTCGTGGAACCGCCGCCTCAAGCATCCGAACGAGGTGCTGAAGAAGGGCGACGCCGTGCAGGCCCGCGTGATCAACGTCGACGGCGAGAACCAGCGCCTGTCGCTCTCGATCAAGGAGTTCCTGCCGAACGAGTGGGACAACTTCGCCAAGGCCCACAACGTCGGCGACGAAGTGGTCGGCACGGTGGCGAAGATCACGGACTTCGGTCTCTTCATCCGCGTGGCCGACGGCGTCGAAGGGCTCGCCCACGTGTCGGAGATCCAGCGCGACGCCAAGCAGAAGCTCGACAAGCTGTTCCACATCGGCGAGCCGGTGCGCGCGCGGATCATCAAGATCGATTGGAATGACAAGAAGATCGGCCTGTCGACTCGCGACGTCCCGCCGCTGACGGACGAGGAGCGCGAGCAGATGGGCGGTGGCGGGGGCGATCATCCCGAGCCGGAAGCGGCCAAGCACGAGGAGTAAGAGGAGGAAACTTTGGACCACCAGCCTGAAGTCGAGGAAGGGACTGAAGCCAAAGCGGGAGTGATGACGAAGGCGGAGCTCGTCGACGAGGTTGCGCGCGTCGTGCAGCTCACCAAGAAGCAGGCCGAGACGATCGTCAACATCGTCTTCGACTCCATCGTCGATTCGCTCCGCTCCGGACAGAAGATCGAGCTGCGCGGCTTCGGCAGCTTCCGCCTGCGCAGCCGCAAGTCGCGCACCGGCCGCAACCCCAAGACCGGCGAGAAGGTGGAAGTGCCGTCGAAGAAGATTCCGTACTTCAAGCCGGGGAAGGAATTGAAGGAGTTGATCAATAAGACGATGGGGGGAGAGGTCGTGGATGTGGGGCCGGATGAGGACGAAGGGGAAGAATGATCGAATGCAGAATGCAAAATGCAGAATTAGGCGAGCCTCCGATTCTGCATTCGGCATTCTGCATTCTGCATTGCGATGGAAATCCTCTTCACCCCCTGGAGGTACCCCTACTTGACCTCGCCGAAAAGCGAGCAGCCGCAAGCGTGCATCTTCTGCGTTGCGGCGGCGACGCAGAACCCTCGTGATGCTCTGACCGTCTATCGAAACGCACAAGCCCTGGTCATGCTCAACCGCTATCCCTACACCAACGGTCACGTCATGGTCGCGCCGGTCGCGCATGAGGCGCGGCTCTTCGACTCGAGCGACGCCTCGCTGCGCGCGCTCATCCGTCTCACCGCCGAGGCCCAGCGGATCCTCTCCGATGTCTACCGTCCCGACGGCTTCAACGTCGGCATGAACTTCGGCCAGGTCGCCGGCGCGGGCGTGGCCGACCACTACCACCTGCACATCGTGCCGCGCTGGGGCGGCGACACGAACTTCATGTCCGTCACGGCGCGCACGCGCCTCGTCCCCGAGGAGCTCGACGTCACCTTCGACAAGCTCGCGCCGCACTTCCAAACCATTCGAAAGGACCTCTTCGAGTGAAGTTCCGCACTGTCCTGGCCATGGTGCTGGCGTATGTCGTTCCCGGCGCCGGGCATCTCTACCTCGGCCGCCGCGCGCGCGCCATCGCCTACTTCTGCATCGTTCTCTTCATGTTCTTCGTCGGCCTCTCCGTCGACGGAGACCTCTACACCGTCACGCGCACGGGCGGGTCGCTCTTGCGCCTGCTCGCCGCGTTCGGCTCGATGGGCTCGGGCGCGCTCTATTGGATCGCCGACTTCAAGGGCGTGCAGGGCGACATCACCTCCATCACCTACGAGCACGGGACGGCCTTCATCATCACGGCGGGGCTCATGAACCTCCTGCTCGTGCTCGACGTCTTCGACATCTCCGAGGGGCGGAAGGAATGAGCCTGCTGCGCAACCACATCGTCCTCATGGTCGTCTACGCCGTGGCCACGGGGCTCTTCTTCACCCTGCTGTGGAAGAAGGAGCGCGAGGAGCGCATCCGCTTCTTCCTCTTCGTCGTCATCGGCCTCGTCGTCGGCGGCATCGTGCTGGCGTGGGCGATGTACCCGTTCCCGTTAAATCGATGAAGCTGGCCATCGTCGCCGGCGAAGCTTCCGGCGATCTTCACGCAGCCGAGGTCGTGCGCGAGCTGAAGGCGCTCGACCCGGCGCTGGCGACGTTCGGCATCGGCGGCGATCTCCTCGCGGCCGAGGGCATGCGGCTCCTCCATCACGCCAAGGAGATGGGCATCGTCGGCCTCTTCAACGTCCTGCGCCAGTACCGCAAGTTCCGGCGCATCTTCGACGACATGGTCGACGCGCTCTCCGTAGAAAAGCCGGATGGCGTGATGCTCGTCGACTACCCCGGATTCAACCTGCGCCTGGCCGAGACGTGCCGCGAGCTCGGCCTGCGCGTCGTCTACTACATCTCGCCGCAGGTGTGGGCGTGGCGGCAGGGGAGAGTCAAGCAGATCGAGAAAGTCGTCGACCGGATGATCGTCCTCTTCCCGTTCGAGGAGGAGTTCTATGCGCAGCACCGCGTGCCGGTGACGTACGTCGGGCATCCGTTGATCGACGAGCTGGGCGGCGTGGCTCGCGGCGACGCGCCGCCGCACGAGCCGCTGCGCATCGCGCTGCTGCCGGGCTCGCGCAAGCATGAAGTGAAGACCTTGCTGCCGGCGATGCTCGAGGCCGTGGCGGCGCTGCAGCAGGAGCGCGCCGTCGACGCCTGGATCGTGCGCGCGCCGACCATCACCGCGGCGGAGCTGCTCGACCTGATGGCGCGGAGCGACGTCATCGTGCGCATCGAATCGCACGGCGCGGAGTCGATCGCCGCGGCGGACGTGGCGCTGTCGTCGAGCGGCACGGCCACGCTCGAGTGCGCGGTCGTCGGCACGCCCGTCGTGGTCATGTACCGCTTGACGCGCGCCACGCACTGGATCGCCCAGCGCGTGGTGAAGGTGCCGCACTTCAGCCTGGTCAACATCGTGGCGGGAAAGAAGGTCGTGCCGGAGCTGATTCAGCACGACGTGAACGGGCAGCGCATCGCCGGCGAAGTGCGGGCGATGTCCGAGCCGGCGGCGCACGCGCGATTGCGTGCGGAGCTCGCCGCGGTGCGCGACAAGCTCGGCGGTCCCGGCGCCAGCCGGCGCGCCGCGGAGGCGATCATGAGTACACTGACCGCATGAGCGTCCTGCGCCGGCTGTACAAACACATCGGGGCTTACCGCGGGTGGGCCGTGCTCGCGCTCTGCTCGATGATGCTCGTCTCGGCCACGACCGTCACGCTGGCCGCGCTCGTGCAGCCGCTCTTCGACAACGTCCTCTCGCCCACGCACCTGCAAAAGTCGAAGGCGCCCGACGAGTCCTTGCGGTCGACGGCGACGGACTATCTCCTCAACCGCAGCGCGCCGGAAGGACAGCGTGGCTTTCTCGGCGACACCTACGACAAGCTGCAGCGCCGCTGGCACCACTGGTGGAACGCCCAAGGCAAGCGCGAGGAGAAGTGGAAGCAGATCCTGGGGATCATGCTCGTGGTCTTCGTCCTCAAGGCCGTTGCCGGATTTTTCTCCGAATACTCGTTCCAGAAAGTCGGACTTTCCGTGGTCCGGGATCTACGCGATCAGTTGTACGAGCGGATCATCAACCAGTCGCATCGGTTTTTCTCGGAGCGGTCGACGGGGGAGATGATCAGCCGCATCGTCTCCGACGCCGACGCCATCCAGGCGGCGATCTCCACGCGCCTCGGCGATCTGCTCGAGGAGTCGATGACCCTGCTCGGCTTGCTCATCTGGGTCTTCGCCTCGAACTTCCAGCTCGCCGTGATCTGCTTCATCGGCGCGCCGGTCATCGTCTGGCCGATCGCTCACTTCGGACGGCGGCTGCGCCACACCACGCACCGCTCGCAGGAGCGCATGGCCGATATGGCCACGGTCCTCGAGGAGACCTTGCGCGGCGTGCGCATCGTCAAGTCGTTCACCATGGAGAAATTCGAGATCGACCGCTTCCGCTCGGCCACGCGGAAGCATCTGGCGTCGTCGCTCAAGGCCCAGCGCATCCAGGCCACTACGTCGCCGGTGCTGGAGCTGCTGGCCTGCTGCTGCTTCCTGCTGCTGCTCTGGTATGCACACACGCGCATCGTGGTGACGCACACGCTGACTCTTGGGCAGTTCCTCTCCTTCGTCACGGCCATGTCGATGATGTGGGCGCCGATCAAGAAGTTGAACCGCGTCAACCTCTCGGTGAACAACGCCCTGGCGGCGAGCGAGCGCGTCTTCCGCATGATCGACATCGACAACGAGGTGAAGGAGAAGCCGGACGCCGTCGCGCTCGCGTCCGCGGGTCACGTGCGCTACGAGCACGTGTCGTTCGCGTACGGCGACAATCCGGTGCTGCGCGATATCAACCTCGACATCGCCCCCGGCGAGATCGTGGCCCTGGTCGGCTCGAGCGGCGCGGGGAAGACGACGTTCGTCAATCTCCTGCCGCGCTTCTACGACGTCAACGAGGGCCGTATCACGGTCGGCGGCGTCGACGTCCGCGACGCCACGCTCTACTCGCTGCGCGGCCTCATGGGCTTCGTGACGCAGGAAGTCGTGCTCTTCAACGACACGGTGCGCAACAACATCGCCTACGGCCGCGCCGACGCCGATCTCGACCGCGTCATCGCCGCGGCGCAGGCCGCGAACGCGCACGACTTCGTCTCGGCGCTGCCGAACGGCTACGACACGCTGATCGGCGAGGGGGGCGTGCTGCTCTCCGGCGGGCAACGACAGCGCCTGGCCATTGCGCGGGCGCTGTTCAAGGACCCGCCGATCCTCGTGCTCGACGAAGCCACGTCGTCGCTCGACACGGAGTCGGAGCGGCTCGTGCAACAGGCCCTCAACAACCTGATGCAGGGGCGCACGACGCTCGTCATCGCCCATCGCCTCTCCACGATCCGGTCGGCGGACAAGATCGTCGTCCTCGACAAGGGCGCGATCGTCGAGGCCGGCCGCCACGAAGAGCTGCTGTCGCGCCGCGGGATCTACCGCAAGCTCTACGACCTGCAGTTCGCCGAGGAAGACACCGGGGTGCTGGCGCGATGATCGCGCTCCTCGGCTCGTGGCTCATCCGCGGCCTGCACGCCACGCTGCGCCTGCGCCACGTGAACGCGGAGAACCTCACCGGGCAGAAGCAGTCCATCATCGCCTTCTGGCACGCCCATCTGCTGCTGATGCTGCACTCGAAGTGGCGTAAGCCGGTGGTGGTGATGATCTCGCGCTCGAAGGACGGCGAGTACATCGCCCGCGTGTTCGATCACTACGGCGTGGAGTCGGCGCGCGGCTCGTCGACGCGCGGCGGCAGCGCGGCGCTGCGGGAGATGATCCGCGACGCGCGCGCCGGGAAGAACATCGTCTTCACGCCCGACGGACCGAAAGGGCCGAATCGCGAAGTGAAGCCCGGCCTCGTGTTGGCCGCGCAGGCCACCGGGCTGCCGATCGTGCCGATCGCCTTCGCCGCGAAAAAAAAAAGTTGCTGCGCTCGTGGGACCGCATGGTCGTGCCGTACCCGTTCACGCGGGCGCTCTTCCTGTACGGCGAGCCGATGGTCATTGCGCGTGACGCGGATGTCGAAGAGGAGCGCCTGCGCGTCGAGCGGGCGATGAGCGAGTTGGAAGCGGAAGCGGAAAGGATGATCACCGCGTGATCTATTCAATGACGGGCTTCGGCCGCGCCGCCGGAGCGCTCTCGGCGCGCTTCCACGTTGCCGTCACGGCGAAGTCGGTGAATCACCGCTTCCTCGAAACGTCGGTGCGTTTGCCGGAATACCTCTGGGAGCTCGAGTCGCTCGTGCGCTCCATTGCCTCGGAGGCCTTCTCGCGCGGAAAGCTCGACATCTCCATCCGCGTGCAGCGGACGCAGCAGCCGGAGTACGCGGTGCGGATCAACACGCCGATCGCCAACAACGTGATCCCCCAGCTCCGCGCCATCGCCGACGAGCTCGGCCTCGGCGGCACGTTCAGCGGCGGCGATCTCCTGCGCCTGCCTGATTTCCTCCAGGTCGACGCCGTCGACGCCGAGGTTACCGACGAGGAGCGCGAGGCGCTGGCGCTGCTCGTGCGCGAGGCGCTCGCGCAACTGCGGGGCATGCGCGCGCGGGAAGGGGAGACGCTCCGGGCCGACATCGCCGCGCGTCTGCAGACGATCCGCGAGCTGCAGCGGCGCGTCGGCGAATTGCGCGAGGAGATCCGCACCGAGCTGCTCGATACCTTCCGCGGCCGCATCGACGACATCGCCCAGCAAGCGGGCGTGCAGGTGCCGGAAGAGCGGATCGCGCAGGAGGTCGTGCTCATGGTCGAGCGCGGCGACATCGCCGAGGAGATCACGCGGCTCGCGCACCACGTCGAACAGATCGAACAGGTGTTGACGCAGAAGGACGCGGCGGGGAAGAAGCTCGATTTCCTGTCGCAGGAGATGGTGCGCGAGATCAACACCATGGGCTCGAAGTCGCGCTCCGCGGCGCTCCGAACCGTCGTTGTAGAATTGAAAACCGAGGTCGAGCGGATCCGCGAGCAGGTACAGAATGTCGAGTAACTTCCACCCCGACGGGACGCTGTTCATCGTCTCGGGTCCCTCGGGTGCCGGGAAGACGACGCTGATCAATCGCGTGCGCGCGCAGCTGGTGCCGATCGGCATCCAGCTCTATTTCTCCGTCTCGCACACTACGCGCGCGCCGCGCACGGGCGAGGAGCCGGGCAAGAGCTACCACTTCGTGAGCCGCCCGGAGTTCGAGCAAATGATTGCCCGTGGGGAATTTATCGAATACGCCTTCGTTCACGAGCAACTGTACGGGACGTCCAGGGGCGAGGTCTTGAGCCGGTTGCGCAACGGCGAGGACGTCATCCTCGACATCGACTATCAGGGGGCGCGGCAGATCGCCACCGACCCCGAGCTCAGCCCGCGCTCGTTGAACGTGTTCATTTTTCCGCCGTCGTTCGAGCATCTCGAACAACGGCTGCGCGACCGCGGCCTGAACAGCGAGGATGAGATCCACACGCGCCTGCAGAAGGCCATCGACGAGATCAACGCCAGCAAGCAGTTCTATCACTACGTGATCATCAACGACGATCTGACCGCGGCCACGGAATGTCTGAAGGCGACGGTGATCGCCAAGAAGTTGCAAACGAAGACCGCGCTCGACGCCATCGAAAAGATGGCCGAGCGCCTCAAGGAGGAACGGGATGGAAGGTTTGCCCGAGGGCGTTGACAGCCGCTTTCGCTACGTGCTCTTGGTGTCGAAGCGCGCCGAGCAGCTCATTCAGGGAGCGCAGCCGAAGTCGCGCAGCAAGCACGCCAAGCCGACGCGCGTGGCGATGGAAGAGATCGACCGCAATCAGGTGAAGTGGCAGCTCACGCCGCCGGCGGAAGAGCCGACGGCCATTTCGGAGTAATTACGGTAGGGGCGCACAGCGTGCGCCCGTGGCCATGAGAGTCGTTCTCGGCGTCTCCGGCGGCATCGCCGCCTACAAAACACCGGACCTCGTCCGGCGCCTGCGCGATGTGGGCGCCGAGGTCCGCGTGGTGATGACGCCGAACGCCGCGCGCTTCGTCACGCCGCTGGCGCTGGCCACCGTTTCCGAGCACGGCGTCATCGTCGATCAGTGGGGAGACCCGGAGCGCGGCGGCGTCGACCACGTCGAGCTGGCGCGCTGGGCGGAGCTGCTGTTGATCGCTCCCGCCACTGCGAATGTCTTGGCGAAGCTCGCGCTCGGCATCGCCGACGATGCGCTGACGACGTACGCGATCGCGCATCGCGCGGCGATCATGGTCGCGCCGGCGATGAATACGTTCATGCTGCAGCATCCGACCGTGCAGCAGAATCTGGCCGCGCTGCGCGCCCGCGGCGTGACGGTGTTCGATCCTGATTCCGGCCTCCTCGCCTGCGGCGACGAGGGCGCCGGGCGCATGCCCGATCCGCCGGCGATCGCCGAATTCGTGAAGATGCAGTTCGGGGCGAAGGACTTCGACGGCCGCGCGTTCGTCGTCACCGCCGGCCCGACGCGCGAGGCCATCGACCCGGTGCGCTACATCTCCAACCGCTCCTCGGGAAAGATGGGCTACGCGCTGGCCGAGGCGGCGGCGCGGCGCGGCGCGCGCGTGACGCTGATCTCCGGGCCGACGTCGTTGCCCGCGCCCTCGGGCGTCGCCATCGAACGCGTGACGACGGCGACCGAGATGCGCGACGCCGTGCTGCGCGCGCTCGACGGCGCCGACGTCGTGATCAAAGCCGCCGCCGTCGCCGACTATGCGCCGGCCGAGGCCGCGCCGCGCAAGATCAAGAAAGAGGCGAGCGGCGACGCCCTGACGCTCACGCTGCAGAAAACGCCCGACATCCTCGCCGAGATCGCGCAGACCTCGCCGCGGCCGTTCGTCGTCGCCTTCGCCGCGGAGACGGATTCGGTCGAAGCGAACGCGCGCGAGAAATTGCTGCGCAAAGGGGCCGATCTCATCGTGGCCAACGACGTCGCCGACAGCGCGATCGGATTCGACTCCGATCAGAACGAGGTGCTGGTCATCGCCCGCGACGGCTCGGCGACGAAGATCGAGCGCGCGCCGAAGATCGTGGTGGCGAACCGGATCCTCGACCTACTCGTTTTCGCACGCCAGTAGGATCTTGTCCGTAATCTTCCAGACGGTGTCGTCGCCGCAGAGATCGACCTTCTCCACCACGCATTCGTCCCCATCCTCGTCGACGATCTTGATGTCGTAGTCGTCGCAGTCGATGTTCGTCAGCTTGAACGAGCCCCCCTTGGCGTCGATCACCTCGTCGCCGAGCTGGTCGGGACCCCAGTGCTTGTCGCTGGTTGACGAGAGATAGAGGTGGTGGATCTCCCACTTCGACTGGTTGACGACCTTGATCGTCGCTTTCTTCTTGGCGGCGGCGGACGGGAGGGCGACGAGGAGGAGGGCGAGCACGAGGAGCTTGCGCATGATCGGTCGAGTATAGTCGCGAGGCATGGACGAGCAACTGGCGGCGGAGCTGGCGCTGTTGAAGGAGTTCGGGTTTACGCATCTGGACGTCAGGTCACAGGTCACGGGTCAGGGGTCACAGGTGGATGAGGATCAGGCTGCACTCCTGGCGGAGATGGCTGGGGTCGCGCGCGCGTGCGAGAAGTGCCGGCTGGCCAAGACGCGGACGAACGTCGTGTACGGCGTCGGCAATCCGAACGCGGACCTGATGTTCATCGGCGAGGCGCCGGGGCGCGACGAAGATCTCAAGGGCGAGCCGTTCGTCGGGCGCGCCGGGCAGCTCCTCACCGACATCATCAAGGCCATGAAGCTGACGCGCGACGACGTCTACATCGCCAACGTCATCAAGTGCCGCCCGCCGGAGAACCGCAACCCCGAGGCCGACGAGCTCGAGGAGTGCCGGCCGTTCATCCGCCGCCAGATCGAGATCATCCGCCCCAAAGTGATCGTCACCCTCGGCAAGTTCGCCCTACAGAGCCTGATGCAGCGCGGTTACGCCATCACCGGCGCGCGCGGGCAGTGGCTCGAGTACGACGGCGTGAAGGTCATGCCGACGTACCACCCGGCCTATTTGCTGCGCAATCCGGCGGCGAAAAAGGACGTGTGGGCGGACATGAAGAAGGTGATGGCGGAGCTGAGCAGCGCCAGCGCGGAGATGAGCGCGCCGTAGACGAAGCCGCCCGGCAGATAGCGCAGCACGACGTCGCTGTCGCCCGCGGGCAAATACATCGCCAGAAACGCGTGATCGGCGACGTGCAGCCGCAGCGGCACGCGTGCGCGCGTGGCGCGCCATCCTTTCCAGGCCGGCTCGGAGACGATGATCCAGCCCGGCTCGCGCATGGCGGCGTGAATTTTCAATCGCAAGCCGTCGCGGCGGACGGCGACGTCGCCCGTTCCGTTGACGCGCGTGTACGGCGCCTCGTTCGACGCCACCCACCCCTCGGCCGCGAAATCGCGGCACGCTTGCATCTGCGCGACGGAGCCCTCGTGCGGGCCGACGTGCACGGCGCGCGGCACGAATGCCCGGGGCAGCGCGCGCGGGTTCTCGACGATGCGGTTGTCTCTGGTCAGGAAGTAGCGGACGTTCATCAGCGACAACATCGGCTCGCCCAAGTCGTCGACGCGGTTCGACCAGACCGCCTGCGGCGTCGACCAGAGCGGAAACGTCTCCGCGAGCGGCGCGAAGACCATGGCCTGGTAGCCGCGTACGTCCTCGAGGCCGAAGAGCGTGGCCAGGTTGGGCGTGAGCATCGGCCCTTCGCCGGCGATGCGGAACGGCTCGTCCGATCGCGCGAGCGCGCGCAGCTCCGGCAGCGGCGGGTCGGCGGCGCGGCGGTCGAGCGTCGGGATGGCGCCGCCGATCTCCGCGGTCCGTTGAATCAGCAGCAGGGCGAGGAGCGCCAGCGCCTTGCGATCGGGAAACGCTTTGATCAAGGCGATGGCCAGGAGCAGCGGGATGAGCTCATGCGGCTCCGGGCGAATCGCGAGCGCGATCGCGGTACCGAGGACGAGCCAGACGTCGACGCGCTCGACACCCATCGCGGCCAGGACGCAGATCCCCATCGCCGCGAAGGCGATGAGCCGCGCGTTCACTGCGATGTTGAAGAGCGGCAGGCGATTCAGCAGATCGTTCACGCCCGGGGCTTCCGCGCCGGCGAGCAAGCAGAACGCCACCGCAATGGCGAAGAACCACACCTCGCGCCGCCGTACGCGCAGCAGCGCCGCGAGCGCGGGGGCGAAGAGCATCGCGCCGGCGTAGCTCGTGCCGGCCCACTCGTGCTGCGTCTCCGCCGTGTGCTGCCCGTCCTCTCCGAGCGGGAAGACGTTGTTGCGCAGGATGTGCGCGACCTGCGCGAGGGAGTTGCTCGCGCGGACGCCGCTGCCGCGGTGCAGAAACTCTCGCGTCTGCGGGAGCGCTTCGAGGAATGGTCCGAGGTGGATCGCGCAGAGGAGGAGCGCGGCCAGGCCGGCGGCGAGGCCGCAGACGATCGTCCGTCTGCTGCGCGACTCGAACAGCGTGTACGCCGCCGCCATCGCCACGACGTGCAGCTCCGTCTCCGGATGACCCGCGAGCGTCAAGAGGACGAGTGCGAGCGTCAGCACCGCGGTCGACCGCAGCGACGGCGCGCGCGCGATCAATCGTCCGCCGAGGAACACCAGTGGGGCGACGGCGATCGACAGCCCGTGCGCGGTGAGGATGAAGGAGACGACGTGCGTCGAGAACGCCCACCCCGCCGCGCCGAAGAGCGATGGCAGCTCGCCGAGCTCTAACGCTCGTAGAAAAAGGAACATCGACAGCGCGGCGAGGAAGTACGTCATCGCCGCGGTGAAGGTGAGGCCGCCGGCGAGCGGCAGCAGCAATCCGAGGAGCGTGACCGGGTGGTACGGCGCCGACTGCGCCGCGCCGGCGAGCGGATCGCCGCAGAGCTCGTATGGATTCCAGAGCGGCCACTCGCAGCGATGCACGGCGTTTCTCAGAGCGACGTTCCACGGGATGAACTGCGCGTAAACATCGCTCAAAGCGGGATTCAGCGTGTGCGTAACCCCGACCTGCCGCGCCACCGAGGCCAGCGGCTCGTTGGTGTAGGCGAGATCGAGCGGAGCGTAGACGCGGCCCGTGAGCAGCGCACGCCCGGTGAAGCAGAGCGGCAGCAGCAGCAACACGGCCGCAGCGCGCCACGACAGCGGCGCGAGACGGCGCACGAGCGCAAGGCAGACGATCACAGCGACGAAATACATGTGGAGTGCGCCGGCCATGCCGGCGCTCTGACAGCGGCGGCATGGCCGCCGCACTCCAAATGTACACTCTCCCTCGTGAAGCTGGCCGCGATCCTGATCCTCCTTGCCGCCCCCCTCTCCGCCGCGTACACCGCGCGCGACGTCGTCCTCCCCGTCGCCGGCCGCGCCGCGGGTGCCGACGGCCGCCTCTATCTCACGGCGCTCTGGATCACGAATCCATCGGAGCGCGACACCGTCGAGGCCAAGCTCACGTTTCATCCCGCCGACGAAAAGCAGCCGTCGCACGCCTCGTCGCTCCATCTCAACCCCGCAGAGACGCGCGTCATCGATCCGCTTGACGAGAACGGCCTCGGCTCGCTGCGCATCGAGGCGACGCACGACGTCGTGGCCACGGCGCGCGTCTACAGCAGCGGCACGGCGACATCCTTCGCGGCCATACCGGTGCAGTTCGCCATCGGCAACGGCGAGTCGGCCACGCTGCAGGGCGTGGCGCCGGCGGACGGGCGGTACAAAATTTACTTCGCCGAGGTGACGGGGAACCCGCTCGACATCCGCGTGTCGCTCGTCGATGGGCGCGGCGTCACCCTCGGCGTGAAGCGGATGTACGTCGACCGCGACCGCCAGGTCACGAGCGACGTCGCCGACCTCTTCCCGCAATTCACCACCGGCACGGCCACGCTGCGCATCGATGGCGTGAACGGCGGCGGGCGCATCGTGATCGCCGGCTCGCAGAGCTCGACGCCGTTCGAGATGAGCTTCACCACCACGCCGCGCGACCGGCTCGGAGTGTGGGAAGCGATCACCTACATCGCCGTCGCCGCCGCCGCGGCCGCGGCGCTCTTCATCCGCCGCTGATGGGCCTCGCCGAATTCGCCGACGTCGCGCTGCCGGTCGCGGTCCACGGCACGTTCGTTTACGCCATCCCGCCCGAGCTTCGCGACGACGTGCGCCTCGGCTCGCGCGTCGAGGTGCCGTTCGGGCCGCAGAGGTCGACGGGCTTCGTCGTCGCTCTGCGCGACGAAGCGAATGCGAAGAACGTCAAGCCCATCCGCGCCGTGCTCGACGACGACGAGCCGTCGCTCATCCCCGAGATCCTCGACCTCTGCCGCTGGGCCGCGGAGTATTACCTCGCGCCGCTCGGGGAGATGCTGCGCGTGGCGCTGCCGGCGAACATGGCCGCGCGCGGCGAGCGCGAGGTTTCGCTGGCGATCGATGACTGGGACGGACCGCCCGGTGACAAAGCGTTGATCGACGAGCTGCGCCGCCGCCCGCTGCCGTTCGCCGCCGCGGTCGAGGCCAGCTCGCGCTCGACCGTGCGGCGGCTGCGCGACGCCGGCGTCATCACCGTCGCCGACCGCCTGCGCGACGCGAAGGGCGTCCGCTACGACCGTTTCGTGATTCTCGAAACGACGCCGGGCGCGCTCACGCCGAAGCAGCAACACGCCGTCGATCTGCTGCAGAAGCGCGGCGGCGAGATGTCGGTCGCGGCGCTCGAGCACGCCGGCGTCTCCGCCGCGATCCTAGGGGCGCTGGCGAAGAAGTCGATCGTGCGCATCGAGCGGCGCGCGCGGCGGCACACGCTCGACGCCTTTCTCGCGGGACTCGACGCGCACGCGGACGAGATCCGCTTCTCGAATGAGCAAAGCACCGCCATCGACGCCATCCGCAACGCCCTCGGCACGTTCCAACCATTCCTCCTCGAAGGGGTGACGGGCAGCGGCAAAACCGAGGTCTACGTCGAAGCGATGCGCGAAGTGGTGAGAAAAGGAGAACAGGCGCTGCTTCTCGTCCCGGAGATCTCCCTCACGCCCGTCTTCGCCGCGCGGCTCAAGCAGCGCTTCGGCGAGCGCATCGCCATTCTCCACAGCAGCCTCTCCGCGAGCGAGCGGTTCGACCAGTGGTGGCGCGCGCGGCGCGGCGAAGTCGACGTCGCCATCGGCCCGCGCTCCGCGCTCTTCACCCCGTTCCAGCGCCTCGGTATCGTCGTCGTCGACGAGGAAGGCGACGGCGCGTACAAACAGGACGAGACGCCGCGCTACAACGCGCGCGACCTCGCCGTGGTGCGCGCGCAACTGCGCGGCATTCCGGTGGTGCTCGGATCGGCCACGCCGTCGCTCGAGTCGCGCGAGAACGCCGCGCGCGGCAAGTACGCGCTGCTGCGGATGACGAAGCGCGTCGAGGCGCGGCCGCTGCCCGAGGCGGACGTCATCGATCTGCGGAAGGAAAAGCCGGAGAAGGAGGACAAAGGCTTCGTCATCTTTAGCGCGCCGCTGACGTCGGCGCTGCGCGACGTGTTCGACGCCGGCGAGCAGGCCATCATCCTCATCAACCGCCGCGGCTATGCGCCGTACCTGCTGTGCCGCGAGTGCGGCAACGACTTCCGCTGCCGCGACTGCAGCGTGACGATGACGGTGCACCGCCGCGACGGCCTCTTGATCTGCCACTACTGCGGCTTGCGCCGCCCGATTCCGTCGAAGTGTCCGCTCTGCGGCGGCGAGGTGCTGCAGCCGGTCGGCTTCGGCACGGAGAAAGTGCACGAGCGTTTCCGCCGCGAGTTCCCCGACGTCGCGGTCGAGGTGCTCGACCGCGACTCGACGCGGAAGAAAGGGGAGCTCGTGCGCATCCTCGACCGCTTCCGTTCGCAGACGACGCAGGCGCTGATCGGCACGCAGATGCTGTCGAAGGGCCATCACTTCCCGAACGTGACGCTCACGGCCGTGCTGAGCGCCGACTCGATCCTCGGCTATCCCGACTTTCGATCGGCGGAGAAGACGTTCTACCTCCTGACGCAGGTGGCCGGCCGCTCCGGCCGCGGCACGAAGCGCGGCAAGGTGCTGATCCAGACGGCGTTCCCGCAGCACTACGCCATCCAGCACGCGCTTCGGCACGACTACGAGGCCTTCTTCGAGTCGGAGATCCAGTTTCGCCGCACGTTCCACTACCCGCCGGTGACCGCGATGATCGCGATTCTCTTTCGCGGCGAGAAACTGCCCGACGTCGAGAGCGCCGCGCTCGACTCCGGCCGCCGCCTCGAGGACGTGATCCGCCCCCTCCCCGGCGCGCGCATCCAAGGCCCCGCCCCCGCGCCGCTGGCGCGAATCAAAGGCGTGTGGCGTTATCAGATCCTCCTGCGCTCGCCGCAGCGCGCGGGACTGCGCAAGGCGGTGGAGGCGGTGATGGTGGGGAAGAAGTGGCGCGGGGTGGACGTGGCGGTGGATGTGGATCCGATCAATATTCTTTGAAGGTGGCAGGGCGCAGGGGGCGGGGGGCAGGTGGTTACCCTGCCAGCCGCGCGGCCACTGGCCGAAACGCACGCGTTCAGCAGGACAACCACCTGCGCCCCGCCCCCTGCGCCCTGCGCCCTACTGTGCCTCAAACACATACTCATGCTGCGCGTCCCGCACCACCAGCGACTTCTTCTCCCCTCCGCCGACGACGAACTCGAAGCCGTTCATGCCCGGCACCGTCGTCAGGAACGAGACCGTGCCGTCGGCGTTGTGGCGCGAGGCCACCTCGCTCTTCCACTCGCCGAAGTCAAATACCGTCGCGGCGCCGTTGCGGCGCACGGTAATGTCGCCCAAGGCGGCGTTGCGATAGTGCGGGGCCAGCTTCTCGGCGTCGGACGCCGCCGCCGGCACCGTCGCCAACTTTCGTTCGGCGGCCAGATCGTCGAAGAAGCTCTTCCCCTGCGCGGCCACGTCCGCGTCCGCCTCGGCGCGCCCGTCGAACAGCACCTCGAGCAGCTTGCGGCGGAACTGCGTCCGCAGAATCCAGCCCGGATCGGAATTCGTCAGGATCACTGCGCCGACGCGCTGCTCCGGCAGCCAGATCATGTCGCTGTGGTAGCCGATCATGTCGCCGCCGTGGTGCACGACGGGGATCCCGTACTTCGTGTTGACCATCAGGCCCATGCCGTACGTCTCGTCCTTGCCGATCGGCACCTGCGGCGCGCGGCGCGCCAGCAGCGCCTCTTTGGTGATGTAGCGCTTGCCGCCGGGGAGCGTCCCTTCGTCGAGCTCCATCTGCACGTACTCGAGCATGTCGTGGACGCTGCTCCAGGCGCCGCCGGCGGGACGCAACGGGATCACCGAGTAGTTGACCTCCATCGCCGCGTGCGCGGGCTTGCCGTCGATGTCGGGCGCGTGCGAGCCGGCGTGATTCGGCGTGCCGAGGGCGCGCGCGTAGTCGAACGTCGTCGAGGTCATGCCGAGCGGGGCGAAGACGCGCGCGCGCATGGCCTCGTCGTACGCGGCGCCGAGCTCCCGGTCGGGGTAGAGCACGTGCCCGCCGACGAAGCCCGCCGCGCCGGCCAGGAGGTTCGAGTACTGAAACATCTCGCCGAACTTGCTCGTCGGCTGCACGGTCGACAGCGTCTGCATCGCGCCCGCCGAGGTCACGCCGTCGTACTGGAACAGCCACTCGTAATCCTGCCGCGGCAGCCCCGTGCACGCGCAGATCAGATGCTTCACCAGCACGCGGCTGGTCGTGTCGGCGTTGCCGAGCTTGAACGACGGCAGGAGCGTCGTCACCGGCGTGTCCCACGTCATCTTCTTCTCGTCGACGAGCTTGGCCAGCATCAGCGTTGTCAGCGCCTTCGAGTTCGATGCGATCATGTAGAGCGTGTTGCCGTCGGGCTTCGCGCTCGAGCCGATGTCGCGCACGCCGAAGCCGCCTTCGAAGACGACCTTGCCGTCCTGCACGATGCCGACGGAGACGCCGGGGATGCCGAGCTTCTTTCGCCCGTTCTCGACGAACGCGGAGAGCGCGGCGATGCGCTTGGCGTCGAGCTTGTGCGGTTTCTTGCCGGCGAACGACTCGCGCGTGTAGCCCTTCGGCAGGAGGCGCCCGGAGATGAGCGCCAGCTGTGCACCGCGCTTCTCGGCGACGGCGTCGGCCATGTCGTAGATGACGACGGTCCACGTCGCGCCGGCCCGGCGCGCCACCGCGGTCACCGAGCGCTTTTCGTTCGGCGCCGTGAGATAGACGTACTGGCGGACGTTCGTCCAGCCGTCTTTGTCGGGAAAGTCATTCGCGACTTTCAGCGGCCACTTCGCGGTGCCATACACCGCCCAGGCAGCGGCGACGGCGTCCTCCGCGTTCTGCGCATGGACGTCGACGAGCGCCACCCGCGAGTCGCCCTCGGGCGCGGTGAGGATCGTGATCGGCCCGTTGGCGTTGATGCTCCAGCCCGCGGGCGCAATGAACGTGGCCCCTTCGAACGTGGTTTTCGGCGTGTCGGCGGACAGAACGGTGGCGAGCAGGACGGCGAGCAGTGTTGCGTGCATGGCTACATTATGGAGTGCGCCGGCCATCCCGGCGCGATCCGAGCGGCGACATGGCCGCCGCACTCCATATCAGGCCATCGGATCGCGGCGCAGCGGCTCGTGCAACGTCACCAATCCGTCGAGCAGCCGCTCGTCGATGGCCGGATCGACCGTCCGCACGAGCGCCGTCAGGTCGCGCACGTGCGCGAGCACGCCGACCGTCGCGCTGTAGACCGGCTCCGCCTTCGAGCGTTCGAAGGTGTGGAACGGGCAGCGGCGGCCGAAGAGCGCCGGGTCGAGCGCGCTCAAGCAGGAGATGGCGTGGTTGATCGACCAGATCAGGCGGTCGCCCAAGTCGTTGGGGACGTGGTTCGCGCGCGTGTGGCGGGCCGCCTCGGCCAGGTGATCGATGGATCGGCAGAGAGAGCGCGCGTGATCGTCGAGCGCGGCGCGGCGCGGGTCGTCGTGCGGCACCGCCGCGATCGACACCCAGAGCTTCTCGACGCGGTGGCGCAGGTCGTCGTCGAGCTTGCGGACGAGCCACTCCAGCGACGGCACGTGGCGCATCACTTCGTTGCGCCCCCACACCTCCAAGAGCGGCTTAGTGGCTGGCTTTTCAGTCGCTTCCGTAAGAGTCATGTTCGTGTTAGGGTGCGCTCCCATGAACGGCGACCCGATGGCCTTCGAAGAGCCGATCCTCCAACTCCGGCGTCAGATCGAGGAAGTTTCGGCTACCGAGGGCGATCCGGCGCGGCTCGCCGATCTGCAGGAGAAGCTTACCAAACTCGCGCAAGAGGTCTATTCGAGCCTCACGCCGTGGCAGAAGACGCTCGTGGCCCGGCACCCCCAACGGCCGTATTCGCTCGACTTCATCGGCGCGCTGTTCGAGGAGTGGATCGAGGTCCACGGCGACCGCGGCTTCGCCGACGACGCCGCCATCGTGGCCGGCTTCGCGCGCTTCCGCGGGCAGGCATGCGCGATCGTGGGGCACCAGAAGGGGCGGAACACGAAGGAGAAGATCGTGCGCAACTTCGGGCAGCCGCGCCCGGAGGGGTTTCGGAAGGCGCTGCGGATCATGAAGCTCGCCGAGAAGTTCGAGCTGCCGGTCTTCTCGTTCGTCGATACGCAGGGCGCCTATCCGGGCGTCGGCGCCGAGGAGCGCGGGCAGGCCGAGGCCATCGCCGTGAACCTCCGGGAGATGGCGGCGCTCCGCGTGCCGATCATCGTCTCGGTCATTGGCGAAGGCGGCAGCGGCGGAGCCCTGGGCCTCGGCGTCGGCGACCGCGTCTACATGCTCGAGCACGCGGTCTACTCGGTCATCTCCCCCGAGGGGTGCGCGGCGATTCTGTGGAAGAACGCCTCGGCCGCGCCCGAAGCCGCGGCGGCGATGCGCATCACCGCCGCGGATCTCAAGAAGTTCGGCATCATCGACGAGATCGTCCCCGAGCCCCCCGGCGGCGCGCACGCCGACGCCGTGAAGGCGGCAGAGCTTCTCGCTCCGTATCTGGAAAAAGGGTTGAAGGAGCTGCAGAAGATCAAGCCGAGCCTGTTGCCGGAGGAGCGGTACAAGAAGTTTCGACGGATGGGGGTATTCGAAAAGGGGTAATCCTGACTCGAATCGATGCAGCCTTCATCGAGCTGCCTGCGAATGTCGGATTCTCGAGCTTTTCTTCGTCGATTTCTTCTTCGTCGCCTTCTTCGTCGTCGATTTCTTCGTCGTCGCCTTCTTCGAGCCTTTCTTGGCGGCTTTTGCCGGCTTCGCCGCGTTCACCGGCCGGGCCGCGGCATTCTCGAACCACCGCGGCCTCGGATCGGCGAAAAACATCTGGCGGCGCAGGGACTTGAAGCCGTCGTTCCAGAAGTAGCTTTCACTCCACTTGTCGGTATCGTCGAGAAAGATTCCTTTCGCCTTCACTCCCTTCGCCTCCAGCTCGTTCGCCACGTCGCGGAAGTAGAAGTGCCGGAACAAGCGGTCGAACTCGGTCATGTAAATGTCGGCAACGCGCGTGTTCCCGCGGATCAGGAGCATGTTCTCGTCATTCTGGAGCAGGGAGTTCGAGGAGAAGTTCGCGGAGCCGGAACAGACGAGGGGATCGTCGGAGAGCGGATCGATGAGCAGGAACTTCGTGTGCACGAAGAAGATGAAGCCCTCGTTCTTGTTGCGGTAGTGCTCCTCCTCGATGAACCACCGGACCAGCCTGAAGTCTTTGATCGGTTTTCGCGCCACGGCCTTGCCGTTCTTGAAGGCGTAGATCTCCCCGAGCGGCACGCCGTACGACAGGATCAAATGCTTGCGGTCTTTGGCGAAGTCCTTGGTCTGCTCCTCCGGTGCGGGCTTCTCCATCAGGATGAAGCGCAGCAGCTTGCGAGGCTCGGCAATCGCCGGCGCGAGCTCCTTGCTGACGCCGAACGCCGCCGTGAACATCAGAGACGCCGCGCAGTCGGTCATTCGTTCCGCATACCACGTCAGCAGGTTCGCCTTCGCCCGCGGCGAGAACACGGCCACGATCGAGTTCTGGTCGAGGACGGTCTGGGGATCCGGTGTCAGCTTCAACACGGCCTCTCGTAACGCGTCGCGCTCGGGGTCGGTGCGCAGCAGTTCCCAGTAATCGAGGTACTGCTTGGCGACGCCGAGGTTGTCGCGAAGCCAGTGTCCGACATTGCTCTGGCCGAGGAAGCCGGACGGCGTGAAGTTGGTCGAGCCGGTCCAAACCTCGGCGGCTGTACCGTTCGCATCGAGGCGGACGATGAACTTGTTGTGCGGGATCTTGGTCTTCGTCCGCGGAAAAAGGATCTTTTTGCCCTGATTCGTTTTCGGCAGCTCCGCGGTCTTGATCGCGTCCTCGGCCTCGCCGGGCTCGCCGTCGGCATCCCTGGTGTCGTGGTAGACGATGCGCACGTCGACGCCGCGGTCGAGCGCGCGTTTCAGGGCCTCGAGAATCGGAGCGTAGGTGAATTCATAGGCGGCCACGCGCAAGCCGTTTCCGGCCGGCGTCTCGTCAATGTAGCGAAGACACGCGTCCAGCAAGCCTCGCGACAGCCATTTCACCTCGGGATCGTCCGGGTCCTCGGGATTGGAGGGCGGCTTGTTCTTGAACTCCTCGGCGAACTTCTGGCTCGCGATCGCACCGCGATTGAACCAAACGCCGTGTCCCTGATCGATCTCCTTCTCCGTACGGATCTCGAACGCGACCGGCGGTTCCGGCTGGAGCGCGCCGGGCTTGCCGTACATCGGGTAGACCTCGAACTCGTAGGTGGTGTCGGGCTCCGCGCCGTAGTCACCCCAGAGGAAGCTCTGAACCGGATGGTCGTTCGTGTAGAAGCGTTTCGGATGTCTCGGGTCATTCGGATCCTTCGCGTTCTTGGGATCCGGCTCGAGCGCCTCGAACACCTTGGTGGAGCGGAGCCACTTCGCCGGCTGCGCGCCGCCCTTGACGCCGCGCTTGAAGGCGAAGCCGCGGAGGCCCGTCCGCCGTGTGGATGGACAGTCGATGGCCAGCAATACGCCGCGAATTCCGGAGATGGCCTTGACCTTGAAGTCGCCGTTCGACGCCGTCACTCTCATGTCTAGGAGTGGCCAGTACTCGTCGTTTCCCTACCCGCCGCGGGTGTAATCGCGCATCGCGGATACACTGCTGAACGTGCTCCACGACCTCTGGCAGCTCCCGCCGCCTCCCGAATCGCTCCCGCGGATTCCCATCGCCAACGACAAATTGCGCGCCATCGTGGCGCGGCGCGGGGTCACCACGGAGGACGAGTTCCGGCGCTTCGCCGCGCCGACGCTCGACGACTTGCACGATCCCGCCGGCATCCACGGCATGGCCGAGGCGTGCGAGCGCATCGAGCGTGCCGTGCGGGACGGCGAGACGATCCTCATTTACGGCGACTACGACGTCGACGGGGTCACGTCGATCGTTCTTCTGCAGACGGTTCTGAAAACCCTCGGCGCCGACGCCGCGCACGTCGTGCCGCACCGGCTCGTCGACGGCTACGGCCTCAAGACCGAGGTCATCGAGCGCGTGCTCGTCGACCGCGCCGTAAGGCTCGTCATCACAGTCGATTGCGGGATCACCTCGGTCGATCCCGTCCGCCGCGCGCTGGAGCGCGGCATCGACGTCATCATCACCGACCATCACCTCCCGCCCGGCACTCTCCCCGAGGCCGCGGCGGTCTTGAACCCGAAGCAGCCGGGGTGCGCGTATCCGTTCAAGGATCTGGCGGGCGTCGGCATAGCCTTCAAGCTCTGCTGCGAGCTGGTGCGCCGCAACGGCCGGAAGATGTCGATCGAGTCGCTGCTGAAGATCGCGGCCATCGGCACGATCGCCGACGTCGCGCCGCTCGTCGGCGAGAACCGGACCATCGCCTGGCTCGGCCTGCACGCGCTCGCCGAGCCGCGCAACCGAGGGTTGCGGGCCTTGATCCGCCGCCTCGGACTGCTGGGCAGGCCTCTACGAGCCGTAGACATCGGCTTCAAAATCGGACCGCGCATCAACGCCGCCGGCCGCCTGGCCTCGGCCGACACGGCGATCGATCTCTTCGCCGCGGCGGACGACGACAAGGCCTGGCAGCTCTGCGCGGAGCTCGACCGCTTGAACGCCGAGCGGCAGGAGATCGAGAAGGAGGTTCGCGGCGCGGCCGAGCAGCAGATCAAAGGCGACGAGCGGATCATCATCGTAGCGGGGGAGGGGTGGCACCGCGGCGTCATCGGCCTGACCGCGGGACGCATCGCGCAGCGCCACCATCGTCCAACGCTGGCGATCTCTATGGAGTGCGGCGGCCATGCCGCCGCTGTCGGCTCCGCGCGCAGCATCCCCTCGATCGATTTGCATTCGCAGCTCGAAACGGTGCACGACCTCTTCACGCACTTCGGAGGCCACCAATTCGCCTGCGGCTTCTCGCTGGAGGCGCGCAACCTCGACGCGCTCCGCAAACGCCTGGCGAAGCAATTCGAAACCCTCGACGACAATCTCTTCCGCCGCGTCGCCGCGATCGATGCCGAGCTCGCGCTCCACGAGATCGACCGCGAGCTCTTTGCCGCGCACGAGCTGTTGCAGCCGTTCGGCGCCGGCAATCCGCAGCCGCTCTTTCTCGCCCGTGGCGTCGAGGTCGTCTCGCAGCGAACATTCGCCGACGACTGCTGCGAACTGCAACTGCGCGACGCCAACGACGGCCGCGCCACCGCCGTCGTCTGGCCCTCGGCGCAACCACTTCTCTCCGATCTCCTGCGCGCGCCGAGCGACGTTCTCTTCCATCTCGAGCCCGACGCGTACGCCCCCGCTGGCGCGCGCCTGAACCTCGTCGATGCACGGAATTCGATTCAGCCATAAGGAGTTGCGAGGCGCGTGCAGCGGACGATCCGCATCCTACGCGTTGCCCTACCGATCGCCCTCGTCGCCTTCATCGCCGTCATCGTCCTGAACTGGCGCACCGCCCGCCGCGTCCGCGATCGCGCGCCGGCGACGGGCGTAACGTCGACCATGCGGCCGTTCGACGTCCCCGGCAGCGAGGCCAAGTCGTTCGAGGACACGCAGACGATCGGCGGCCGCGTCGTTTCGCGCATCCGCGCCCGCCGCGTCGTCGCGTTCGTCAAGTCGGGATGGAACACGCTCGAAGGCGTCGAGCTGACGATCTTCCGTCCCAACGGCCTGACCTACGAGCTCGTCTGTCCGCAGGCGCAGTTCAACAGCAACACGAAAGAGGCGGAGGCGAAGGGCGGCGTCAAGGTGACGTCGAGCGACGGCGTGGAGATCACCACCGCGGAGCTGAAATTCGACGGCAACCACCTCACGAACCACATCAAGGTCAACTTCCGCATCGACCGCTGGACGGGCAGCGGCGGCGCGCTCGACCTCGACGTGCAGGCGGAGATGCTCCACCTCTTCGACAAGGTCGACGCCACGATGCAGCCGAGCGAGCCGGGCGAGCTGCCGATGAACCTCAAGGCGGACGACGGCGTGTTCCGGCGCAAGGAGAACAACGTCGACTTCACCACGAGCGTCGTCTTCACGCACGGCGACGACCGCGTGGCCTGCGACCACATGGCCGCAAAGCTGACGCCCGACCGCAAGACGCTCTCCGCGCTCGACGGCAACGGCCACGTCGACATCGTCATGGGCGCGGCGTCGTCAGTCTCGAGCGCGCCCGGCCGCAAGGAGCTATTCTGCGACCGCTTCTGGAGCGAGCTCGGGCCGAACGGGCAGATCAACGCTCTGAACATGGCCGGCGACGCCGCGCTGGCGCACGCGATCATCGAAGGCCCGCCGAAGCGCGACATCGTGGCGCGCACGTTCCGCGCCGCGTTGGCCAACCGCGTCGTCACCGACCTCAAGGCCGACGGCGAGATCGTGATGAAGGAGCTCGGCCCGGTGCCGCGCAACGTCACGACGGAGCACCTCGTCGTCTACTTCGATCCGTCGACGCACAAGGCCATCAACGCAGCGATGGAAGGGAATTTCCACTACACCGATCCGAAGAACGACGCCCGCGCCGTGCGCGCCACGTACGACATCGCCAACGACCTGATCGTGCTGACCGCGCAGCCGGGGTTCAACCCGACGGTCGTCTCCGAGGGGAACGTGCTGAAGGCGGCGCAGATCGAGCTCTCCCCGCGCGCGCAGAGCGCCCGCGCCAACGGCGACGTGATCGCCCAGCTCGTCTCGAAGAGCAACGGCCCCACCGCCGACGCCACGAATCTCTTCCCCGCCGGGAAGCCGGTGTTCGTCAATTCCGACACGCTGGTGATGCGCCAGGCGCAGAAGATCGCGGTGTTCAACGGCCACGTGCGCGCCTGGCAGGAGACGAACACGATTTTCTCCTCGGAGCTGCAAGTGCAGGGGCAGGGCGACCAGGTCATCGCGCGCGGCGGCGTGCGCACGATCCTCTACAACATGTCGTCGAGCGGCGAGGCGCGCAAGACGCCGATGATCTCGCACAGCGACACGCTCATCGCCCACAAGAACGAGCGGCGCGTGGAGCTCGTCGGCAACGTGAAGATCGACGACGAGACGCGCCACATGACCGGCGAGAAGGCGACGTTCTTCTTCGACGCGAACAAGAAGCTCGAGCACGTCGAGTCGGAGCAGAAGATCGTCCTCAACGACACCGCCTCGAGCCGCAAGCTGACCGGCGACAAGGCCACGTACTACGTGCTGCGGCGCATGGTCTTCGTCGACGGCAACCCGGCCACGGCGAACGCGCCGAACGGCAGTCTGACCGCGCAGCACATCGCCTACGACCTGGCCCGGAACAAGGTCGAAGTCGTCAGTCCGACCTCGCCGACGCAGGGGACGTATAAGCCGCAACCTTAGAGGAGTCCTGAGTCCTGGGTCCTGGGTCCTGCGTGCACTGAGGACTCAGGACGCAGGACTCAGGACTGGTTTCGCCCGCAGCCGCAACATCGCCACCGTCCCGAGGAACGGCCCGATCGCCAGCGCTGCGAACGCGTGCTGCCATCCCACGCGCGCCACCAGCGCCGGCATCATCCGGATCGACACCGTCGTGATGAGAAAGCCGATGCAGGTCTGGATCGTCAGCGCGGTGCCGACGTAGCGCGGGTCGCCGAACTCTGTCACGCATGCGGAGAACTGCGCGGAGTCGGCGACGACGGTGGCGCCCCAGATGGCCGCAATGACGAGCAGCGCGACCGGCGAGTGGCCGTAGAAGAAGCCGATGGCGATGCAGCAGGCGCCGCTCACGATCATCGCGGCCGAGGCCACGACGGGGCGGCCGATGCGGTCGGCGACGCGGCCGGCCGCGACACAGCCGATCGCTCCCGCGCCGATGACGACGAACGAGGCGACCTCCGCGAAGATCGGCTTATCGCCGCTCGCCGCGAGGCTGGCGCGGATCATCACCGGCGCCCACGTCCACATCGCGTACAGCTCCCACATGTGTCCGAAGTAGCCAAAGTTCGCCAGGCGCACGCCGCGGTTGCGGAAGGCTTTGGCGATCTGCCCGATGTCGAAGGGCTGGTTCGGCAGCGCATACGGTCCCTCGCGGACGAAAAACACAACGAGGACGACGGCGAGAAGGGCCATACCCGAGGCGAAGCCGGCGTTGACGCGCCACTGCTTCGAGCCGAAGGCGTTGACGAGATACGGCGACGCTTTGCCCAGCGTGAGCGCGCCGACGAGAACGCCCAAGGCGAGGCCACGGCCCTGGCGGAACCAGGTGGCGATGAGCTTCATGCCGGGCGGATAGACGCCGGCGAGGAACATGCCCGTCAGAAAGCGAAGCGCGATGGCCGGCCCGGCGCTGTGGACGAAGATCGCCAGCACGGCGTTGGCGACGGCGGCGCAGAGCGCGGAGACGGCCAGGACGTGGCGCGTGCGGATGATGTCGGGGAGATTCAGCAACGCGCTCGAGAGCGTCCCGGCCACGAAGCCGAGCTGCACGGCCAGCGTGAGCCACGCAGCCGTGGCCGGATCGAGGTGCCACTCCGCGGCGATCTGCGGCGCGACGGCGGAGACGCCGAACCACAGACCCATGGCGAAGAGCTCGACCAGAGCGAGGAGGAGGAGCGCGCGCACAACGGCTGCCTAGTTCGACTTCGGCATCACGACATCGGCCGCGGACGCTTCCGCCTCGGTGAGAAGGCGGACGACGGCGAACTGCGGAGGGCGTGCGATCACGACCGTAGTCCCGGGCTCTTTGCCTGCCAACGCCGCTTTGAAATCATCTTCGAGCTCCGCGAACGGAATCCGCCCGAGGTATCCACCGTCTTTTGCCGAATGATGCGAGGAGTGTTTCCGCGCCAGGTCGGAGAACTTCTCGCCTTCCTGTGCGCGCCGCAGAACATCGTAGGCCAGCGCTTTGTCGGAAACGACGATGAGTCCCAACGCCACGGTGCGAACCGACGCTCCTCCCGACGCCAGATCCGCCGCCGTCAGGAACGGCCGTTTGAGCACCCGTTTGGCCACCGCCAGCGTCATCGAATCGAATGATTGCTGCGACGGCCCATCGAGCTGGAATTCGCCCGCCATCTTTTCATCATGGAAGGAAAACATCGGTTCGAAAGACTGCGTCCCCGCCACCCGCTCAGCCGCTTCACCCCTGTAAATCCAGGTCTCGACGTTGATTGGGCGCTGGAACTGGGACATGCCCGCCACCGACCCGCGCTTGGTCAGTCGGTTCACGATTTGGCTCGGCTCGCCGAAGAGGACGTAGACCAGCCCGCGGTCGGTTTGCGTGCCCGGCGTCCTCCCGACGGTGAAGCGCTTGTCCGCGTCTGCGATTCGTGCCTCGAACTGCTGGCGCAGCTCGTTAGCCGGCGTGTCCGGAGTCGGATCGCGGCGCGCCCAGAAGAGATCGATGAAGGCCTTCGCGTCGTCGTCCGTCCTCAGCGCCGACCAGTCGATCTTCTCCTGCTTCATCATCAGATATTGGACGGCGCTGTTCCCCCACTCCCGGTACTGCGGCGAGACCACGGCGAAGGCATTCGCCGCGATGACTGCGGTACAGACGGTGAGCCGTAGAGCCAGGCGATTCATGAGCAGGTCCCCCGATGGATTGGATGATACAGTCGGCGCATGACTGTACGCGAATTGTTCGTCAAGCATTGGAGCCAGGAAGAGCCGAAGTTCGGCAAGGTGCTGCGCGCCCTGCCGGATCAGTTGTCCTACCGCCCGCACGAGCGCTCGCCGAGCGCGGGGGAGCTGGCCTGGCAGCTCGCCGTGGAACAGCGCGTGCTCAACGAGATGATCGAGACGGGCAAGGTGCAGTGGTCGATGCAGCGGACGCCGCATCCCGGCACGATGGAGGAGATCATCGCGGAGTGGGAGCGTCAGACCGAGGCGCTGCGCGCGAAGATCGAGGCCCTCGACGACGCCAAGTGGAACGAGAGCGTCACCTTCTACATCGACGGGCACGAAGGCGGCCGCGGCACGGTCGAGGAGTACCTGTGGGGCTTCCTCCACGACATGATCCATCACCGCGGCCAGCTCACCGTCTACATCCGTCCGATGGGCGGGAAGGTGCCGGGCATCTACGGGCCATCCGGCGACGAGATGCCCTCGTAGAATGCGCAAGCGATGACCGTGACCCCTACGCCCGACGGGCAGCTTCGCCTCGCGGCGGAGCATCTCGTCAAGGTCTACAAAAAGCGCCGCGTCGTGCGCGATGTCTCGGTTGAGATTCGCCAGGGCGAGATCGTCGGCCTCCTCGGTCCGAACGGCGCGGGGAAGACGACGACGTTCTACATGATCGTCGGCCTGGTCCGCCCCGACGGCGGCCACGTCACGCTCGGCGACGACGACATCACCGACCTGCCGATGTACCTGCGCGCGCAGCGCGGCATCAGCTACCTGCCGCAGGAGGCGTCGGTCTTCCGCAAGCTCACCGTCGAAGAGAATCTGTTGGCCGTATTCGAAACGATGAATCTGCCGCTGGCGGAGCGTCAGCGCCTCACGCGCGAGCTGCTCGAGGAGTTCGGCATCACGCACATCGCGCGAAACAAGGCATTCTCGCTTTCGGGAGGAGAGCGGCGCCGCGTCGAGATCGCCCGAAGCCTCGCGATCAACCCGGCATTCATCTTGCTAGATGAGCCCTTTGCAGGAATCGATCCAATCGCGGTTTTCGAGATCCAGCGCATCGTCTCGCAGCTGCGAGCCCGGGGGATCGGAATCCTCATCACAGATCACAACGTGCGGGAAACATTGAAGATCACCGACCGGGCCTATATCATCAAAGAAGGCGAGATCTTCCGGCAGGGTGTCCCCGAAAGCCTATCGGCCGATGCGGAAGTCCGACGCATTTACCTCGGCGAGACCTTCAATTTGGGCTGAGCCGATCCGACCATGGCACTAGAGCAAAAACTCCACCTCAAGTTATCCCAAAAGCTGATCATGACGCCTTCGCTGCAGCAGGCGATCAAGCTGCTGCAGCTGTCCAAACTCGAGCTCCAGGAAGTCCTCAACCAGGAGCTCCTCGAGAATCCCCTCCTCGAAGAATCGGCCGAAGAGGTGAAGGCCGAGGAAGTCGCCGAAGCCGAGGCGCAGGAGAAGAAAGAAGCCGACGCCGAGGCCAAGCCGCTGGAGCCGGCCAAGGAAAAAGAGAAAGACTCCTTCGAAGAGATCGACTACGACGCCTACTTCCAGGACTACATCGAGTACGGCTACAACCCGCGCGGCATGGGGGAGGAGCACGAGGAGTTCCCCATCGAGAACACCCTCACCCGGCCGCCCAACTTGACCGACCACCTGACCTGGCAGCTGAGCATGTCGGACGCGTCGCCGCTCATCAAGGAGATCGGCGCCTTCATCATCGGCAACATCGACGAGGACGGCTACCTGCGCGCCACGGACGAGGAGATCGCCGCGGCGGGCAACTGGGACCGGAAAGACGTCGACACGGCCGTGGCGGCGGTGCAGTCGCTCGACCCGATCGGCGTCGGCGCGCGCGACTTGCGCGAGTGCCTCCTGCTGCAGCTCGCCTTCCTGGAGATCGAGAACCCGCTCGTCGAGATCATCATCCGCGACCACTGGGACATGTTCATGCAGCGGCACTTCGTGCAGCTGGCCAAGATCCTCGGCATCGACATGAAGTCGCTCGAAGGCATCGTCGAGGTCATCAAGCACCTCGACCCGAAGCCGGGGCGGAAGTACTCGAACGAGCGCGCCATCTACGTCGAGCCGGACGTCTACGTGCACAAAGTGGGCGACGAATACGTCATCGTCCTCAACGAGGACGGCATGCCCAAGCTGCGCATCAACGGCAGCTACCGCTCCATGCTCAGCTCCATGGACTCCAAGCAGGACGGCGAGACCGTCAACTACATCAAGGACAAGATCCGCTCCGCGGTGTGGCTGATCAAGTCGCTCGACCAGCGCCAGCGCACCATCTACAAAGTGGCCGAGTCGATCATCAAGCACCAGCGCGAGTTCCTGGAGAAGGGCATCGACTTCCTCCGCCCGCTGGTGCTGCGCGACGTCGCCGACGACATCCAGATGCACGAGTCGACCGTGTCGCGCGTCGTGTCGAACAAATACATGCACACCCCGCGCGGCCTCTTCCTCATGAAGTATTTCTTCCACAGCGGCATCGACTCCGACACGGGCGAAGACATCTCCAGCCTCACGGTGAAAAAGAAGATCCAGAGCTACATCCAGGCGGAGGACCCGCGGAAACCTTTGTCAGATTCCAAGATCATGAAGATTCTCAACGACGAGGGCATTAATATTGCCCGCAGGACCGTGGCCAAGTATCGCGACGAGCTCAACATTCCGTCGTCGACGGACCGCAAGCAAATTTTCTAATCCAACAGTCGAGGTGTAGGCATGGCTACCGTGATCACCGGTCGCAATTACGAAGTCACTCCCGATATCCGCGCTCTGCTCGAGAAGAAGCTCGCCCCCATCCAGAAGCGGTTGTTCGACGGCGTGATCGACGTGCGCTGCGTGCTCCAGGTGGCGAAGTACCGCAACATCTGCGAGATCCTCATCGTCGGCAAGGAGCACGACGTCAAGGCCGTGCAGGAGTCCGACGAGTCGATGCAGAACGCCATCAACGCCGCCATCGACCACCTCAAGCGCCAGGCCCAGAAGAACCGCAAGAAGATCCGCGACCATCACCGCAAGGACGGCAACCAGGTCAAGTCCACGGTGACGGAGTGGGCGGTGCAGGTGCTCGAGCCCGGCCGGTTGCGCGAGACCGGCGACCACAACCGCCCGCGCATCATCAAGACGAACAATCTCCCGATCCGGCCGATGTCGATCGAGGAGGCGGCTCTGCGCCTCGAGGACTCAAAGAACGAGTTCATCGTTTTCCGCGACCTCGACTCGGAAAAGATCTCCGTGATCTACAAGCGGCGGGACAATAATCTGGGGTTGATCGCGCCGGAGATTTGAACGGGGAGGGTTCTTAGGTTCTTAGGTTGTTAAGTTCTTAAGAACCTAAGAACCTAAGAACCAAGAACCCCGTCCACCGGGCGCAGCCTTACCGTCCTGTCACATCTTCGCAATTCCCGCTCGTGCTAACGTGTTCCATTCCTCACAAATGGGTCCAGGAGAACATCACCATGCACATTCGTAAACCACTGCTGTTGATTGCAGCGCTCGGTCTGATTGCGCCCGCGTTGCTGGCCGGCGGATTGAGCAAGTACAAGAACTGGCCGAATTCGCCGCAGGGCTATTTCATGACCAACGCCGAGCGCGCGGAGTGGAAAGCCAGCGTCAAGACCGACGACGACGCCGAGCAGTTCATCAAGAAGTTCGTCGACAGCCGCGGCGCCGGCTTCGCCGACGACGTGGCCAAGCGCGCCGAGATGGCCGACAAGCACTTGAGCGTCGCCGGCCGCGCCGGCTCGCTGACTACGCGCGGCAAGCTCGTCATCCTCTTCGGACCGCCGGCGAGCTTCAATATCGTCAGCCGCGAGACCAAGGGGAGCGCCTCCGGCTCCGCCGACAGTTACCAGAACATCGACAACGGCGGCCGTGGCGGCGGCGGCAGCACCGGTCCGGCCGTCGGCGACATGGCCATGGCCGCGCAGCGCTCCAGCCTGGGCAACAGTCTCGTGCAGGACTACACCTTCACCTACAAGGCCGACGCGCTTCCGGCGAAGCAGTCGAAGGACCTCGTGGTGGTGGTGGAAGTCAAACCGGGCGACGGCAGCGATCGCATCAACGACCGCAAGATGTCGGCGCAGCTCGACGACCTCTTCGAAGCGGCGGCGCAGGCGCGCCTGGCCGCGGCGAAAAAGTAGGGAAGAGACGACCATGCGCAAACATCTCGTGTGCAGCGCGATCCTCGCGCTCCTCGCCCCGGTCGTCTTTGCCGGCGGATTGAGCAAGTACAAGAACTGGCCGAATTCGCCGCAGGGCTATTTCATGACCAACGCCGAGCGCGCGGAGTGGAAAGCCACCGTCAAGAGCGACGACGACGCCGAGCAGTTCATCAAGAAATTCATCGACAGCCGCGGCCCCGGCTTCGCCGACGACGTGGCCAAACGCGCGGAGATGGCCGACAAGCACCTCACCGTGTCGGGCCGCGCCGGCTCGCTCACGACGCGCGGCAAGATCGCCATCGTCCTTGGGCCTCCCTCGAGCTTTTCCATCACCAAGCGGGAGGTCAAAGGAAACGCGCAGATGACGGCCGATTCCTATTTGCACGCCGATCCGGTCTCCGGTCCGAGCGTCGGCGACATGGCCATGGCCGCGAACAGCCGCGGGATGTCGGGCGACGTCCTCAACGACTACACCTTCACCTACGCGGCCGACAGGCTGCCGGTCAAGCAGCCGAAGGACCTCGTGGTCACGGTGGAAGTCCGCGCCGGGGACGGCACCGACCGCATCGTGGATAAGAAGGCGGCCGCGCAGCTCGACGAAATCTTCGAAGCGGCGGCGCAGGCGCGCCTCGCCGCGGCGAAGACAGCGGCGCCGAAGCCGTAGCGGCAGGCCCGAGTATCATGGTCCGCGTGACGCGCGCGGCCGACGACTTTTTGCAGACGACGGTCCGAGCTCTCCTTTCGGGAGAGCTCGACGACCTCGCGCTCAAGCTCGTCACCGGCGACGACGGGCTGGACCGCACCATCCTCCGCCCGCGGGTGCAGAAGCCGGGACTGGCCTTCGCCGGCTACTACGAGTACATCAAGCCGGGGCGCGTGCAGATCATCGGCGAGTCGGAGACGAAGTACCTGCAGTCGCTGCCGGTGCGCCTGCGGGAGAAGCGCGTGCGCGACGTGACCGGCCTCGACGTCTCCTGCTTCATCGTCACCAAGGGCATCACGCCGCTCGAGGAGTTCAAGCACGAGTGCGAGAAGCGCTCCGTGCCGCTCTTCTCCACGCCGGCCATGTCGTCGACCGCCATCACCCGCACGACGTACTTCCTCGAAGAGACGATGGCGCCGAAGATCACGATGCACTCGGGCCTGCTCGACGTCTACGGCATCGGCGTCCTCCTCCTAGGCGACAGCGGCATCGGCAAGAGCGAGTGCGCGCTCGACCTCGTCTATCGCGGCCACCGCTTGATCGCCGACGACATGGTGGTGATCAAGCGCCACCCCAACGACGTTCTCCTCGGTTACTCGAACGACCTGCTGCGCCATCACATGGAGCTGCGCGGCATCGGCATCATCGACATCAAGGACCTCTTCGGCGTGGCCTCGACGCGCGACGTCAAGCCGATCGACATCGTGGTGCGCCTGGAGAAGTGGGTCGAAGGCACCGAGTACGACCGCCTCGGCATCGCCGGCGAGACCTTCGAGCTCCTCGGCGTTCCGAAGCCGTACGTGCGTTTGCCGGTGGCCTCGGGGCGCAACCTGGCCCTCCTCGTCGAGATCGCCGCGCGCAACCACCTCATGAAATTGCAGGGCCACGACTCCGCGCGCGCCTTCACGCAGCGCATCGACGAGGAGATCGCCCGCCGCGCGAGCGGCGCGACGGCGGAGAGCCTGGCGCGGACGAACAAGGAAGAGATTGCGAGCTCGGAGATCCGGAGCCTTCACACGAAGACGAGGTTTCAGCCGGATGTTTTGGAGAAGACGAGAAGACAGCGATGAACGAATGCAGAATGCAGAATGCTGAATGCAGAATTGCTCCGCCTTCAATTCCGCATTCTGCATTCTGCATTCTGCATTCGCAGTCATGAAACGTCCGCAATACCTCGTCGTCATCACCGGCCTCTCCGGATCGGGCAAGAGCTACGTGCAGTCGACGCTCGAGGACCTCGGTTTTTACTGCGTCGACAACCTGCCGATCGAGCTCATCGAGCCGTTCCTCGACGAAGTCGGCACGCACGAGAACGCCACGCGCGTCGGCATCGTCGTCGACGTGCGCACGCACGACTTCGCGCAGGTCTTTCCCAACTTCTACCGCGAGCGCATTCGCAAGCTCGTGCCGAACGTCGCCCTCATCTTCCTCGAGGCCAGCGACGAAGTCCTGGCCCGGCGCTACTCGGAGACGCGGCGGCCGCACCCGCTCGGGAAAGAGCTGCCCGTGCTCGAGGCCATCCAGAGCGAGCGCGCGGCGCTCACCGAGGTCAAGTCGCTGGCCGACTTCGTCCTCGACACCTCCCAATTCTCCGTGCACGAGCTGAAGGCCGAAGTTGTCAAGCGCTTCAACCTCCCGGGCAGCACGCCGCAGATGCTTGTCACCCTCATCAGCTTCGGCTTCAAGCACTCCACGCCGTACAACATCGACCTCCTCTTCGACGTCCGCTTCCTGCCGAACCCGCACTTCGTCGACGAGCTGCGGCCGAAGACCGGGCTCGACGCCGAGGTCGTCGAGTACCTCAAGCGGCAGCCGGAGTACGAGACCTTCTACGCCAAGCTCCTCGACTTCATCACCTACCTCCTCCCGGGGTATCAGAAGGAGATGAAGAGCTATCTGACGATCGGCGTCGGCTGCACCGGCGGGCGCCACCGCAGCGTGGCGGTCGCGCAGCGGCTGGGGGAGGACCTGGCCGCGCGAGGGTACGCGGTGGAGATCGTGCACCGCGACTACAAACGGTGACTGTGGAGTGCGGCGGCCATGCCGCCGCTATCTGACAGCGGCGGCATGGCCGCCGCACTCCAAATCAGGGTCCTTACTTCACGGCGATGCGAATCTGCTTCGGCTTCGCCTCTTCCTTCTTCGGGAGCTCGATCTCCAGCACTCCTGCCGGGGTATCAGCGGTGACGCTCAGCGCGGGCGCCGCATGCCGTCGGGGGCGATGACGTACACGACGCGTCCGAACACGTTCTCCTGCGGCACCACGCCCCAGTAGCGCGAATCGGACGAGTGGTCGCGGTTGTCGCCCAGGACGAACAACGATTTCGCGGGTACGCGATACGGGCCGAACCAGTCGCGCGACCGATACGGCTCCGGCAAGGCCGGCTCATTCGGATAGACCGTCGCGTCCTCGTGCCTGACGTACGGCTCGTTCTTTTCCTGGCCGTTGACGAACAGGCGTTTCTCCCGGATTTCGACCGTGTCACCGGCCGCGGCGACCGCGCGCATGACGAACCAAACCTCCGGATTTCGCGGATAGCGAAACACGGTGATGTCGCCGATATGGACGTCGTCCGTAGGCCGGACGAATACCGCCGAGCCGATGGGGAGCGCCGGCTGCATCGCGCCCGTGGGAATCCGGAACGTCTTTATGACGTACCGCGGCACCACCACCCACCACGCGACGAACAGCACCACCGTCGCGGCCAACGCCAGAACCCGCTTCACGCGGCCATTCTAACGGTAGGGGCGCACAGCGTGCGCCCCTCGGGAAGCCTTATTTGACGGCGATGCGAATCTGCTTCGGCTTCGCCTCTTCCTTCTTCGGGACCTCGATCTCCAGCACGCCGTCGCGGTAGGTGGCGCTGATGCGCTCGGGGTCGACGGTGCGCGGCAGGGTGAAGGAGCGGACGAAGTTGCCGTAAATGCGCTCGACGCGGTGCCACGTCATGCCGTCGCCGTTCTTCTCGAGCTTCCGCTCGCCCTTGATCGTCAGCGTGCCGTTCTCGAACTCGATGGCGATCTCCTCCTGCTTCATGCCCGGGACCTCGGCGCGGACGAGGATCGTCTCCTGCGTCTCGGCGACGTCGACGGGCGGCACCCACGTGCCGGTGGCGAGGTCTTCGTCCGCAGACATGCGTGCGAACGGCTCAAAGATGCAGTTGAGCTGCGTTTGCAGGTTCTTGAAGTCGGGGCTAGCGACGGTCCAACGAGGGATGGTAGTCATAACTGAGTCCTCCATGCTCAATGTCGAGCATAATGTATGGCAAAGATATGAGCGTGTCAATAGCACATCTGAGGTGCGGCGGCCATGCCACCGCTGTCGCAGCGCCGGCATGGCCGGCGCACTCCACAGAGGGGCTGCTATCATGCGCCCCGGCAACGGAGGGTCCGTGATCGGAGCGCTCATCGTGACGCATGGCCAGCTCGCCTACGAGCTGCTTAATGCCGCGCGCAAAATCGAATCGAATATCGGGGTTGTGGAGGCCGTGCCGCTGGAGTGGACCGACTCGGTCGACGAGGCCCGCGAGAAGATCCGCCAGGCCCTGGAGCGTCTGGGCGACGTGCACGGCGTGATCATCTTCACCGACATGTTCGGCGGCACGCCCAGCAACATCAGCCTCTCTTTCCTCGAGAAAGACCGCGTCGAGATCGTCACCGGCGTCAACCTCCCGATGATCGTCAAGTTCGCCACCATGGCCCAGGACTCCCAGGACCTGGCCACGCTCGCGCACGTCATCAGCGAAAAGGGGTCGAAGGCCATCCGCGTGGCCTCCGATCTCCTGGCCGCGAACGGCGAGCGGCGCGCAGGAGCGGGCGGTTGATCGAGCGCGACTTCGAGATCAAGAACAAGCTCGGCCTTCACGCCCGCGCGGCGGCGAAGCTCGTGCATACCGCGGCGCGCTTCTCCTCCGACATCAAGATCCGCAAAGGCGACGAAGAAGTCGACGGCAAGTCGATCCTCGGCATCCTCCTCCTCGCGGCCGGCAAAGGCTCGGTCATCACCGTGAAGGCGAACGGCGCCGACGAGGCCGACGCCGTGGCCGCGC
>DATDFB010000147.1:0-3336 GCA_036522835.1 Thermoanaerobaculia bacterium | reverse complement strand
GCCAAATCCTCGGCGCGCCGCTTCATCTCGCGGTCGGGGACGCTGCCGGTCATGCTGACGACGCCTTCGTTGACGTTGACTTCGAGGTCGGAGGCGTCGACGCGGTCGTCGCGCTCCAGGCGCTCGCAGACGTCTTCCATGATGCGCTGGTCGGAGCGGCGGTAGTTCTTCGGGCCGCGCCCGCGGTACGAGGGGCGCATCGGCTCGCTCTCGCGCGAGGTCCAGTCGCCGCCGAGGAAACCGGTGCCGCGGAAGCCGCCCACGTCGTCGCGCCAGCGGTCGTAACGGTCGCGGCCGTAGTCTCGATAGCGGTCTGCCATGTCAGTCCTCCTGGTTGTGTGCGGAGCAACAGGCGGACCAGGGCGGAGGGGGCAGGGCGTGACAGGTCACGGGTGACGGGTGACGGGTGACAGGTGGGGGTGACAGGTGACGGGTGACAGGTGACGGGTGACAGGTGGGGATTCTCGCCAGGGGCACCATCTGTGACCCGTGACCCGTGACCCGTCACCCGTCACCCGTTCCCTGTCCCCTATACTTTTCCCGTGGAGCGGCGGGCGACGTGCCGGTGGTGCAAGGGGGCGGTGGGCGGACGGCGCCGCACGTTCTGCTCCGACGCCTGCGTCCACGAGTGGCGCCTCCGCTCGAGCACGTCGTACCTGCGCGAGTGCGTGTTCGCGCGCGACCGCGGGATCTGCGCGATCTGCGGCATCGACACGGTGGCCCTGCGCCGGCGCGTTTTGCGGTTGGCGTTCGGCCGCCGCGTTCTGGAAATGCGGGCGCTGAAGATCACGCGCGGCCGGAAGAGCTGGTGGGAGGCGGACCACATCCTTCCCGTGGTCGAGGGCGGCGACTCGAATCTGGAGAACATCCGCACCCTGTGCGTGATGTGCCATCGGGGGGTGACGGCGGAATTGCGGGCGCGGCGGCGCTATACTCGAAGCGATGGCACGGTCGAAGGTCGCGGAGGAGTTGCGCCAGGAGCAGATGCGCGAGGTTCTGGCGATGACGCCCGATGAGCGGGTGGCGCTGGCATTCGCGCTCGGTGAACGCGACCTCGAATTCTTCATGGCCGCAAATGGCCTTCCCCGCAAGGAAGCGCTGGCGGAAATCGAGCGTTCTCGGCAGCGCGGCCGCCGCTATTCGCGTTGCGTCGACGAACTGCCGAAGTGATGTTGCTGCAACGCGTCTTGGCAATTCTCGACGCCGCGGACGTGCGGTATGCGCTCGTCGGCGCCGTAGCCGTCGCAAGTCGTGGCGCTCCCCGCTCGACGTACGACCTCGATCTATTCACGACCGACAAGGCGGTTTTCCGCGAGGAGCTCTGGGCCGAGTTGCGTCGCGACGGAATCGCGGTCGAGATTCGTCGCGGCGACTTCGACGATCCACTCGCCGGCGTCGTGCGCGTCGGAACGAAGCCGGACCAGATCGACGTGGTCGTCGGGAAGTGGAAGTGGGAGCGCGCCGTCATCGAACGGGCGGAGCCGGTGGAGCTGCGTGACGGCATCATCATTCCGCTGCCATCGACGAGCGATTTGATTCTGCTGAAGATCGCCGCCGGCGGGCCGATCGATACCATCGACGCAATCAATCTGCTGAGAATCGGGCCGCTCGACCAGCTCGTTACGGAGGTCTCGGCCAAAATCGCCGATCTTCCACGGGACGCACAAGAGCTATGGCAACGCCTTCTCAAAGATCTCACTCCACCCTGACCCGCACCGCGTCGCTCCGCCCGCTGTCGTCCACCACCACCACCTCGTGCACGCCGCGCGTCGGGCGGAGGAACATCTTGCGCGCGGCGTCGCCGCTGGCGATGAGCGTGCCGTCCTCGAACCAGTAGAGGCGCGCGGCGTCCGAGGTCTCGGCGCTCAGCAGGATCTCCTGGAACTCGGCCGGGGCGTCGCGGCGGAGCCGGTAGGGCGTCGCGGGCGACGGCGAGACGATGCGGGGCGGGGGGCCGGCGGCGACGCCGGTGCACTGCGGGGCGAGGGGCGGGAGGGGATCGAATGGCTGGTTCTGCGCGCGCCACCAGGCCACGAGCTCGGGCGGGTAGACCGCGGCGACGATCTGCTTGTGCGGCACGGTGGCGATGCAGTCGCCGGCGAGGCGCTGGCCGGTGCCTTTGTGGACGAAGATCGGGCGGTGCATGTCGCAGGCATGCAGACGCGTGCGGCCGGGGAGGTAGGCGATTTTTGTTTTCTCGCGGCAGAACTCGGTGGGGAGCTGATGCGAGAGCGAGCAGACTTCGATCGAGGGCGCGGGGCGCAGGGGGCAGGGCGCAGATGCGGGCTCGAGCGCTCGGAAGAGATCGAAGAGCAGCGGCGCGGCGAACTCGGAGCCGCTCAGGCCCTTCTCGCCGTGGCCGTCGAAGTTGCCCGCCCAGACGCCGATGGCGTACTTCGTCGAATAGCCGACGCTCCACGCGTCTCTGTGGCCGTACGACGTGCCGGTCTTCCACGCCACCGCCGGCGCGTTCGCGGCCTGCCAGGCCCGGGGCATGTCGGGGCGTCTGAGCTCGGTCAGGACTTCCGTGATGAGCGCCGTCGACTCCGGCGAGAAGAGCGCTGACTGTGGAGTGCGGCGGCCATGCCGCCGCTCTGACAGCGGCGGCATGGCCGCCGCACTCCAGATGCGGACGGGCTTGTGTAGACCGTCATCGGCGAGCGTCGCGTAGAGGTTCGTGAGATCGATGAGGCGCACTTCGCCGGATCCAAGGATCAACGGCAGCCCGTACTTGGATGGATCGCGGTCGAGCGTCCCCAAGCCGCCGTTTCTCAGCAGCGCCACGAACTCGTCGACGTGCTCGTCTTCCAGCAGGTGCACGGCCGGCGCGTTGAGCGACTGCACCAGCGCCTCGCGCGCCGTCACCCGCCCGCGGTACGTGCCGTCGTAGTTCTCCGGGACGTAGCCGGCGTAGTCGGTGGGCACGTCGAGGACGTACGAGTCGGGAACGAGCAACCCCTCGTCGAACGCCTTCGCGTAGAGGAAGGGCTTGAGCGTCGAGCCCGGCGAGCGCCGCGCGGTGGCGCCGTTGACCTGCGCCTCGAAGAACGACGCGGAGCCGACCATGGCCAGCACCTCGCGCGTCTCGACGTCGATCACCACCACCGCCGCCTGCTCCACGCCGTATGCACGCAACGAGTGGATGCGCGCCGCCACCTGCTGCTCGGCGACGTGTTGCAGCCTCGGGTCGAGCGTCGTGTGGATGCGCGCGCGGCCGGGGGCCTGCTGCACGGCGTAGTCGCAGAAATGCGGGGCGACGAACGGCGCGCGCCGCCGCTCGCGCGGCAGCGGTTGGTGCATGGCCGCGGCGATCTCCGCGGCCGAGAACGCCCCGCG
>DATDFB010000146.1:0-33661 GCA_036522835.1 Thermoanaerobaculia bacterium | reverse complement strand
CGGATCGTCACCACCATCCCCATCAGCACCTGCGGGATGACCAGCCGCTCCAGCACGCCCATGCGGGCTGCGGTGACCTTGACGACGCCGGGCTTGACGCGCGTGACTTGCATCAGTGATCCAACTCCCCGGCAATGATGTTCAGCGACCCGAGGGCCGCGATCGCATCCGGAATGGTCTGCCCGATGATCATGTCGGGAAACGCGGAGTAAATCTGGAAGCAGGGCGGCCGGCAGCGCACGCGGTACGGATTCTTCGTGCCGTCCGAGACGATGTAGAACCCGAGCTCGCCGTTGCCGCCCTCGACCTGGAAATAGGTCTCGCCGACCGGCGGCTGGATGCCGTGCATGATCAGCTTGAAGTGGTAGATCAGCGACTCCATTTCGTTGTACACCTTCGACTTCGGCGGCAGAGCCACATAGGGGTTGTCGACGATGACCGCCCCCTCGGGCATGCCACGGTCGATGGCCTGCTGGAGGATCTTCAGCGACTGGCGCATCTCCTCCATCCGCACGAGGTAGCGCGCGAAGGTGTCGCCCCCCTCGGCGATCGGCACGTCGAAGTCGTAGGTCTCGTATCCGAGGTATGGGCTCATCTTCCGGACGTCGAAGGGAACGCCGCAGGCGCGAAGGCACGGGCCGGTGAAGCCGTAGTCGATGGCCATCTCCGGCGTGATCGGGGCGATGCCGACGACGCGGTCGAGGAAGATTTTGTTCTTGTCGACGAGCTTCTCGACGTCGTTGATGAACCTCGGAAGCATGTCGACGAGACGCTGCGCGTTCTCGAGGAAGTTCGGCGGCGCGTCGACGGCGAGGCCGCCGATGCGGCAGTAGCTCGGCAACAGGCGCGCGCCGCAGCACGCTTCGATCAAGCCGTAGATCTCCTCGCGCGGCTGAAACAGATACCAGAAGTTCGTCAGCGCCCCCATGTCGACGAGGTTCGTGCCGATGCAGACGAGGTGATCGGCGATGCGCATGAACTCCGAGAGGATCAGGCGGATGTGCTGCGCGCGCTTCGGCGCCTCGATGCCGAGGAGCTTCTCCACGGCCATGCAGTAGCCGACGTTGTTGATGAACGCGGAGCAGTAGTTCAGGCGGTCGGTGAACGGGATGGCCTGCTGGTACGTGTGCGTCTCGCACGACTTCTCGAAACAGCGGTGGAGGTAGCCGATCTCCTGATCGGCGCCGATGATCGTCTCGCCGTCGAGCGTGACGACGATGCGCAGCGTGCCGTGCGTGGCCGGATGCGAGGGCCCGAGGTTGAGCGTGACGCGCTCGAAATCGGTGCCGACGTCTTCGAAGCGCGGATCGATCTTGGGGATGATCTTGGCGACGTCCTTCTCCGTCAGCAGCCAGCGTTGCGCGGGGTCGTAGTCCTTCCGCAGCGCGTGGCCCTGGAAGGCCTCGTGCGTCAGGATGCGGCGAAGGTTCGGGTGACCGTCGAAGACGACGCCGTACATATCCCAGACCTCGCGCTCGTACCAGTTGAGGCCCTTGAAGACGCCGCTGCCGGTCGGGATCGATTCATCCTCGCCGGCGCGCACTTTCAGCCGCACGCGCTCGTTCTTGTCGAGCGAGTAGAGCTGATACATGACGTCGAAGCGTTGCTCGCGGCGCGGGTAGTCGACGGCCCAGAGGTCGAGCGGCAGCGTGTAGCCGGACGACTTCAGCTTCGTCAGCACGTCGACGATGTTCTCGCGCGGCACGATCAGCGTCGGGAGGTCCTGTCCGGATTCCTGTTCGACGCCCAGCGTGGCCGCGAGCTCCGCGCCGCGCGCGTCCATCGCCGCCGCATCGGTCGGAACGTACGGCTCGCGGTTCGTCGGCGCGGGACCGGTGTAGGGGATGGCGCTGTACTTGGTGAGTGTGCTCATGCTTCGTCAGTCCCCTCGCCCCGCTTGCGGGGGAGAGGGTGGCGCCGAAGGCGCCGGGTGAGGGGCGATGCCTGCAGGATGGCGCCCCTCATCCGCCGCTTTGCGGCACCTTCTCCCCGCCGGCGGGGAGAAGGATCTCACAGGGAACCTCGCTTCAGCTCGCCGCGCTCGATCTTCTCTTTCAGTTTCAGAATCCCGTACATCAACCCCTCGGGCGTCGGTGGGCAGCCCGGCACCCAGATGTCGACCGGGATGATCTCGTCGATGCCCTGCACGACGTGGTACATGCGGTAGAAGCCGCCCGAGGTCGCGCAGGCGCCCATGGCGATCACGTACTTCGGCTCGGGCATCTGGTCGTAGATCTTCTTGAGCACCGGTCCCATCTTGTCGACGATCGTGCCGGCCACGATCAAGAGATCCGCCTGCCGCGGCGAGAAGCGCACGACCTCGGCGCCGATGCGCGCCAGGTCATAGTGCGACGAGACCAGCGACATGAACTCGATGGCGCAGCAAGCCGTGCCGAACGGCAGCGGCCAGAGGGAGTTGCCGCGCGCCCAGTTGACCATCGTGTCGACCTTTGTGGTGAGGTAGGTCGAGCCGGCGAGGTCTTCGAGCTCGCGCTCCGACTCGCCCGGGAGCGTGATCAGCCCTTTTTCGGCCTGCTCGCCCGGTACTCGTCCCGCTTTGCGGGCGACGATGGAGTTGGGATTCTGAATGTCGGTCGGCATACGGCGGGCTCGCGATTCTATGACCTTGAGAAACGTTTCACAAGCGAAGCCTATTCAAGAAAAAGGCCTCCAGACGATCGGCGACATGCCGGCTGCGCCACTGTTCGGCAACCTCGCGGCCACGCTTGCGCAGCCGCGCCCGGAGCGCATCGTCGCTCAATAGCTCGATGAGCCGTTCGCCGAGCTCGACGGCGTTCTGCTCCGGCGCGAAGAGCGCGTAGTCGTGCGCGTCGTCGAAGGAGAGGTACGACGGGATTGACGTCAACACCGTCGCCAGCCCCGAGGCCAGCGCCTCCGCGGCCGGCAAGCCGAAGCCTTCCTCCTTGTGATTCGGCGCGAGGAGCACGTCGCACGAGTGCATGAGGCGCGTCATCTCGCTCGTCGTCAGCGCGACGTGGAACTCGTCGACGCTGTCGAGCGGCTCCTCGCGCGACGGCGCCCACGGCGAGACGCGCACGAGCTCGAGCTTCTGGTGGAACCAGCGCGCGTGCGCGGCGGCGCCGTAGCCTTCCTCGATGCCGCGCAGGTCGGCCTGCGACTGCCCGACGAGGAGCACACGCAGCGGATCGTTCTCGGGCGGGATGCTCGGGCGGTAAAACTCGTCGTCGACGACCTGGCCGATGAACGTCACGTCGTCGGTGAACTGCTTGCAGATCGGGATCAGCGTCGTCGACACGACGAGCTTCGGGATCGGCAGGCGATAGGCGGCCTCGATCTCGTGCCGGATCGGCTGATAGGCCGTGAACGAGCCTTCGTAGCCCTGGCAGAGATGGACGGCCTTCTCGGGAGCGAGCTCATACGCGCGCGGCACCGTGACCCAGAACGTACCGACGAGGAAGTCGTCGTCGCGCGCGTCGTAGTCGCGGAAGTCGTCGACGAAGACGAACTCCGCGTCGGAGCGGCGCCAGGTGATCGGCGCCCCCTTCGTGACCATGCGCACACGGTGGCCGCGCGCGATGAGCGCGTCGGCGTGCGCGAGCTGGACGCGGATTCCGCCCGAGAGGTCGGTGTCTTCGGCGAGGTAGGCGATCTTCATCGGTTCTGGGCGATGACGTAGTAGCCGGACGGCATCAGGTCCTCTTTCGACCAGGGAAGGCGGGTGTTGCCGAGCGCGCTCAGCAACTCGTCGCTGCCGCGTGTCGCGATGGCCGGCTGCGGCGCGATCTCGACCACCGACCAGCCGGCGATGGTCAGCATCTCCTCGATGGTTCGCTTGGTGAAGAACCGCACGTGTCCGACGCAGGTCAATCCCATGTAGACGTAGTCGAAGCGGCCGCGCAGGAGGTCGTTGACGACCGAGGCGTTGGCCACGTTCGGGATCGACAGCAGCAGTTTGCCGCCCGGCGCGGCGATGCGGCGGAGGTCGGCGAGGAACGACCACGGCTCCTCGAGGTGCTCGACGATGTCGCCGCCGATGATCCAGTCGAACTGCTCGCGCATGACGCCGATGATCTCGCGCGCGTCGCCGCAGTAGACGTCGTCGATGCGCTTGCGGGCGATGGCCGCCGCGCGCGGATCGATCTCGATGCCGACGACGCGGCAGCGCTGCCGCGCCTTGAGCGCCGCGCCGAGGGGGGCTTCGCCGCAGCCAAACTCGAGAACCGATTTGGCGTCGCCGCCGATGCGGGCCAGCAGATCGTCGCGCCGCTGCCCGCGCAGCGAGCTCCAGCGGTGGACGTAGTCGTTCCTCGAGATCACGATCTCGCGCCCGGCGAGGGCGCGCCGCGGCGGGTCGTCGATGTCCGCGAGCATCGACGTGCGGCAGAGGTACGCCGCCGGGTCGGACTTGTCCCACTTGATGGTGACGGTCTCGTACGAGCCCTGCTGCATCTCGCTCGTCATCTGCTGCAGCTCGCGCAGCGTCAGGTACGCGGCCGGCGCCGCGCGCCGCTGCGCCGCGTTGTCGGCCTCGTTGCTCGACGGCAGCGCCGCCGCGGTGCTCGTGTTTTGTACGAGCACTTCCCGCAGCCGCAGCGCCAGCTTCGGCGGCGGCACGAGCAGCGGATCGGTGACGACGAGGACGTGATCGCTCTCGAGGTCCCCCGCCGCATACGACGCCGGCTCCTCAGGGTCGTAGAAGCAGAGGTCGAGCTCCACGTCGCGCCGCAGGAGCATCTGACTCTGCCAGCTCGCATACCGCTCTTCGATCGCCGGATGATCGAAGCGCGGAAAGAGGAGACCGATCATTGCCGGCGCATGCTACCAGTACGGTGCGACGCCGAAGGTGCGCGCGCGGTTGGCGAGCTTGCGGTCGAAGGTGGCGAGGACATAGTGCTTGTCAATCGCGAGAGCGAGGACAGCGGCATCGCCGACAGCGCGCCTGAGATCGGACCAGTGATCGAAGAAGAGTGCCCAGTCGAAGTCGTCGATCACCGTCACGCCTGGTAACGCGAAGGCTTCGCGAATCATTGGCGTGATCTCGTGCGGAAGGAAGTTATAGAACGTGCGTAGCGCGTAGATCGCCTCGAAAATGATGAACTGCGGCAGAGCGACGACGATCTCTCCATTCCTGGCGCGTAGAAAAAGCTCTTCGGCGAGGTCCTGTTGTTTCGGATCGCGATCGAGGGCGAACGAAATCAGGACATTCGTATCCACGACGACTTCAGGCAAAGCTACATCCCGCCGCGGCGCTTGCGGAACTTCTCAATGTCCTTGACGACGTCGCCTGGACCGACTTTGAAATATCCCTTCCACCGAAAAAACGCCGGCAGTCCCGGCCGAAGCGGCGGACCTACAAATGCCGGCTCTTCCTTCTTTCTCTCCGGCTCTTCCTTCTTCTTCGGCTTCGCCATGCCTCAATTCTATCCCGCCCCCTCACGGCACCGGGCAGATCCCATGCGCCATCTGCCACGCGAACGACGCCGCAATCGCCAGTGTCACCACCGCGTAGAACAGCACCGCCGCGGTCGTGCGTTTCCGGACTCGTCGAGCCATCGTCTACCTCGGCCCGCCCGCCCGCCGTCGGGGCTTGCCGCAGGCGGACTCGGGCCAGCGGTACTGGAATTCGCTGGTGAATTGTCCGCTCTCGAGCGACGGGTTCGTCACGGTGATCGCGGCGTCGCTCACGCCCGACGATGCCGGCGCGCGCACCGTGATCGTGTGCTCGTCGCGCACGGTCGTCTCCGTTCCGTCGGCGATGCCGAACGTCACCACGGCGCCGGGGACGAAGCCGCTGCCTTTGATCGTCACCAGCGCGCCGCCCTCGGTCGAGACGCATTGCGGCGAGACGGACTCGATGGCCACGCCGGTCGAGGTCACCTCAATGGCGCGGAAGGCCAGCGTCGTGCCGTTGCCGTCCTTCAGCAGGAGCGACGCCGTCTGTGGCGCGAGCGTCTTCGGCACGCGCAGGACCGCATACGTCGGCGCGGCCACGATGCGCGCCAGCGCCGTGCCGCCGATCGAGAATGAGAACGAGGGGCGGAAGCCGGCGCCGTTGACGACCAGCTCCGCGCCGGCCGTCACCTTCGCGGGCGCCGAGGTGAGCTGCGGGGCGGCGGGAGGCTTCACCGTGAACGTGGGGCCGGTGACGACGCGGCCGCTCGCGTCGCGGAGCGTGATCGCCACCTGGCCGGAGGCGATGTCCGGCACCGTGACGAAGTGCTCGTTCGTCGCCGTGGTCATGTCGGACGCCGGAACCACGCCGAAGGCGATCGTGTCATCGGTGCGGAAACGCGTGCCGCCCACGAGCACGCTCTCGCCCGGCGCGGCGGCCGGCGGATTCATCGCCGAGATCAGCGCGAGCGGCTCGGCGCTCGTGTAGAGGAACGCGTCGCTCAGCGTCGAGGCGTCGCCGCCGCAGCGCAGGGTCACGGCGACCACGCCGGACGTGTGTGGCGGCGCGATCGCCGACATCTCCGAGGTCTGCAGATTCAAGAGCGTCGTTGCCGGCGCATCGCCGAACCAGAGTCCGCAGCGGCCGCGCGGGAGGTTCTCGCCGGACGCCGTCACGACCGTGCCGCCGTTGATCGAGCCGCTCGCCGGCGCAATCGCAGTGAGGCGCGGCGGTGCCGCGGTGTACGTGTACCCGCCTTGAAGTACGTATTCCGAGGTGCCGCAGCGGATGCCGACGTCGACCGTGCCGGCGGCGTGCGGCGGCGTGTACGTCGATACCGAGCCGTTCGCCGCCACCGCGGTGTTCAGCGCGGAGACGCCGCCGAACGTCACGCTGCAGCGCCCCTGCATGTTCGCGCCGAAGAGCGTCACGGACTGATTGCCGACCGCCGGGCCGCTGCGCGTCGAAAGGCTTGCGATCGCCAGCCCGGCCGGCTTCGACACGTCCACGCGGAACCCGGCCATCCCGCCGCCGTACAGCGCCGGCAGCGTCACGACGACGTCGCTGCTGCCGAGGCTCAGCGCATGAACGGGGATGCTGCCGTTGCCGTCCGCGTCGACCTCGAACGTGACCGGCATCTCCGCCACCGAGGGCTTGCTGTTCTTGATCGCCAGCGTCACCGCTGCCGGCGGCGACAGGTGCGCCTTCACCGTCGTCGAGGCGCCGACGTCCATCGCCACGATGCCGCGTTCGAAGCTCAAGCCGCTCTGCTCGTAGACGACCACGTTGCTCGTCAACGTGTCGCCGCCGCGGCTGGCCGGCATCTTTACGGAGATGATGGCCATTCCTGGATGCACCCCGGTGACCGGAAAGCTCGCCGACGTCACGCCGGCGGGAATGTCGATGGACGGCGGTACCGTGGCGACGTCCGGATCGCTCGACGACAGCTCGATGTGCTCGACGCTGCCGGCGGCCACGCTCGTGGAGAGGTCGATCGTCGCGAACGTGCCGCGCTCGATCTTCTGCGACGCCGGCAACAGGTTGTACTCGTCGTTGAGGATCGTGACCGTAGAGTCGCCGCGAACCGAGTAGTTGAACTCGTCGAACATGATCAGCGACACAACGACCGTCTCGTCGGGCTCCGGAATGGTGTCACCCTTGATGTCGACCCGAACGTCGAGGGCCGTCGGATTGTTCGATGTCGGCAACAGCGAAGCCGTAAAGTCGACGCCATTCGTGGCCGTGCCGCCGGTGATCATGCTGATATTGGGCGGCTGAGCGAACGGTGCGGACAAGGTGAAATGCAGCGTGACCGACGTCGTGCCGCTGTTCCCCTCGGCCACGGTAGCGGTCGACCCGGTGAGAACCGGCGCAGGCTCGTCGTCGTCGACGATCAGGTACGCCGACCCGAGGGGTGTGTTGACTTGCGAGAGGTGTGCTTCGCCGATGATGGCTCCTTCGTAGGCGTTGTCGTTCGGGATCGAGATCGTGATCGTCTGCTCCGTCTCGTTGGGCGCGAACGTCAACGTGCCGCTTCCGCCCGGAACGCCCGGGAAAGACCAACTGTAGCTGGCTTTCTCGGTAATGTTTCCGTTGGTCGTGCGCGTGACTTTGATCGTGCCGGTGCCGCTCCCTTCCTTGAAGTGGAGCACGTTCGTGCCGAACGAGATCGTGGTCGACGCCTGCACCGACGCGGCGAAAAAGAGTGCGAAGAAAAGCGCGATACGTCTCATTTTCCTGCTGCCCTCCGCCGTGGCGCCACGCAGCCGCCCTCGGCCGCGCTCTTGTAGACGAACGCGCCGGTGAGCGTCGCCGTGGCGCCGCTCGGGTTGACGACGGTGAGCACCGCGTCGCTGCCGCTGAACGCGGGCGGAACTTTGGCGAAGAGCGTGAAGCCGTCGTGCCAGGCGACGTCGGGCGAGTACGTCCCGCCGAACTTCACCATCGCGCCGTTCTCGAAGCCGCTGCCGGAGATCGTGGCCAGCGTGCCTCCCTCGCGCACCGCGCACGGCGGCGCGACGGCGGTCACGGCGAGGCCCGATGTCGTCACATCGACCGGTTTTGACGCCCGCGCAACGCCCTGCTCGGAAATCGTGAACGAGTACGGACCAGGCAGCATGCTCGGCACGCGGAAGACGGCCCGCGTCGGTGCGATCGACAGCGGTTGCACGACAGCGGGTCCTAGGGTGAAGGTCAGCCCGCGGCGGAAGCCGGTGCCGGTGACGGCGAACTCCGCGCCGACGGTGAGCTGCGCGGGCATCGACGCGATCGCCGGCGCCGGCGGCGCGATGATCTCGACAAATGGCCCGGCGGTCGTGCGGCCGGCGGCGTCGCGCAGCGAGATCGGGAACGGGCCGAGCGGCATCTCCGGCACGACGACGATGCGCGTGTCCGAAACCGTCAGCGGCGCGGCGTCGGACGCGGGAGTGGTGCCGAACGTGATCGCGTCGTCGAGGCGGAAGCGCGCGCCGTGCAGCGTCACCAGGTCGCCGGGCGCCACGCGCAGCGGCGACGCGAAGGAGATCGACGCCGGCGCGTCGTCGGCCGCCGTGAAGTTGAACGAGTCCGCGGCTGTGGCGCTGTCGCTGCCGCAGGTCAGCGTCACCGGAATGCTGCCGGCGGCGTGCGACGGCGTCGCCACGGTCATCGACGTCGTGCCGTTCCACGCGAACGCATGCGCGGCCACGCCGCCGAACGCCGCGGTGCAAAGGCCGTTGCGGAGATTCGTGCCGCTGATCGTGACGATCGTCCCGCCGCGCGCCGTTCCGGACGCCGGCGAAAGCTGCTTCACCGCGAGCGGCGCGGCCGTGAACGTGAACCCATTGGCGATGCTATAGACGTTGCTGCCGCAGCGGACGGCGATGTCGACTACGCCCGGATCGTGCGGCGGCGTCACGGCGTTGAGCGACCCCGGCGCCGGCGCGTCGCTCGTCTGCGACGGCACGCCGCCGAACGTCACGACGCACGCACCGGTCAGCTCGTTGCCGAAGATCTTCACCGTCTCCCCGCCCGAGGCACGGCCGGAAGTCTGGGAGAGGCTCGTGATGGCCAGGCCCGGCGGCACGCGCACATCCACGACGAAGCGATTGCTCTTGTGGTCGTAGGCGTCCGGCAGCGTCATCGTCACCTGCGTGATGCCGACCGCTTTGGCGTGCACGGGGATGAGGGTTTCGGCCCCGCTGATCGTGACGTTGTGGGGCACGTCGGCAACCGCTTCATTCGTCTGCGCGAGCTCGGCCGTGAACGTGTTTCGCGGCGGCGGATCCATCGTCACCGTCACGTTCGTCGTCCCGCCGGGAGCGAGCGTGATGCCGATCGGAGTCAGCGAGAGCGTCACCTCGTCGTAGACCAGCACGTCGCAGCGGAACGTCCGTCCGCCGCGCGACGCCGGCAGCGTGACGAGCACCGCCGCCTGGCCGGGCTCGACTGCTTCGATCTCGACGTCCGCCGTGGAGCCGCCGGGCGGGATGTCCGCGGAGGCCGGACACTTGATCGCGCCGATGACCTGGAACAGCACCGTCTCCGTCGTCGCCGCGGGGTCGGTGACGTCGATGTGGATGAATCCTTTGTTGCCGGACGTGAAGCGCTGCGATGCCGGATAGACGGCGCCGTCGTCGTCGAGGATCGTGCAGGTCACGCTGCTCTTCACGACCGTAACCGCGCTGTCCGACGGCGTACCGAGCTCGATGCTGAAGGTCTTGTCGCCCTCGGGATGCTTGTCGTCGAGAATCGTGACGGCGATGACGTCGCTGATGGCTCCGGCAGGAAAAACGGCAAAGGTGTTGAGAGCCTGGTAGTCGCTGCCGGCCTTGGCCGAGCCGTCGTGAAAGGTGATCGGAATCGACACGGAGCGCTGTATTGGCGTCGTCATCGAGACTCGGAAGAACGCCTGCGAGCCGCTTTCCGAGATGGTCACATCCGGGACCGAGACGCGCGGCGGCGTCTCGTCGTCGACGATTTCGACGTCCGCGGAGCTCGGCGAGCCGATCGTTCCCCCCGTCACCCCCTGGATCGTCACGGAGTACTTCCGCCCTGGATCGTAGTAGGGATCGTCGACCGGGCCGTCGAAGCTCACCGGGCCAAAGGAATCGGCTAGGCCTTGGGTAAACGCTCCGGCGTAGATGTGGCTCTGGTTGGTCACGAGGTTCGTGATCTTCAACTGGTAGCTGACCGAGGCCTTGAGGTCGCCGGTGCGGACGACGTCAACAAAGGCGGCATTAAATTTTTCCGAAACCGAATAGCTCGACGCGCTGAAGCTGACGACCGGCTGTTGTGCGGCGGCGGTGCTCGCCAAAGACAAGAGGAGCGCGGAAAGAGCCAGGGCAGGGCGATACGTCATGATGGAGGGGACCTGAAGGCGCATTCTAATAGATATGACGCTCGCCGAGGTCACAAATTGCCATCGGATCATGGTAGGTTCCCGCCCATGGATTTCAGCCTGAACGACGACCAGAATCAGATCGCAACGATGGTCCGCGAGTTCGCGGAAAGCGAGATCAAGCCGCACGTGATGGAGTGGGACGAGGCGCAGACCTTCCCGCTCGACACCGTCAAGAAGCTCGGCGAGCTCGGCATGCTCGGCGCCATTTTCCCCGAGGAGTACGGCGGGGCGGGGCTCTCTTACGTCGACTACGTCAACATCATCGAGGAGCTCGCCGTCGTCGACAGCGGCGTCGCCCTCACCGTCGCTGCGCACAACTCCTTGTGCAGCGGCCACATCTACCTCGCCGGTAACGAAGAGCAGAAGAAGAAGTGGCTGCCGAAGCTCACCACCGGCGAATGGATCGGCGCGTGGGGTCTGACCGAGCCAGGCTCCGGCAGCGACGCCTCCGGAATGCGCACGACAGCGGTGCAGGACGGCGACGACTGGGTGCTCAACGGCACGAAGAACTTCATCACCAACGCCAGCTACGCCGACATCTCCGTCGTCCTCGCCGTCACCGATCGCGAGGACAAGAAGCACGGCATCACCGCCTTCGCCGTCGAGATGGACCGCAAGGGCATTCGCGCCGGCAAGAAGGAGAACAAGCTCGGCATGCGCGCCAGCGACACCGCGGAGCTGGTGCTCGAAGATTGTCACGTGCCGGGCGCCAACGTCCTCGGCAAGGTTGGCTACGGCTTCATCGACGCCATGAAAGTCCTCGACGGCGGCCGCATCTCCATCGGCGCGCTCTCCGTCGGCATCGCCCGCGGCGCGTTCGAGGCGGCGCGCGACTACGCCAAGCAGCGCCAGGCCTTCGGCAGGCCGATCGCCGACTTCCAGGCCATCCAGTTCATGCTCGCCGACATGGCCACGGAGATCGACGCCGCGCGGCTCCTCTGCCACCGCGCCGCGGTGATCAAAGATGCCGGCGAGCGCGTCACGCAGGCCTCGGCGATGGCGAAGCTCTACGCGTCCGAGGTGGCCGTGCGCGCGACCGAGCGCGGCGTGCAGATCTTCGGCGGCTACGGATTCGTCAAGGATTTCCCGGCGGAGAAGTATTACCGCGACGTGAAGCTCTGCACGATCGGCGAGGGAACCTCGGAGATCCAGCGGATGGTCATCGCCAGGCACGTGTTGAACGAGTGAATGCAGAATGCAAAATGCAGAATTCGCGGCGGAGCAATTCTGCATTCTGCATTCAGGCATTCTGCATTCGGCATCGCATGACTGATTCGCTAGCCCAAGACGTCATCTCCGGCCGCTACCGCGCCCTCGGCCGCGCCATCTCGCTCGTCGAGCGCGAGGACGCCGCCGCGGAGCGCCTCCTCGCCGAGCTCTATCCGTCGACCGGCCGCGCGCGCATCCTCGGCGTCACCGGCTCGCCCGGCTCCGGCAAGTCGACGCTCGTCGCCGCGCTGGCGAAGCATTATCGGAAGCAGGAGAAGCGCGTCGGCATCGTCGCCGTCGATCCGACGTCGCCGTTCAGCGGCGGCGCGATCCTCGGCGACCGCATCCGCATGCACGATCTCTACACCGACCGCGGCGTCTTCATCCGCTCCATGGCTACGCGCGGCTTCCTCGGCGGCCTTGCCAAGGCGACGAACGACGTCGTCGACATCCTCGACGCCTCCGGCTTCGACGTCGTGCTCGTCGAGACCGTCGGCGTCGGCCAGGACGAGGTCGAAGTGATCCGCACCGTGCAGACGAACATGGTCGTCCTCGTCCCCGGCATGGGCGACGACATCCAGGCCATCAAGGCCGGGATCATGGAGATCGGCGACATCTTCGTCGTCAACAAAGCGGACCGTCCCGGAGCGGACAAGACCGTGACCGAGGTGACGATGATGATGTCGCTCGTCGAGGAGCACGGCGATTGGGTGCCGCCGATCGTCAAGACGGTGGCGTCGCTCGGCAAAGGGATCGACGAGCTCGACGCCGCGATCACGAAGCACTACGAGCACATCGCCGCGTCGGGCGAGCTCGATCGCCGCAACCGCGAGCGCGTGCGCATTCGCATCGAGACGCTGCTCAAAGAGAAGTTCATGGACCGCCTCCTCGGCGTCACGGCGAACTACGAGCAGCTCCTCGACGACGTCCTGCGCAAGCGCAACAACCCGCACGACGCGGCCGAGGGCGTGCTGTCGCGCGTCACGTTCTGATGCTGACGTTTCTGAGCGCCGTGGCCTTCGCCGCCATTCTCGTGCTCGCGGTCATCGTGGCCGCGCTGGCCGTGGCTGCCATTCGCAGCCGCAAACGCTAGAATCCGCGCCGCATGACGAAAAAGACCAACGAGTCCGACGACGAAATCCTGCAGCGCCTGAGCGAGAAGGTCGAGCGCGCCATTGCCACGATCCAGGAGCTGCGCCGCGAGCGCGACGAGCTGAAAAAGCGCCTCGACGAGATCGACGACGACAGCGCCCGCTTCCGCAAGGAGCGCGGCCAGATCCGCGACCGCATCGAATCGATTCTCTCGAGTTTGGAGACGCTGGAAGAGTAGGTTGGAGGGGGTCAGGTCTTCAGTTTCCAGTTTCTTATTCGGAGTCACTTGAGCGCGCGTCTGCAAATAAGAAACTGGAAACTGAAGACCTGACCCCCTCCAACAACAGTCACCGCCCCTTGGCCTGATCCCCGCGCAGCGTCATCAGCGTGCTCGTGGCGTACGCGACGAGATCGCCCTTCTCGTCGCGCACGTCGCACTCGGCGAGGCCGATGGTCTTTCCGCGCTTCACCACGCGCGCCTCGGCGCGCAGCTTCGCGTTCCAGACCGGCTTGAGAAAATTGATCTTCAGCTCGAGCGTCGTGAACGTCTCCCCTTCGAGCAGCTCGCTCGCCCACGCCACGCCCATGGCGCCGTCGGTGAGGTCACAGAGCACGCCGCCGTGCATCGTTCCCATCGGATTGGCGTGTCTGCGGCTCGCCTCCATCTCGAACGCGGCGAAGCCGGGGCGTACCTCCACCGCGCGCATGCCGATCGTCTCGCCGATCGGCGGGCCGGAGATCTCGCCGCGGATCATCCGCGCGACGAGATCCGCGTACGGCCGCGCGTCGCTGCTCACTTCATCTCCGCCGCCGCCGAGTTGATCGAGTCCCACACCTCCGTCCGCTCCGCCATGTCGTGCGCCGCGGCCATCGCCTTATCGAAGTTTTCCTTCGCCTTCGCGGCATCGCCCTTCGCCGCGTAGGCCTCGCCCAGGCCGGCGTAGACGCGCCAGAGCTCGGGGGACGCCGGATGCGCGGTGGCGTAGTCGTTCAGGAATTTGATCGCCTCGTCGTACTTCTTCGCGCCGAGGAGCGTGCCGTAGCCGACGCCGATCGCCTCGGCCTCGGTGTAGAGCGACTTGGCGCGGTCGCGCAGCTCGGCGGCTCCCTTTGCATCGCCCTTTTTCTCCAGCACCGCCGCCTTCGTGCGCAGCGTGCCCGAGGTCGTGGCCAGCGAGAGCGCATGATCGGCGTACTGCATCGCCGTGTCGGCGTTGCCGTTGCGCAGCTCCCAGCGCGCCGCGGCAGCCCAGGCGTTCGCGTCCCAATGCTTTCCGCCGCGCAGTGTGCTGGCGATCGAGGCGCGCACCGTCGACGGCAGGTCGACCTCGATCTTCATCGGCACGCGGAGCTTCTCCCACCGCAGCGACGCGACGCCCGAGCTGTTCGTCACGTCGTCGAAGGTAAAGTAGAGCCGCTCCTGCGACTCCGCCATCGTCTGCGGCGTGACCGTCACGCGCAACGCGTCCTCGGCCGGGTCGTAGTTGTATCCGCCCCAGTCGCCCGTGAACTTGCTGAAGACCATCGTCCACTGCGACGGGCCCGGAATGGCGAAGAGTCCGTACGTGCCGGCCGGCAGCGGCTGCCCTTCGATCTTCACCGGCGTGGAAAACGAGATGGTCGTGTTCTCGTTCGCGCCGGTGCGCCAGATCGTGTCGAACGGCACGAGGCCGCCCCAGATCTTCCGCTTGTTCACGGCGGGGCGGTGGTAGGTGATGGCGACGTCGGTCACGCCGATCGCCTGCGAGACCGAGGCGGCCGGGCTGGCTTCGGGGAGACGGATCGCGGACTGGCCGAAGAGAGAGAGCGCAACGAGAAGCAGGGCGGCGGCGATGGCGAGCTTTTTCATGGTGGACAGATCCTACTATGGCGGTCTCGAGCATCGACAACTTCGCCAATTCGTAACATCCGGCCGGCGGCTCACGTTCAGCTCGGTCACTCCGTTTATTAAGCGGAGAGAAATTCACGACACACGTCCATCTCATGAATTGCGGACGCGCGCGATGAGAGACTCTGACCGGGCATCCTTGCCTGTCGCCCGAACGGCTTTGCGACGCGTCGCGCCCGCCGTTACCGTCATCGTTTTCGCGACGCTGATCTCTCATCGCAAGGCCGACGTAATCGAGTCGATGGCCACGACCGCGCCGGCGGAGCGCTCGTTCGAGGGACGATTGAACAACTTTCCGTTCCGGCCGCTCGCCGAGCAGATGCGTGGCCGAGCGGCCAGAGCCGATGAGATCGCCGACATCGCACCGTCGCATGCCTTCATCGCCGAAGCGATCCACGACGCCAAAGAAAAGCGCACGGTAGCCAACCTTCACGCTCTCGGTGTCGCCGAACTGATCATCGGAAATACGGATGCGGCGCTCGAGGCGATGGTCAACGCCGTCGCAAAAGAAACAGGCGAGGAGGAGCTGCCGAAAGCAATCCGCGCCAGCAACGACATCGCGCTTCTGAACGATTTATCGGTTGCGGCGACGGCGGTGAACCGATCAGGCGAATCGCACGAGCCGGCCGCGATCGCCCTCGAAGTCACACAGCGTCTGTGGACGTCGCGGAGGACTGCCGAAACGACATGGAACCGGGCCTTGGCGCTCGAAAGGGCAGGCATGAACGGAGAGGCGCTCCGTGCCTGGCGCGATTACCTGAGACTCGACAGTACATCATCGTGGTCGCGCGAGGCGACCGGACATGTTCGGCGCCTCACAGCTGAAACGCGACTCGTGTCGCCGCCGCCGTCGAACGCGGAGATCGAACGCCTACTGTGCGGCGATGGATCTATCACATCTCTTTCGCCGAATGTGGGCCGGTTGTATATCGAACAGTCTCTGTTGCCTGCGCTGATCGATTCCGGAACATCGAATGACTTGCACACGTCGAAGCGGCTCCTCGGCCTTGCCGAACGGCTCTCGGAGGTGACGGCGGAGACCTCCGCGGACACTTCGCTGCCGAGTGTCGCCGTCGATTTGGGGCGTGCGGTGACTCTGTATCCGCAGTCCGGCCGGACCCGCTCCTTTCTCGATGCTACGCGTTGGTATGTGCGTGCCACCAACGCGTACTGGCATAACGACATTGGGAACGCAAAGCGCGATTTCTTACGTGCTCGCGCAGCGTTGGAGGACGTCAGCGCGGCGTTATCCGTCTGGGTGCGCTTCTATCTCGCCTGCTGTGCGTATTACGACAATGCCTATGACTCTTGTCTTGCGCAACTAAGCAATCCCGGCGATGGGGAGTTGCTCCGGCGTTGCTGGCGCGCGCTGGTGGCGAAGCGAAATTGGCTTAGAGCACTCGCTCTGGGGGTACAGAATCGGCGGGACGAAGCGATTGCGGAGCTGGAAAAAGCGCAGGCGCTCTTTGTCGTGCTTGGCGAACGGGACAACGTCGCGGCAGTCGCCAGCCTTCTCGCCGAAGAATGGGAGTACGTCGGCGACCGCGAGGCGGCCGCTCGCGCCCGCCGAATGGCATTGACGTTTCTTCCGACGGTATGCGATGCGCTGCGTCGGGGAAAAATTCTCAATGAAGCCGTAGAAGCGGCTGTCAACAAAGATCTCCTGTGGACGGCGCTTCTCCTTCAGGACTTGACCGTCACCGAGGCGGGGCGGAGCAACCGCTTGCTTGATTCTGCCGACGCTTTCATGTGGCGCGGCCTCATTTGGACTCGATTGAAGAATGCTTCCCGCGCGCGAGCCGATTTCGATCGCGCCTCGGCGTTGGTGCCGCGTCTTCCCGACAAGAATGTTCGCAACAAGACGGCGGCCGACCTCACGTTTTTCAGAGCGGCCGCCCAGGGTCACGGCAGTGACCCCAAGGCGCTTCAGTCAGCGGCCATTTTTTACCGAGATGCCGGCAACCGCGTCCGTCTGTCACAAACCTACCGATTGCAGGCGATGAGCGCGATTCATCGCGGATCGCTCGATGAGGGGGAAGCGCTTTTGCGCCAAAGCCTGGCGGAGATTCGAATCGATGAGGAACGTCTGACGGACACCGCTTCGAAGCTGATCTATACCGCTTCGGCATCCGAAGTCGCTGCTGCGGCCGTCCAAGAATTCTTGAAGCGCGGCAATCCCGGACGGGCATTCTCACTCCTCGAGGAAATTCGCAACACAAAGTCGCTGAAGGCTCCGCTGCCGGACGCTGCTCCTTCTGCCGACACGGCGATCGTCGTTTACTTCATCGGCGACGAGCTTTCGTACGCGTGGGTGATTCGTGGCGGTATCTCTCGGGCGGTGCGACTCGACTGCACGCGACTCGATCTGCGGCCGCACGAAGACGTTCTCGCCGAGCGCCTGCCGGTGGAAGGTGTTGGCGACAAACCCGTCGACAGCGCTCTGTCGGCTCTCCATGACGTGCTGATTGCGCCACTGGCAAGATTTCTGGCCGACGCGAAGACGATCGTGCTCGTACCGGACGAGGCGATCGCCAACGTTCCCTTCCTGGCGCTTCGAAATCGGCACACCGGCCGTTACCTCATCGAGGAGGCTGTCATCACGGAGGCGCCGAGCGTCTCCGCGTACTGGAGCGCTGAGAAAGTATCGCGCGATCCGATGCGGCTGCCGATCGACAAAGCCGCGGTGCTGATGACCAGTCCGACAGCCAATGGCATTGCGCCGCTGCGGGAGCTGGACCGCGAGATCGCGGCAGTATCCAACACGGCCCGGGCGGTTCGCCTGATCGGTGGCGCCGGCATTGATGATCGGGTCGCGGTGATTGAGGCATTCGCGAATTCGACGCTGCTGCATTTTGGCGGCCATGGAGAGTTCGATGCGGCGTCGCCGGCGGATTCGGCACTCATCATCGGAGGCGATGGCAGCGCCCCGATGAGGTTGACCGCGCGCGAGATCGTGACGCGCTGTCCCACCGCAAAGCTCGTCGTTCTGGCAGCCTGCGACAGCGGCCGTATCGGCAAAAGCATTCCATCAGCGGGGATGGCGCAATGGCTCGTTGCCGTGGGCGTGACGTCCGTAATCGGGACCGTTTCCCGCGTCGACGATGCCGCCGCGGCCGATCTCGCCATTGACTATTACCGGGTTCTGAAGCAGTCGCCGGACTCGGCTTCAGCGTTGCGGGCCGCGCAGCTCGCCGCGTTGCGTCGCGGCGATCGCATTGGCTGGCCGACGTTTGTGCATTTTGGTGCGCCGAGGCGTATTGACAATGGAGGATCTAGAAATGGCTTGCATCACGATTAAGGTCAAATTCACGGGGATTGTCGTCTTTGTCGAGCATCAGACAAATGCCACAGTCGTCATCCCCAATGCTCGCGGGGTCCGAGGGGTGACGCATGACGGCATGCACTCGCACGTGCCCAGTCATATTGCCTATTTGGAATACTGTACTGACAAGAAACAGCAAATGCCGAACCCGCCGGAAGACTGCACCGCCCCGAAACCGAAATGGATCAAGCCGCCGATCCCGGGGACCGTGCTGTTCTCGTATCGGAGGAATGGAAAGGCCTTCAACGTTCAGAGCCTGACTGCCGGCGCGGTCGGAAGAGATTTGGAGTTCGTTCCGCTTGACAAAGGCAAGTTCCAACCGGAGCCGCCGGATCTCAACTGGACTGACGTCGTCGATATGGAGCAGGTTTGCGGCCCGGGATTTCCCGTTGACGAGTCGGTGATTTCGATCTTCCAGCCCCGCTCCGACCGGATATCGGCCCGCGTGCCGATTTCATTCGGCCGTGTCGCTCCGATTCCTCGGAAGGACGTGCATGCCACGTTTCTGCCGCCGCGGCAGAAGCCGTATTCCGGAACCTTCGTGCAAGAGGTTGGATGGACCATCAGGTATGAGGGGGGAACGCGTTGTGAGTTACGCGGAACACCGTTCGGCGAGGTCCCGAAAGCGAAGGGGGATCTGCTCCTTGGTTTTCACGGCCACGACGGCGATGCATTTGAATTTACGATCGGAAACGTGCCCATCGAGGACATTCTGAGGATGGGCCAGGGCTCACGGGAGATCATCGATCACCATTTTGCCATTTATTACGATTTGCTCATTTCCCAACCGCCGTTCATCCGTTTACCGCATCGGACGTCAGAGCGATTCCGTGGCGCCAGAACCGGCAGTTCCAACTGCCCGCCGGCGAAGATGTCGACGAGGTGATGCGATGAGTGAGCCCAACGAACTCCCCACACTGTTCCCCATCCTCAAACACCTGGATAAAGAGATTGGCGATCTCCTCGAGATGCGTAAGGCCAGCGATTCTGCATGGCAAGAAGGCGCCCAGGAATTTTTGTCGCACACATCCAAGCTGACGGCAGAACTTCGTTTGCGTAGGCAGTGGGTCGCAGCGCTTCTTCTCATGGGGGGCTCGAATACGGAGGAGGGTGATTTCCCGGAGTGCGTGGCCATCGGAAATGAAGAGGACGGGTTCTTTGCGTCCGGGGTCTTGCTCACTAAAGATTGGCTGCTGACTTCATCAGACGCGCGCGCGGCGACGCGATTGTTTGCAGGGATTGACATTACTGGCAGACCGAATTGTTCGGAAATTGAGTTTCATGCCGAGAATGACCTCTTGGCTCTCTTCAAAGTCAAAGACTGCCCGGTAGACGTCGTCCCACCTCTGTTTCCGCCGCAGGATGGCTGTTTCCTGGTCCCGGGCACGCCAATGGAAGTCGTCGCCTTCGGCAACATCGATTCCGGCGGCGGTACGTTCGGCCGGCAGCGGCAAGCGAGTTTCGTCGTCGAGGATGCAGGCGATGTGCGGATCTACGCTTCGTCCGAGTCTGGCATCTGCACCGGCGACAGCGGCGGGCCAGCATTTTATGGCGACGCCAAAAAGAAGCCGCGGCTGCTGCTGGGAATTGCCGACAGCGTGATCGGTGACGACTGTGATTTGGGCGGTGTTTTCGCAACGCTCGTCGGCAAGCTGACCTGGATCAATCAAATGACGAAACTGACCTTTCATGCGGGAAAGTGTCCCGATCTGAGCGACTTGCGGGAAGAGTGAATGGTCCGTGCTACAGTTCGCCGATCACCTCCAACATGCCGAACGCGCGCGTCACCGTGATGGGGAGCTTCGTCGCGGACCTCTCGTTCCGCACGCCGCGGCTGCCCGCGTGGGGCGAGACCGTCCTTGGCACGGAGTTCCGCCTCGGTCCCGGCGGCAAAGGCTCGAACCAGGCCGTGGCCGCCGCGCGCCTCGGCGCGAGGGTCAGCTTCATCTGCAAACTGGGACGCGACGCGTTCGGCGACCTCGCCCGCCGCACGTACGCGAACGACGGCGTCGACACGCGCTTCGTCTTCGACTGCGACGATCACGGCACCGGCGGCGCGGCCATCATCCTCGATCAGGTCAGCGGCGAGAACGCCATCGTCGTCGTCCCGGGCTCGTGCTTCACACTGAAGGAAGAGGATGTCGACAACGCCCGCGACGCGATCGACGGCGCTGCGATCTTCATGACGCAGCTCGAGCTGCCGCTGGCGACCGTCGAGCACGGGCTGCGGCTGGCGCGCTCCCTCGGCGTGCGGACGATCCTCAATCCCGCGCCGGCCTTCGCGCTCGACGACGCCGTATTTCCGCTCTGCGACTTCATGACGCCGAACGAAGTCGAGGCCGCAATGCTCACCGGCGAGAGCGATCCCGCGCGCGCCGCCGGCGCGCTCCTCGACCGCGGCGCCGGCGCCGCAGTCATCACCCTCGGCGCACAAGGCGCGCTGGTGAAGACCGCGACGATCCACGAGCTCGTTCCCGCGGTCGATGCCGGTCCCGTCGTCGAGACCACCGGCGCCGGCGACGCATTCAACGCCGGCTTCGCGGTCGCGCTGGCGGAGGGAAGGGACGTCGTCGAGGCGACGCGCTTCGGCTGCGCCGTTGCCGGCATCTCCGTCACGCGCCCCGGCACCGCGCAGTCGATGCCGAGGCGCGACGAAGTCGAGGCACTGCTGAGGCGATAGAGATGTTCGTACCGTCAACGTTCGCCGCCGCTCTCGTCATGACCATCGTCAGCACGATCTGCTGGGGCTCGTGGGCGAATACGTACAAGCTGACGAAGAGCTATCGCTTCGAGCTCTTCTACTGGGACTACGCCGTCGGTATCGTGCTGATGGCCATCGTGCTTGCCCTGACGATGGGAGGAGGAATTCAGCGCGACGCCGCGCCGATGAATTTCCTTTACGCCGTCGTCGCCGGTTTCATCTTCAACATCGCCAACGTGCTGCTGGTCGCCGGCATCGAGATCGTCGGCCTCGCCGTCGCCTTCCCGATCGCCATCGGCATCGCCCTCGTCGAAGGCGTCGTGCTCAGCTATGCGATCCAGCCGAAGGGCGACGGCGCGCTCCTCGCCGCCGGCGTCGTCATGGCGCTCGTCGCCGTCATCCTCATCGGCAAAGCCTACGGCGCCCTCGGCGGCGAGCGCGTGGTCTCGCGCAAAGGGATCGTCGTCTGCATCGTCTCGGGTCTTTTGATGGGATCGTTCGCGCCCTTCGTCACGCGCGCCATGACCGCGGCCCGTCCGCTGACGCCCTACACCGTCGGCGTGCTCTTCACCGTCGGCGCGCTCCTCTGCTGCTTCGTCTTCAACACCGCGCTGATGCGAAAGCCGATCGTCGGCGCGCCCGTGACGTTCGCCGGCTACCGCACCGCCCCGGCCTCGTATCACCTCCTCGGACTGCTCGGCGGCGCGATCTGGGGCGTCGGCACGGTCTTCAACTTCGTCGCCGCGAGCCTCGTCGGCGTCGCCATCTCCTACGCCATCGGCCAGGCCGCGCCGATGATCGCGGCGCTGTGGGGCGTCTTCGTCTGGCGCGAGTTCCGCGGCTCCGGCGTCCGCGCGCGCGGCTATCTCGCGGCCATGTTCGTCGCCTACGTCATCGCCGTGATCCTCATCGCCCGGGCGTATCAGGCGTGAAGCGGCTCGCTGTCGTCCTCTTCGTCGTGGCGGCGGCGGCGCAGGCGCAGTCGCGGCCGGGCCTCGTCAACTTCCGCCGCATCGGCGTCCCCGAGGACGTGCCGGCGCATCTTTGCTCGGCGTTCGCACAGGATGCGAGGGGGTATCTCTGGATCGGCACGCAGGGCGGCCTGGTGCGCTACGACGGCTATCGCTTCCGCACCTGGACGAGCGATCCGGCGAACGCGGCGACGATCGGCGGCTCATACGTGCGCGCGCTGCTCGCCGCGCGCGACGGCACGATCTGGGCCGGCTTCTTCAGCGGCGGCGTGTCGTCGCTCGATCCGGTGACAGGACGGATCACGCGCTACGCCGCGGATCGCGTGGAAGGACTGGCCGAGGACGCGCAGGGGAGGATTTGGATCGCCGCGAACGACGGATTGCTGCGCCTCGATCACGGCCGCCTCGAGCGTGTCACCAGCGAGCAGACGCGCGGCCTGCTCATCGACCGCCGCGGCAACGTCTGGACCGGCACGCGTGCCGGCCTGCAACGCAACTTCCAGCAGGTCGCGCTCGACGGCGAGTACGTGACGAAGATCTACGAAGACGCGCGCGGCCGCATCTGGATCGGCACCGCGGAGCACGGCGCGGCGGTGCTCGATCCCGCCACCGGCGCGCTGCGCGCCTTTCCACCGGGCGAGCTGAGTCACTTCTGGGTCTACGGCTTCGCGGAGACGGAGAACGAGATTTGGATCGCTACCTTTGGCGGCGGCATCGACGTCGTCGACGCCGAGTCGCTGCAGATCGTCGATCGCCTCCGCCACGACGCCACGCTCGACAGCACCATTCCCGCGGACCGAATCGGCGCCATTCTCCGCGATCGCTCCGGCGTCATTTGGGCCGGCACGTGGGGCGAGGGGATCGCGCGCCACGATCCGTCGACGCGCGCGTTCCGCGCGCTCCGCTACTCGCCGGCCATCCGCGACGGCCTCACGCACCCCTCCGCGGTGCGCGCGTTGGAGACGAGCGACGGGCGGATCTGGGTCGGCACCAACGGCAACGGCGTCGACATCCTCGACGGCGAGCTGCGCCGCGTCGATCACATCGGCAACCTCGCCGACGGCGCGGTCACGTGCATCGCTCAGGCGAGCAACCACGACGTCTGGGTGGCCACGCTCGACGGCACGCTGCAGCGGATGTCGACCGGGACGCGCTTCACGAAGGCCGACGGCTTGCCCGGCGGTCCGATCCGCACGATCGCGTTCACGAGCGACGGCGCGGTCTGGGTGGGCTCTGCGTTCGGCATGGCCCGCATCGATCCCGATACGAAGCAGGTCACCGCGTACGACCGCGGGCCGTTCTCCGCCAACGCGGTGGAGGCGATCGCCGTCGCGCCCGACGGAACGCTCTGGATCGGTACCGAACGCGGGCTCGATCACCTCGATCCGGCGAGCGGACGCGTGGAGCACATCGAGCGCGGTCTGCCCGACAAGTGGGTGCCGGACCTCACCTTCGATCGCAAGGGACGGCTATGGGTCGGCACGCATGGCGGCGCGGTGGTGCTGGATGGGCGCACGCCGTGCGCCCCTACCGGTAGGGGCGCACAGCGTGCGCCCGCGTGCTTCGTGAACGTCGCGGCGAAGATCCATCAGAAGCCCTTTCCGGCGGAGGAGTTGGTCGAGGATGCGAGCGGAAAGATGTGGATCGGGCCGCACCTGCGCGTCGACGCCGACACGTGGACCGCGGAGACCTTCGGCCCCGCCGACGGCTCCGTCTTCGTCAACATCTTCATCGCCAGCCGCGACCGCACGCGCGACGGGCGGCTGCTCTTCGGCTCGCCGCAGGGATTGCTCGTCGTCGATCCGGCGAAGATCCGGCCGTGGACATTCGCGCCGAACGTCGTCTCGACCTCGGGTGTGACCTCGCTGCGCCTCCTGCCCGGCCACCGCACGTTCCGCCTCGAGTTCGCCGCGCTCGACCTCACCGCGCCGGAGCGGCTGGCGTACCGCTACACGCTCGAGGGCTATGACAGCGGCTGGACCTTGGCCGACGCCAGCGAGCGTTCGCTCGTGTACGCCTCGCTCCCCGCCGGCAGCTACACGCTGCGCGTGGCGGCGACGAACCGCGACGGTGTCTGGAGCCCGCGCGAGCTGCGCATTCCCGTCGTCGTGCCGCCGGCGTTCTACGAGACGCTGCCGTTCCGCATCGCCCTCGTCCTCGCCGCGGCGGCTCTCATCTATCTCGTCTATCGGTTGCGCGTGCGCCAGCTCCGCGCGCGCAGCGCAGCGCTCGAGCGCGTGGTCGCGGAGCGCACCGAGGAGCTGCGCGTGGCGTATGCGCGGATCGAAGAGGCCAGCCTCACCGACGCGCTCACCGGCCTGCGCAACCGGCGCTATCTCGAGCAGACCATTCGCGCCGATCTGGCCATCGCCGCGCGCACCGAGGGGGAGGACTTGATCTTCCTTCTCGTCGACCTCGATCACTTCAAGAGCGTGAACGACACGTACGGCCACGAGGCCGGCGACGCGGTGCTGGTGCAGATCGCGGAGATTCTCCGCGCCAATTTCCGCACCTCGGACGCGATCGTCCGCTGGGGCGGCGAGGAGTTCCTCGTCGTCGTCCGCTTCGTCGACCGCGCGCGCGGCGGCGAGCTCGCGGAGAAGCTCCGCGCCGCCGTCGAGGCCCACCGCTTCGCGCTCCCCGACGGCCGCACCATCGCGCGCACCTGCTCGATCGGCGTCGCCGCGTGGCCGTTTTCGCGCAGCGAGCCCGAGGCCATGTCGTGGCATGAGGTCGTCGGCGTGGCGGACGCGGCGCTTTACGCCGTCAAGGAGAGCGGCCGCAACGGCTGGAGAGCGATCGCGAATGGCGATGTTCTTGCTCCCTCTCATGGACGAAGGGAGAAGCACGAATGAATAAACCGACATGGTTCAACGAAGAGCACGACAACGCCTGGAATCGCGTGAAGGCCGCGTTCGCCAATGACTGGGAGCAGACCAAGCGCGACTTTGGCTCGAAGAACGCGCGCGAGCTCAACCAGGACGTCGACGACACGGTCAAGCAGGCTGCCGGCTCGCCGGACGGGTTCGAGAATCACGAGCAGGCCTTCCGCTTCGGCTACGCCGCGCAGCGGCAGTACCGGACGCAGTTCCCGAAGTGGAACAACGACCTGGAGATGAAGCTGCGCAAGGACTACGGCACCGACTTCGACCGCGACCGCGCGTTCATCCGCCACGCCTACGAGTACCGTGGAGCGGGGTCGGAGAAGGCGCCGGACATGCGCGACGAGCGGCGCGCGTAGCTCGTTACTTCTTCTCCTCGCGCAGCACCGCCCGCGCGAACTTGAAGAAGTAGTCGATTCCCGACACCAGCGAGAACAGCACCACGACCCACAGAGCGAGCTCGGAGGTGAAGCGAAACTCTCCGAGCTCGTAATTCACAATCAGCAGCGAGATCGCGATCACCTGCGAGATCGTCTTCGTCTTGCCGAGCGGCGAGGCGGCGATGGTCACGCCCTGCTGCGCGGCAATGGCGCGCAGGCCGGAGACCGCGAACTCGCGGCCGATGATGATCACCACCATCCACGCCTTGGCCATCCCGAGCTCGACGAGCGAAATGAACGCTGCCGACATCAGCAGCTTGTCGGCGATCGGGTCGAGCAGCGCGCCGAGGCGCGTGATCTTCTTCATCCGCCGCGCGAAATAGCCGTCGAAGAAGTCGGTGATCGCGGCCACGAGGAAGATCGTCAGGCCGAGGCGGTTCGAATACTTCGTCAGCAGCACCACGACGAGAAACGGCACGAGGAAAATGCGGAACAGCGTCAGCGAGTTCGGAAGGTTCCAGATCTCGGTGCTGACCTTTTCGCGCGGCGGGGGAACGGCTTTGGGCCGCTCGAGAACCGCGGGAGCGGCGTCACTCGTCAGAGACATCGGTGGGGTTTCTCGCGTCGTTGCCACGTCAGAATAGATTAGGAATTTCGGCGACGCAATTGACATTCCTCCACCCGCCCGCCGAGAATCTCGGTCCCGCAATCGAGTGCGAAAGTGGCGGAACTGGTAGACGCGCAGGTCTCAGAAGCCTGTGATCACTAGATCATGGGGGTTCGAGTCCCCCCTTTCGCACCAATCCCCCTCTCCCCCTGCTTCGGCGTGAACATTGCTGGGGGCCCCAACCAAGTGTCCGACACGGAAGTCCTGGCCTTGCTTTACCGCTCGCCCGACACGTTTTGGACGCCGCAGGCCATCTCTCAGCGCCTCGGCATCGACGTCGACGCGGTCAAGCATTCGATCGAGCGGCTGCTCAGTGAGGGCCTGATCGTGGCGGCGACGCGCACCGTCGCCTACCGCTTCGCGCCGCAGGGGAGCGCCGATCTGCGCGCCTTCGCCGACGCGTTCAAGCTGAGAAAGGAATGACGATGGCCACCGCGGTCTACATCCTCTGCATCCTGACCAGCCTCGTCTGCGCCGTGCTGCTCGTGCGCGGCTGGCTGGCCACGCGCGTCCGCCTGCTGCTCTGGAGCGCGCTCTGCTTCATCGGCCTGGCGCTCAACAACATCCTTCTCTTCGTCGACGTCCGCGTTCTCCCCGAGACCGACCTGTCCGTCGTGCGGACGCTGCCGGCGCTGGCCGGAATCCTCCTCCTGCTCTACGGACTGATCTGGGAGACGCGGTCGTGAGCGCCACCGCCCTCTTTCTCTCCGGCGCGCTGACGATGGCCTACGCCGTCGCGGCGCTTTTCTTTCTCCGTTTCTGGCGCGACAGCCGCGACCGTCTCTTCGGCTTTTTCTCCGCCGCGTTCTGGCTGCTGTCCGTGCAACGCGCGATCGTGACGCTGTGCGACGTCGGCGAGACGATCTACCTCCTCCGCGCGCTCGCGTTCCTGCTGATCATCATCGCGATCGTGGACAAGAATCGGCGTTGATCAGCATCTTGTAGACGTCGTTCTTCCGCATCCCGAATTTCTCCGCGACGACTTTGATGGCGTCGTTCCGCCGCATCCCCCCGCCTCGTAGTTTCTCGAACTCCGCCGCGATCTCCTCGGCCGTCGCGCCCGACTCGATCGGCGGAGCGGAGGCGAAGACGATCGTCACCTCGCCGTAGATCGCCGGCCGCTGTTCGAGCTTGGCGATGACGTCGTCGAGCGTGCCGTGGATCAGCTCCTCATGCAGCTTCGTCATCTCGCGCGCGACGGTGATCTCGACGTTGCCGCCGGCGACCTCGCGCGCATCGCGCAGCGACTCCAGCAGCCGCTCCGGCGACTCGTAAACGATGGCGGTGTGCCCGAGCGCGGCGAGCTCGCGGTAGAAGTCGAGGCGCTCGCCGTGGCGGTGCGGCGTGAATCCGAGAAACGTGAAGGGGAGGGGAGCGATGCCGCTCGCGGCGAGCGCGAGAACGCCGGCGAACGGCCCGGGGATCGGCTCGACGGCGACGCCGCGCTCCCGCGCCAGCCGGACGATGCGATAGCCGGGATCGCTGACGACCGGCATGCCGGCGTCGCTGACGACGGCGATGGTCTCGCCGCTCTCGATGCGCTCGATGAACTGCGCCGACCGCGCATCCTCCGTGTGCTCGTCGAGACGGTCGGTCGGCGTGTCGATGCCGAAGTGTGCGAGGAGCTTCTTCGTGTGCCGCGTGTCTTCGCAGAGGATCAGCGACGCGGACTTCAGCGCCTCGGCCGCGCGCGGGGGAAAATCGCCGAGGTTGCCGAGGGGCGTGCCTACGACGAGGAGCTTGCCGGGCATGCCGCGGAGTGTACTTCGCGGGCCAGCTCGTCCGTCAGCGCCACGATCTTGCGCGACAGCTCTTCCTTCGTCGGACGCTCGATCAAGTACGCGTTCAGCTCGTTCGTCACCGCCCCGGCGACGGCGCTGATGCGCGGAAAGCCGAGCGAGCCGCCGGAGCCCTTTAGTTGATGCGCGTGAAAGAGCAGGGCGGGGAAGGCGCTCTTGAAGTTTCCGTGCGTTGCCAGCGCGCGGGCCTGCTCGCGCATCGTGACGACGACGGTCTCGACATCGGCGAGGTATTCGCGTTGGACGTCGACGAGCTCCATGAGAACGGCCTCAGCGAAAAGCCTGCCACAGCAGGATCGCCGCGGCCGCTGCAACATTCAACGACTCGACGCGGCCGGAGGTCGTGATGCCGATCGGCGTTCCATGCTCACGAATCACATCCGAGACGCCCCGTCCTTCACTGCCGAGGACCAGAATCGCGTCCTTCGGCGGCGCGAATGCGTCGCCCGAAGCATCGGCGTAGAGCAACGGCCGCCCCGTGTCGATCAGCGCCTGCGCCGTCACCTCGGCGATCGGAACGCTGAGAATCGCGCCGGCCGAGGCGCGGATTGCCTTCGGCGAGAACGCGTCCGCGCAGCCGGGGAGGAGCGCCACGCCGGCGTCGAACGCCGCCGCCAGCCGCACGATCGTCCCGACATTGCCCGGATCCTGAACCCCGTCGAGCGCGGCGACGATGCGGTCGGCCGCGAAGCGGGAGGGAGGGCGGTGGAAGAGCCCAAGCACGCCCTGCGAGGTCTTGGTATCGGAGACGGCGCGAAACAGCTCCTCGGACATCTGGAGTGCGGCGGCCATGCCGCCGCTCTCCACAGCGGCGGCATGGCCGCCGTACTCCACAATCGCAATCGGTTTCCAGCCGGCGGCAACGGCGTCGGAAACCGCCTTCGGACCCTCGATCACGATCTCCTCGGCGTGCTCGTGCACGGCGTCGCGCACGCGCTTGAACCAGGGGTTTTGCCGGCTGGAGATATTCTTCATCTATGATGCGGCGGCGGGGGCGATGATACTCAAAACTTCTGCGTGGTCGGCGATCTGGACGTTTCCGAGCATCCTCGTGTCCGCGTTCATCATCGCCTGGGGCGCCGAGGCGGCGCAGTTCCTGATCTCGCAAGGCCTGGCGCTGGCCATCCTGGCGTGGTTGCAGACGCTGCCGGAATTCGCCGTCGAAGCGGTCATCGCCTGGAACGCCGGTAAAGACCCCTCGCAGACGCACCTGGCCATCGCCAACTTCACCGGCAGCCTGCGCCTCCTCGTCGGCCTCGGATGGCCGATGATCTACTTCGTTGCGGCGGCCTTCGGCTGGCAGCGCAACCGCGGCTTCATCGCCGTCAAGCTCGAAAACGAGCACGCCGTCGAAGTCTTCGGGCTGCTCCTGCCCATCCTCTACTTCACCTTCATCTGGTGGAAAGGGACGCTCGCGCTGTGGGACGCCTTTCCGCTCGCGGCGTGCTACCTCCTCTACCTCTTCGTCCTCTGGAAAATCCCGCCGCGCGAGCAGGAAGAAGAAGCGCTCGAAGACCTCGGCGTCGTGCCGCGGAAGGTGCTGGCCATGCAGCCGAAGCCGCGCGGCACATCGATCTTGCTGCTCTTCGTCGTCGGCGGCGTGATCCTCTACTTCTCCGCGCACCCGTTCCTCGACTCGATGCTGGCCATTGCCGCGTCCCTCGGCGTCTCGACCTTCGTCTTCGTCCAGTGGGTCGCGCCGTTCCTCTCCGAGTTCCCGGAAAAACTGAGCGCGTTCTACTGGGCGCGCAAGGTGTCGTCGGCGAACGTGGCGCTGATGAACATGGTGTCGTCGAACATCAATCAGTGGTCGATCCTCTCGGCCATGATCCCGATCCTCTTCGTCATCAGTGCGGGGGAGCTGCGGCCGCTGGTGTTCGACCACCTGCAGCGGCAGGAGATCCTGCTGACGATCCTGCAGAGCTTCCTCGGATTTCTCTTGCTCCTGAATCTCGAGCTGCGCTTCCACGAGGCGCTCGTCCTCTTCGTCTTCTGGCTCGTCCAGTTCGTGATGCCCGCGTGGCGCGACGCGATGGTTTACGTGTATCTTGCCTGGTGCATCGTCGAGCTCGTGCGGCTGATTCTCAGCCGCGAGGTGCCGCCCGCGTGGCGCGGTCTCCGCGTCACCCTGGCGCAACGATTCGCGTGAGGAACCGTGACCACGACCACCACCGTTGAGCGCCTTCGTCTGACGCGGCGCGTGACCGGCATCCAGATCTCGCCGACGCTGGCGGTGATGAACCGCGCTCACGAGCTGATGGCCAAGGGCTTCGACGTGGTCGACCTCGGCCCGGGCGAGCCCGACTTCCGCACGCCGCAGAACATCGTCGACGCCGCCAAGCGCGCGCTCGATGCCGGACAGACGAAATATACGAACGTCGTCGGCACGACGCCGCTGCGCGAGGCCGTGGCCGCGCGCTACAACCGCCGCTTCGGCACGAACGTGCAGGCGAAGAACATCATCTGCGGCACAGGTGGCAAGCAGGAGCTCTTCAACATCGTCCTCGCGCTCGTCGACGACGGCGACGAAGTCATCATCCCGTCGCCGTACTGGGTCAGCTTCCCCGATCAGGTCTCGTTCGCCGGCGGACGGCCGGTGTTCGCGCCGACCGATGCGGAGAATCACTTCCGTCCGACGCTGCAGTCGATCGAGTCGGTCGCCAGCGAGCGGACGCGCGGCGTGATCATCAACTCCCCGTGCAATCCGACCGGCGCGGTGATCGAGGAAGGGGAGCTCGGGCGCATCGTGGAGTGGTGCGCGTCGCGCGGCCTCTTCCTCCTGTTTGACGAGACGTACGAGCTCTTCGTCTACGACGGCAACCGCCACGTCTCCGCGGTGACGTGGTTCGACGAATATCCGGAGACGGTGATCGCGGTGAACTCGATGTCGAAGACGTTCGCCATGACCGGCTGGCGCCTCGGCTACGCGGTCGCGCATCCGGAGATCGTCGCGGCGGCGGGAAAGATCCAGAGCCATTCGACGTCGAATCCGAGCTCGATCTCGCAGGCCGCCGCGGTCGCCGCGTTGAGCGGCGGGGACGACGAGGCGCATCGGATGCACGACGCCTATCGCGAGCGGCGCGCCTATCTCGTGCCGGCGCTCAACGCCATCGAGGGCTTCTGCTGCAGCGATCCCGACGGCGCGTTCTACCTCTTCCCCTCGGTGCGCGCGTTCTACGGCCGCAGCGGTATCCACGACTCGAATTCGTTCGCCACGTACCTTCTCGACGAGGCCCGCGTCGCGGTCGTGCCCGGCAGCGCCTTCGGCGCCGACGACTACGTCCGCATCAGCTACGCGACGTCGATGGAGCGCCTCCGCGAAGGCGTGCAGCGGCTCACCGCCGCGCTCGGGAAGTTGTAGCCGCCCCTCCCCGTTTCACCCCGCGTCTCTCAGCGGAAAAAAGGAGAATTTGTGAAAAAAGCATCGATCATCTGCACGCTTGCGCTCGCCGCTTCGGTCGCGCTGGCGCAGGACAAGCCGGCGCCCGCGCCGGCCACCGACGCGGATCCGGTCATCATCACGGCGAACGGGGTGACGCCGATCCACAAGTCGGAGTTTGAGGCAGCGGTGAAGACGCTTCCGGCCGAATACCAGCAGTTCGCCATGGGTCCCGGCAAGAAGCAGTTCGCCGAGGATTACCTGCGCATGAAGCTGCTTGCGGCGCAGGGAGCGAAGGACAACCTGCAGAGCGATCCCGACGTGCAGCGCCAGCTCGAGCTGATGCGCGCCAATCTGATCGCCACGGCCGAGCTCAAGAAGATCGAGAAGGGCATCGCCATCACCGACGCCGACGTGAAGGCGTACTACGACGCGAACAAGAAAGAGTACGAGCAGGTCCACGCGCGCCACATCCTCATCGCGCCGCAGGGCAGCCCGGCCGCTCCTCCGGCAAAGGAAGGGCAGAAGGAGCTGACGGACGCGCAAGCGAAGGCAAAGGCCGAGGAGCTGCGCAATAAGCTCGTGGCGGGCGGCGACTTCGCGCTGCTGGCGAAGTCGGAGTCGGCCGACACCGGCAGCGGCGCCCAGGGCGGCGACCTCGGATCGTTCGGCCACGGCCAGATGGTTCCGGAGTTCGAGCAGGCCGCATTCGCGGCGAAGCCGGGCGAGATCCCGCCGGTGGTGAAGACGCAGTTCGGCTACCACATCATTAAGGTGGAGTCGCACGACTTCACGCCGATCGAAAGCGTGCGCCCGACGATCGAGAAGCAGATCCGCCAGAAGAAGATCCAGGAGACGCTCGACGCCATGAAGAGCTCATCCGGCGTGCAGTTCGACGAAACGTACTTCGCCGCGCCGAAGCCCGCGCCGAGCTCCGCGATCACCAACGACAGCGAGAAGCCCGCCGCCCCCAAGCCCACCAAAAAGCCGTAACGTCTCTCCATGGAGGACAGGCACTCTTGCCTGTCCTCCGTGTTACCCTCCACGCCGATGGAAATCCCGGCGAAGGTTTCGATCTTCAACCGCATCCTGGAGATGAAGGGGAAGCAGGCGACGCTGATCTCGATCAACGAGGACGCCGGCTACTTCGAGGTGGTGATGGAGGTTCAGCAGCGGAACCACACCGTGCTGCTGCCGATCACCGAGACGGTGGTGATCTTCAACGAGGCTCTGCCGTCGATTTCGGCGGACTTTGAGGTGGAGCGGTAGTAAAATGACTACCCATGAGCATGTCCGTGAAGATTTCCGACGAATTGCTGAGAGAGGCGCGTGAAGAGGCGAAGGCGACCGACCGCTCCATCACGTCGCAGATTGAACATTGGGTGCGGCTTGGACGGAAGGCCGAGCGCCGTCTGCGGCACGACGAAGTCGTCGCCCTCAAACGCTCCGCGGATGACGATCCTCTGGTGCAAAGCATTCTCGCCAAGATACGGCGGGCCGCAGACGGCGATCACAGCGACTTGGCGAAAGAGCTCTTGGCGAGTGGTCCGGTCTACCAGAGCGCCCCCGGCGGCGGCATCGAGCGCCTTCTGCCGGATGGAACGCGCAGCACCGGACACTTCGTCGGAAGGCAGTTCGTTCCCGATGAGCCGAAGTCGAAGACGCGGCGCCGATGAGCACCGCCGCTGACGAGCGGAACATCCTGCGGTTTCGCATTCACGCCGCGACGCGCGTTCTCGTCGTCGTCGCCGGACCGAATGGCGCCGGAAAATCGACGTTCGTCCAGGACGTCCTCCAGCCGCTGGAGATCACCCTCGTCAATCCTGACGCGCTCGCGCGCGCCCTCTTTCCTGACGCGCCACCCATAGCGGCATACGAAGCGGCGCGTGCGGCGGACCTCGTCCGCGGCGATCTAATAGAGCGCGGCGTTTCGTTCTGCATGGAGACCGTGTTCTCCGACCCCGAGGGAGCGAAGGTCGAGTTCCTCAGAGACGCGCAACAGCGCGGCTACACCGTGATGCTGATCTTCATCGGCCTGGACGACAGCGACCTGTCCCTCGGGCGCGTTGTTCGCCGCGTGCAGAAGGGCGGCCACGACGTGCCTGATGACAAACTGAAGTCGCGATTTCCGCGCACGCTGGCGAACCTTGCGAACGCGCTTACCTTTGTCGACTACGCGATGGTCTATGACAACAGCTCCGGCGAAGAGCCCTACCGCTTCGTCGCCGAATTGCACAACGGCAAAATCGTCCGCCGCGGCACCACCCAGCCCGACTGGTGGACGTCCCTCCGCGCGAAGCCTTAATCCAGCATCCCCTCGTATGGCCGGTGCGACCGCCGCGCCTGCTGAACGATCCGCTCGGCGCGCTCCAGCAGCGCCGTTGCCACGGAGAGCCGCGCCTGCCAGTGGTGGGGAACCTCGTCGTCGCGGCCGTCGAGCAGCGCCAGCGCGGTGCCGGCCTCGATCGTGTACGGCACCTCCGCCTTTTCCAACCGGTCGACGATCTCGCCGAGCTCCTCGGTGTTGGTCGTCTCGAGAATCGGCGTCAGACCGGCGGCGATCTCCTCGTGCAGCTTCGGCGCGAGCGTCAGGACCAGCGCCACGCCGCAGTCGCTG
>DATDFB010000145.1:0-11743 GCA_036522835.1 Thermoanaerobaculia bacterium | reverse complement strand
CTCCCCGCAAGCGGGGCGAGGGCTCTGCCACCCTTCACATGCTCGCCCCGCGCCACGTCTTCCCCACAGATGCGCATCCATTGGCGCCTGCCGCACGGGGGCGAGCAGCGCGGCGTGAGCAATGACTGCTCGCTGCCGGAGCTCGAGACGCAGGTCCCGTTCTGCCGCGAGGCGGAGCGCTACGGCATCGACTCGGTGCTGGTCGACTTCGGCGTCGAAAAGGCCGACTCCATCGTCCTCGCCACCGCCCTCGGCCTGGCCACCTCGCGCCTGCGCTTCATCGTCGCCTACCGCTCCGGCCTCCTCGCGCTGACGTCGTTCGTGCAACAGCTGAACACGCTCTCGGCGCTGACCGGCGGCCGCGTCGCGCTGAACATCGTGGCCGGCTCGTCGCCGGACGAACAGCGCCGCTACGGCGACTGGGCCGAGCACGACGACCGCTGGCATCGCACCGACGAATTCCTCGCCATCGCCCGCGGCATCTGGAGCGGGCGCGAAGTCGACTTCGACGGCCGCTGGTACCGCGTGGCCCGCGCCTGGGTGCGCACGCGCGCCGCGAAGCCGGAGATTTACGTCGGCGGCTCCTCCGAGGCCGCCGCGAACGTCGCCCTGAAGCACGCCGACTGCCGTCTCATCCCCGCCGACGTCCCCGCGCGCGTGGCCGCGCAGATCGCGCCGATGCTGCGCGCGGGGAAGGAAGCGGGCCTGCGCTGCATGGTCATCGCCCGGCGCACGCGCGCCGAGGCCCGCGAGGCGGCGGAGCGCTTCCGCGCGTCGGTGCCGGTCGATTACCTCTTACGGCAGGCCGACCACGTCGACCGCAGCGACTCGCAGATGATCCGCGACGCCTACGCGCGCGCCGCCGACGAATGGCCGGCGCCGTGGCTCTGGACCGGCGCGGTGCGCACGCACGGCACGATGATGGTGGCGATCGTCGGCTCGTACGACGACGTGGCCGAGGCGCTGCTCGAGTACCGCGCCGCCGGCGTCACGCAGTTCATCCTCTCCGGATCGCCGAAGCTCGAGGAGATGCGCATCTTCGGCGAGGAAGTGATGGGGCGCCTCGAGGCGGGAAGCGTGCGCCCCTCATCCGCCGCCTTCAGCGGCACCTTCTCCCCGCGGGCGGGGCGAAGGATCTGACGCATGTTCCGGATCATCACGAACTGCGGGCCGGCCGAGGCCTACATCGCGCGGTGCATCGCCTCGATCCGCGAGCAGAGCGCCGGCGACTTCACCGCGCACGTCACCATCGACCCGTGCGGTGACGCCACGTACGCGCGCGCCGTCGAAGCGGCCGCGGGCGACGCGCGCTTCGACATCGTCGAGAACCGGCGGCGGATGTACGCGATGGCCAACCTCGTGGCCGGCATCGCCCGCAGCGGCAGCGATCCCGACGACGTCGTGGTCGTGCTCGACGGCGACGATTGCTTTGCCACCGCCGAGGCGCTGGCCATCATCGGCGACACCTACGCCCGCCACGACTGCTGGATGACGTACGGCTCCTGGATCGCCGATCCGCTCGACTACGCGGAGACGATCGAGCCGCACGGGCACGGCCGCTGGCCGGCCTGGCCCGACGACACGACGGACTTCCGCAGCGGCTTTTGGCTCGGCACGGCGGTGCGCACGTTCAAACGCTGGCTGTGGGAGCTGATCGACGACAACGACCTGCGCGACGACGGCGGCGAGTACTACCGCATCGTCGAGGACCAGGCCTGCATGATCCCGATGTTCGAGATGGCCACCACGCGGCGGGCCCGGCACATCGCCGAGGTGCTGATGCGCTACAACCGCGCCAACCCGCACAACGTCGGCCGGATCATGGCCGAGGAGATGCGCGCCACCGCCGCCCGCATCCGCGCGCGCCCGCGTTACGCGCCGCTGCACGAGCGGCCGTCCGATTCACAGCAAGCCTCGCAAACACATCTATTCGTTAAGGAAGAAAGGAGGAGTCGTGGCAAAGAAATCGAAGGACGATAAAGGGGGAGGCGGCGGCGGATCGTCGACAGTGTCGATCGTGGTCTCCCGCGGCTGCGCCGAGGAGTTCTACATCGCCATCGCCAAGGCCCTCGGTCCGCCCGAAGGGAAGAAGAAAAAGAAAAAAGGCGGCAAGGGCAAAAAAGGCAAGAAGCCCTACGGCAAGAAGCCTTACGGCAAGAAGGGCAAAGGCGGCGGGAAGAACGAGGCCGGCAAGGGCTCTCGCACCGGCCGCGGCTCGCGCGGACGCGGTTGACGTCGCTGACGCGCTCCGATGGCGTCGCTCGCTCCGCCCGGCTCTTCGCAATCGCCGCCGCTCGCCGGCGTTCTCCGCCGCCCCCCCGGCGGAAAGGCCGCCGAGCGGGCGGCGGCGATTGTCGAACGCCTCATGCACGAGGCGGCGTACGACCGTGCCTTCACGGCCGAGCTGGCTCGGACGGCGCGCTCCACGCGCGCGTCGTGGGAGCTGCGCCGCGTGGCCTGTCTGGCGCTGGAGACGCAGTTTCTTCGCATCGATGACGGCGCCGATCTGACCCAGTTCCTGCGCGCGCTGCGCCTCCTGACGCGGCGCGGCAAGCGCGTGCACCGCTTCGTCCTCGAGGAGGGCTACTCCACCACCGACGTGGCCGGCTTCTCGTCCGAGCTGCGGCGGCGCATCGCACGCTTCGAGTGGATCCACAACGGGCTGGCGCGGCGCGGCGGGCGCGCGGCCGGCGACTTCGTGGCGCACGCGCGCCACGAGTGTTTTCTGACCTTCGGCCGCTACCTGTTTCAGCCGCGCGAGGTGGCGCGGCAGGTGATCGCCCGGCTGAAGATCACGCGCGGGCTGCCGCACATGCCGGCGGTCAACCCGTTCAACCGCGACGAGGTCACGCGCGCGCTGGCGCGGCTGCCGCGCTACGAGCGGGCCATCGTCGAGCTGCTGGTGCGCGACCCGATCGTCTATTGGGTCGCGGAGTCGACGCCGTCGGAGATCAACTCGCTGATCGAATATCCGATCGGCACGGTGGCGGTGGTGGTCAAGCCGCCCGGCAGCGACATCGAGATCGAGATCAAGCGCACCGGCACGCGCGGCGAGCGCACGGTGGACTGCGTCTTCCGGCGGCCGAACGCCGGCGATCCGCTGACGCCGCTGCATCACTACTACGGCGGCTCGTACGGGCGCCTCTTGCGTTGGGAGCTCGCCGAGGGGACGACGCTGGCGCGGATGTACCGCTGCGCATACGGGAGCGAGGCGCCGATCTCGAGCATCGTGCACCTCGCCGGCGTGCTCGACGTGCCGGGGCCGTGCGGGAACAACACGCTCGTGTCGTACTTCGGGCGCCGGGAGTGCTACGGCGACGGCTACGAGACGATGCGCAAGGAGATGGAGAGCGCGGTGCCCCGGCTCGAGAACATGCCCCTGCCCATCCCGCCCGGCGACCCCGGCGGCTTCGGCTTGACGGGGAAGTGGATCTCGGTGACGTCGCCGGAGCAGGCCTTGATCGTGAACACGTCGTCGTTCCGCATCGACCGCTTGGCCGCATACCTCGGACCGAACGGCGCGGAGACGTACTTCACCAAAGGCCTGGGCGTCCATCCGTCACCGGACGACGCGCGCCGCGCCGCCGACATGCTGCTCAGCGAGGTGCTGCCGGCCTACGTCGCGCCGCCGGTGGAGTACACGACGTGGGGCGAGTACGTCGAGGCGGCGCTGTCCCTGCCGGAGAACCGGCGCAGCGCCGACGAGACGTACATCGACGTGCTGCGCCACCTCGGCGAGTTCTTCGGTTTCTGCTGCGCGATGCGCGCCACGAGCGCCGGGGAGTCGTTCGTGGAGCGCAACATCGGCCTCCGGCGCGTGTTCCGCGGCGGGGCCTGGCGGATGCAGACGATTTTCATGGACCACGACGCGATGGTGATCGCCGGCCGCGACTACGCCTATTGCGACCCGGACGATTATCTCGACCGCACGTTCTTCGATCTCTCGCACATCGTCGGCGGCACGATCCGCTGGCGCACGCGCGGCTGCGCCGGCGCGCTGAAGGCGATGCTGCGCATCGGCCCCGCGGTCGCCGCCGAGGGGCTGCGCGCGCTGAAGGAAGGGTTCCGGGAGCGCTACCACGCCGGGCAGCAGGCCATCGCGCGCGTGGAGGAGCTGCGGCGGATGTTCCGCGCCGACTTCGTCTCCGCCATGCACGATTGGGACGACGTGGTGCGCTCGTTCCTGGCCGCCTACCGCAACAACACGCCGAACGAGAAGTGGCGCCGCTCCGCCGAGCGCATGCTCCGCAAGCGCGGCTACAAGGCGAAGGCGATCCGCAGCTTCACCGAGACGATGCTGGAGTTCTCGCTGCTGTTGCCGTGGTTCGGGTTCGTGTGGGGGGAGGGCGGCGGCGGGGAGAGTGCTGCGGAGAGGGGTTCTTAGTTCTTGGTTCTTGGTTGTTAGTTCTTGGTTTTGCGATATTTAAAACCAGGAACGAAGAACCAAGAACAAGTCGCGCCGGATGGGACGTGGCGCAATGCATCACGGCCTTGGCGTACGTGAGCACGGGGCGTGTAGCATTGCTGCAAGGCCCTTGACGGCGCCGGTGGCGATACGCCGCCCTTACGGCCGGCGAGGACGTCGGCTGCGACTACCCTCGAATGATGCGCCGTTCCCCGCGTGTGCCGGCGAAGACGACCGCGCCGCCTTCAATGTCGGGATCGGAGGAGATCACCTCATCGAGGTTCATGGCCCCAATGATTGCACTTGTACCGTCCCCGCCGGGGCCCCTTCGAAGCTGTGGAGTGCGGCGGACTTTACTTCTTCGCGCTCAGCGCGGCCAGCCGTCGCTGGGTCAACTCCCACGTGCTTCGGCCGGTGAGCGTGGTCTTGCGCACACGGTTGTACGCGGCAAGCGCGGCGTCGGACAGTCCGTAATTTTCCGCCAGGCGGCCGATCACGTACCAATCTTCCGATGCCGGCATATCGTCATTCCGCCAGTCGATCGCCTGCAGCAGCGCCTTGTGCGCCTCCACGTCTTTCCCGGTTTCGGCGTACAGCGAAGCCAGCGTATGCAACGCCTCCGCACCGGCGCGCGAGCGGGTTTGCGACCCCTTTCTCGCATCTTCGATGGCCTGGTCCAGATCCTTGCCCGCGAAGAGCGCTGCCCATGCCGCCGCGTTGTAGTCGGACTCGTCCGGCGTCAGCTCCGTGACGATGCGGCGAGCGAATGCGACGGAGGTGACGTAATCGCCCTTCTGCGCCGCAATCAACGAGAGCGATCGCATCGCCGCGCGATCCCTTGGGGAATGCTCGAGGCGCTGCCTGGCGACCGACTCCGCGTCCGCGACCTTGCCACTCGACGCCAGCGACGACGTCCATCGCGTGAATGCCCAGGCAGAGTCCGGGTGCGACCTCGACAACTGCTCATAGAGCGCGGCCGCGTTTGCCGGATCACCGGCTGCTCGCGCCAGCGCCGCGTCGATCCATTGCTTCTGCTCATCCTTCGCCGTGCCTCGGCCGGCGAGGAGAATCTCCGCCGGCTTCGATTTCGAACGCGGCCCCGTCACCGTGAGCGCTGCCGCGGCCAGCCGGATCTCGTCCGCCGTCGCGTTCGCCTTCTCCTTCGGCCAAAGCGCGGCGAACGCGGAACCAGCCAGGGGATCATCGCCGCCGCCGGGTGAGATGTCCTCGCGCGCCCAATTCAGCCATGTGCGCGCGGCCTCGAGATTCGAGGCGGCCGCGAGATCGAGTGCCGCGAAGCCGATCGACGAGAAGTCGTTCAACGACGCCGCGATCACCAGTCCCGTCTTCTCCCGCCGCAGGAAAAACGCGTGCTTGGCGGGGTTCGGCGCGGCCAGGAAGCGAAATCGCACGCGGTATCCCGTGACGTCGTCTCCATCGACCTGGAAATCCATCATCGCCGGCATGAGCTCGGCGACGGCGTCGGGCGCAAGGTCATGGATTGGAAGCATCCGCGGACCGAAGAGCTCCGCGATCCGGTCGTAGCTCCCCGCCTGCTGCGCCGAGAGACGCGTTTTGGCGCGCGCCTTGTCCTTCCGCATCATCTCCTGGATGAACGAGACGACCGTGCCGCGCGCGGTCGAGACATCCGGCTCCTCCGCGCGGACCGCCGTTCGCAGCGCCTGAATGAGACTCTGCGTCTCCGGCTTGCCGTCGGGAGCTGCTTCATACAGCGCCGCGGCGTCGGAGTACCGCCGCAGCCCGACGAGCCACGCGGCGACTTTCCTGGCGTACGTCCGCCGCGTCTCGGTGGGGTAGCGATCGAGCTCCGTCAGCGCGGCGTCCTTGCCCGTGACCGCGACGCCGAGAATCTGGCCGAGGCTCTTCTGCTCGCCGATGTCCATGGAGTCGACGAGCGCCTTCATCTCCTTCCACTGTGCCGCGTGCGAGAGGACGACCATCAAACGCGGCTGGTATCGTTTGGCCTCGGCGCCGCGCTCCGTCACGACGCCCTGATAAATCGTGATCGCGTCCTGCAGCCGCGCGTTGCGGCCGAAGCGGGCGCCCTCGACGCCGAAGGTGTAGAGCTCGGCCAACGATGCCCGCCACGCCAGCTCGCGAGGATCGAGCTCGGCCGCGGCCTTCATCTCCGCGACGGCGGCGGCGAGGTCGCAGCCCTGGTGAAGATAACGGCCGAGGAGATCGTGCTCGTACGCTGCGGCAAGCACGGCGTGCGCGGGTGCCGACGAAGGCTCGAGGGCGACGGCGCGCCGCGCCTCGTCCCGCGCTGCCTCGCCGAGGCCGCCGGCGAGGAGAGCGCGGGAGATCTCGATGTGGTGCCGCGCTTCCTTGGGATGCGCGGCGGCGAGCGCGCGAAACTCGCCGAGCGCGCCGCGGATGTCGCCGGCGCTCAGCTTCGATTGGCCGGCCGACGTAATGCCGATTACGACGCTTTTGTCGATGACGCTGCCGATCTCGCGGCGCGTCTCCTCGAACTCCGCGGGCGTCAAGCGGCGCTTGCCGCTGTCGAACCGCAGATTCGCGAAGAGCACGCCGTCGGACTGCGTGCCGAATTCCTCGGTCAGAGTCGCCGAGCCGAGGTGCTTCGTCTCGTTCGCCGGCAGCGTTCGCGCCGCATACCCTTGCGGCAGAATGATCCGATACCGGCACTCCACCGAGAGCGGCGCCGGGAAGTAAAAATCGTGAACGCGCTTCTTCCGCGGCTCTTTCGGGTCCGGGTTGAGCGCCTCGGGCACGTTGATCAGCGGGCGTAGCGGGATCGACACCGTCCCTTCGCCGTTTCTGATCGATCCCACTCTGGCGTTCGCCACGTCGACCGTCACCCGGAAAGGTTTGGAGAGATCGCGTGGATCGCCGGCTGACAGCTTCACGGATCCATCGGCGGCGTACTTGGACTTCGCGAGCTTCACGATCAGCTCGTCATACGTCTTCGTCTCGATTCTCGCGCGGGACCGCCGCAGGAGCGCCCCCGGTGCACCGATTCCCTCGGCGACTTCGGTCACGTGCGCTCGCCCCTCCTCCGGCAGCATGAACGTGCGCGTTTCGACGAGAGCCTGGGCGCTTGGCGGAAGCTCCGGCGTTCGCGTGAGTGCCGTCGCGGCGGGATCGGCGATGAGCGCCAGGCGTCCCTGATCCTCGTATGGCAACTCGCCGGCGCGCGCGAATTCGTCGGTCGGGTCGATCCATACCGGCGTCTGCCCGCCGGCGACGACGATGGCGTGATTGAATCGATTCATCGCCGGCAGTTGGGGACGCACGTCCGGGAAGAACCCCGATTTCAGCAGCGCCACGTGCGCCGGGATGTGCACGGCGCGCAGCAGCGCCACCAGCAGCGTCGCCTTGTCCTTGCAGTCGCCGTACTTCCTCTCGAGAACGACCTTCGGCTGCCGCGGAACGATCGAGCCCTCGGCGACCTCGACCCCCGCGTAATGTACGTTGGCCTGCACGTAAGCGAGGAGCCGATCGATGACGTCCTTCTGCGCCGTCGCCCCGGCGGCCGCCGCGGCGGCGATCGAGCGAAGGTCGTTCCCCTCGATCTGCTTGTCGACAATCGCGGAGTATCCGCGGGCCAACTCCGACCACGAGCTCCCGGCCGTGTACGCCACGTCTTTGAACCAGGCCTCTTCGGGCGGCAGGTAACTCTCGTCGAGCTCGATCGCACCGGTGTGGCCCGATTCGAAGATCCATTGCTTGCGGCCGTTCGTCTCGACGACGCGCGGCTGCACCGGCGTTTCGTTGACGAACTTCGGCGCGAATCCGGCCGGGCCATCGACGACGAAGCGGGCGTGCTCGGTCGGAACCGCGGTCGCAAAGGTGAAGAATCCGTTCATCTCGTCGCCTGGGATGACGGCGTGATACTTCGTCTCGATCACCCGCTCCACCAGCGAACCGGCGGCGACGCCGGGCAGGGGAGCATGCAGATACCGCTGGTCGGTGAAGATGTCGGTCTGGTAACCGGCGGAGGCCTCGGTAATCGTCTCCGGGTCGAGCGTTTTGGCGGTCCCGTCCTGGCCGATCACACGGGCATGGATCGCCGGCCGTTCCGCATACCACGGCTGCCATGCGGCCGCGACCGACGCCAGCCTTTCCACGCCGCGATGGGTGACGGCGAGGATGATGGAGTGCTCGGTGACGTGCCATCGCCCAGGTCCGTCGGCCGAATGAATGGCCTCGTTGAAGAGGACGACCGTATCGGCCTTGCCCGGGTCGATCTTCCGGGCCGCGTCGAGGAGCGCTTTCGGATCCGCGGCCAGCGGCGGGGCATCCCAAGGCTCGGCGGCGAGGGCGAAGGAGGGGCCGAGTAGGGCAATGCCCGAGACGAGCACGGCGCGCAGCAAAGTGCGCATAATACCTTCCTTATCGATTGATGGGCGAGTATACACCCGTCATCATTTCGGCTCTCGCGAGATCGCCGCCCACGCCCGCAGGGTCCTGCTTGGTGAGCTACCAGCCGCACGCCGGAGGTCGAGCTTGCCTTTATTGCACCTGCAACGCGTATTCAATCCCACCGCCGGCGCCAGGCGAAGGCGATCCGCAGCTTCACCGAGACGATGCTGGAGTTCTCGCTGCTGTTGCCGTGGTTCGCGTTCGTGTGGGGGGACGTGTCGCAGCCGTCGTCCCGACGGCCGGCCCGGCGCCGTCCCGGCGCCGGCGGCGAGATTTTGTGATCGCCGCGCCGATCATCCGGACGTTGCGCGAGATCCATCGCCGCGACCGCTTGCATCACCAGCTCGAGCACGATCCCGCCAGGAAGCGCGCGCGCTGAGCGGCGGACGCGGGGTGCGGAGCATTGCTCCACGCCCTTGCAGCACGGACACGCGGCGCGTGTAGCAATGCTGCACGCCCTTGCAGCACGGACAGGCGGGGCGTGTAGCAATGCTGCACGGCCTTGCAGCACGGACACACGGGGCGTGTAGCAATGCTGCACGGCCTTGCAGCGCGGGCACACGGGATGTGTAGCAATGCTGCACGGCCTTGCAGCACGGACACACGGGATGTGTATCAATGCTGCACGGCCTTGCAGCACGGACACACGGGCTGTGTAGCAATGCTACACAGCCTTGCAGCACGGACACACGGGGTGTGTAGCAATGCTCCACGACCCTTGCAGCACGTACACACGGGGAGTGGAGCTCACCACTCGGGGAAGCAGGTCACGTCGCCGGTCTCGCTGTTCGCGGCCGCCGCGTATGCCGTGACGCCGCCGACACCGCGGACGTGGCCGCGCGCCGGTTACAGCTTGGCGCCCGACCGGAACCTCGGGACGGGCTCATGCGTACCCTTGTCACGAAGTCGAAAATCTTAAGACCACCGACTTTTGCGGCTTTCAGCGGTACGGACCTTCTGGATCACACGGCGGATCCGTACCGGCGCCGCGCGTACTCGGGGTGCGCGCACACCTCGGGAGCATCAACCGGAAGGCTCGGCGTGTGGCCGGGACTTCCAGCCGGTGGCCGTCTCGCGCTTGTCGACGAGTCGTGACGTCACCTCCGGCCTGATCGTTGGCCTAAGGAGGGCCATGTCATGAGTAATCCCATTTTGGAGCCCACGAAGTTGAGCCCGGAGGCAGTCATCTCGCAGTTGCGCACGATGAAGTCGCAGATCGAGGAAGTCGAGCCGTTGACGCAGGAGCAGCGCAGGCTCATCAAAAATCGCCTGCGGACGCACTCGAAGACCGTCGTCGAGGCATCGATCAACGTCATCGGCGTGATGGACAACGTATCGCAGGCCATCGGCCAGCCGATCGGCGACATTCGCCAGTTGCAGGACGACGCGATCCGGTGGAAGGCGGTGGCCGAGGAGGCTCGGGCCTTCCTGAAAGGCATCGAGGGAGCAAACCTCGTTCGCGATCAACGCATCACGCTCTTCGCCACGCAGGCGTACTCGATCGGGACACAGCTCGCCAAGGACCCGGCGAAGGCGGAGCTCGTGCCGCATGTCGAGGAAGTCAAACGGCTGAAAAGCGTCTCGCGTCGTAAGAAGAAGGCGAAGACCCCTCAAACGCCGACGACGACTACGCCGACCCCGGCTACGCCGACGACTACGACGCCGGCGACCACGCCGGCGCCGAACACGTCCACCGCACCGAAACCGTAGTCGAGAGAGAGATCGTGAGCCCGGGCGCGCGCGGGGCGCGCGCCCGGACTCGAAAGAGGGTCATGAAGAACGGCAACCGCACGTCATCGTGATGCGGCGGCTAGAGTCTCACCGTCAGATGTCGGTTCCCGCTTTTCTGAAGAGCGATGACGATCCGATCCAGAGGCCGATCGCCTAACCGTTGATGACGCGCAGTTCTCCCGGCGCCATCTCCTGCAAGGCCTCGATCGCCCGCGGCAACAGCGGCCGGATGTGCTCGAGACGGTTTGAAGCCGCCGCGAACACGATGATTCGCAGTTTCGACTCGCTCAGGTTCTGCTGGTACTGAAGGCTCTGATCGGCTGTCAGGAACGCCTCGAATCCCGCTGATTCCGCCACTCGAAGCAATGCGCCATTCTTCGTCTTCGACCACCCTTGCTGTTGCACGGTGAACGCCCGATGGCCGGGGAACTCGCGCCGAATCGGCTTCGGAAGAGACTCGTCAATGAGTACCAGCAAGGCTCACCAGCGCTCGTTGCGCGAGCTCCAGAGCCGCGACAGCTTGCTCTCGCCTTACCGAGGGGAAGTGCTCTAGGAATACCTCGATCGAGTCGCCGGCCTCGAGGTAATCGATGAAGTTCTTAAGGGGAACGCGCGTACCACTGAAGACCACCGCGCCGCCCTGAACGTCGGGATCGGAGGAGATCACGTCATCGATGCTCATCGCCCCAATTATTGCACCTGCACCGTACCGGCCAGCACGTAATCCAACCCCACCGCCGGCGCCAGCACGTAGGCCGAGTACGATCCGGCCGCGGGCGGCGTGAACTCCACGCTGTACGTGCCGTCGGCGCCGGCGCGCGGCTGCTCGCGCGACTGCCAAACGCCGGGGGCGAAGATCAGCACCAGCGCGTCGCCCAAGGGCGGGGTGGGCGTGCCGGGGGTGCCGGTCAGGCGGAAGCGCAGCGTCGTGCGCTGCCCTGGGCGGGCGGGGGTGGGGGCGGGGATCAGCGCGGGCTGCACCGACGCGCGCACGGTGACGGGGCGGGTGGGGGAGGGGGCCACGTCCATGACGAAGCACTGCACGATGCGGGGGGCGTCGACCAGCAGCGCCACGTCGTAGCTTCCGGGGCCGCCCAGGCGGGCGGTCGACTCGTACACGCCGGGCTTGCGCTCGCGCATGCTGCGGTCCACCACCATGGCCGCGCGGGGCTGGCGGCCGTAGTTGGTGAAATTGCCCAT
>DATDFB010000144.1:0-3472 GCA_036522835.1 Thermoanaerobaculia bacterium | reverse complement strand
CTCTTCGTCGAGGGCGACGATCTCGCCGTCGAGCACGACCTCCGGCACCTTCAGCTTCCGCAGCGCGTCGGCGACTTTGGGGAAGCGCGGCGCGAGGTCGATCTCATTGCGGCTCCACATCGCCATCTCCCCGCCGGAGATGGCCACGACGGCGCGGAAGCCGTCGTATTTGAGCTCGTAGACCCACTCGTTGACCTCGCGCGGCGGCGTGGTGGTGAGCGTCGCCAGCATCGGCGGGAAGACTTTGCGCAGCAGCGTCTCCGGTTTCACGACGCGATCACCCGCACTTCGTCGAACCCTTCCTCGAGAGTTGGTGGCACCAGCTTTTTCCTGGTCGCGAAGATGGCCACGTCGGGAACGCGCGCTCTCCCCTCGCGCTGGCGGTTTCGCATGATGGCCGTTTTCACGTCGGTCTCGAAGTAGACGGCAACGATGCGCGCGCCGTGCCGACGTCCGAGGGCGATGAGCGGCGCGCGGACTTCGCGGGAGGGATTGGTGTTGTCGACGACGACGGACTTGCCCGCGGTGAGCGCCGCCTCGATCTCGCGCTCCTGCCGGTCGTCGCGCCGCCGCGCGTTGGGCATGAGGTCTTTGCTGACGTTCGCATGCGTCGCGGCGAAGTGCGCGCGGAAGTACGTCGACTTGCCCGATCCGGGGAGGCCGACGAAGACGATGAGCTCGAGCACTCGATTACGATGATGCACGTGGCGCGCTACATCAAGAATGTCCGCAAGCAGTCGATGTCGATGGGCCCGACCGAGGATCGCGGGGCGGCGCTGTGGGTCGGCTATGAGCTTGACGGCGTCGACGGCGACTTTGTCCCACCTCGGGCTGATCCGCGTCGACGACGAGGAGGCGGCGCGCCGCGGCGTGAGGACGTTCGTGAAGACCGACTTGGAGATGCTGAGCTAAAACGGCCCGACGATGCGCAGGTAGCAATCGTCGTCGCGCACCAGCTCCACCGCCCCGCCGGCGCCGAGAGGGCGTATTCGATCGTGTTGCGCAATGATGCCGCAGTGCCGCTCAAGCCGAGTTATCGGGAGCGGTTCGAGCAGCTCCTGGCATCGTCGTCCTGAGCGCGGGCCGCAGCGAAGGGCGCGCCGCCGCGCGCCCCTCTGCCTGACTTCAATCACCAGCCGCACTGCGGACTTTGCAGGCACGGCAACTCCGTGAAGCCGTACCACGTGTAATCGAGACCGTACGCGCGAACTTGCTTTCCCTGCGTCCAACTCGGCAGTTGCACCCAAAAGCGATGGGCATTACCGCCGCCGCAGAGATTGTTAATGGCCGACTCGCTGGCGGAGTTGGCGAAGCCCTGCGCCGCCAACGTCCAGCCATCGACGTAGAAGTCGACCCAGACGCGCCCGTCCGGCTTGTCCTGGTCGCAGGTCCAACCTTGTGCGAGCCCCGACGGCGAGACTCCTTCGAAATAGCCGATTGGATCGTAATTGTCGTACGGCATCATCTCCGGTCGGCTCTGCACCCACTGATAGCCTTCAATCCCGTAGGCGACGTAACGGGCATAGGAGAAGAAATCGTTGTCCCACGGCCCGAGGTGGAAGAGAGAGGAATCGAACGAATTCGATTGGTACGTTCCCGCGTTTGTGATGCCGCCGAAATAACCGTCATAGAGCGGCTTGAGTTGGTACATGTTCGGCCTGTAGCCGCGACCGCAATCCATGCCGCCGATCAGACCGCCGCTGCCGTCGCGCTGGATGCAGTCTGCATTGAACTCGTTCGACGTATTGATATGGCGCTGCGCCTCTTCCATGAGTCCGCGCGCGATGGCGACGTGATCGCTGTTGAAGTAAAACCCGCTGCCCGCCTCTTCGAGCCCGATCTTCGCTGAGGCTACGCTCGTCATGAGGCCAAAACCGTAATGAATCATCTGCGTCTGGCCATTGACGCTGAGGGTTTCGGCGATTCCCTGGGTGAGGTCCCACACGTCGCCCGTACAGAGCAGATATTGGCTGCCCGTTAGCGGCAGGCGGCGGATGCAGACACCGTGACCGCGATCGGTCGAGCTCATCACCCGCGTCAGCGCGTCGCTAAGGTACTGCTCGCCGAGCTGGCGCTTCTCCGCGATTTGTGCGGCCGTATTGCGGTTCGTCCGCCGCGCTTTGTACGCGGCGATCCAGGCATAGCCCGAGGCCGAGCCCAGCAGGTCGTCCATGCACGTGTTCAGCTCGTCCCCACCGCACGCGCCGGATGGCGGCGGGCCGGTGAAGTGCTGGAATCGGTCTTCGACGAGGGCCAACTGGTCGTCAAGGTCTTTGTTAGCCCAGCCGTTCGCGCCAAGCCGTTGCGCGGCGGCGAAGATAAACGTGACGATATAGCCGTCGAGCCATTGCTGGAACGTCGTTGAGGAGTAGTTCAGTTCGTTGCGCACCTTGTCGGTGAGGGCGTACATCGCGTTCTGCGCGCAATTGGGGTCTTCGGCGTCCACATGAATGCGCGCGTAGTCGTTCAAATCCCAATTCGCGTCGTTGTGAAACGTGGTACTGAATGCGGGATCGCCAGTCTTGCATTGAGCGGCGGCATTGACGGCGATGAGACAGACGAATGTTACAGATACGGCGAGGGCAACAGTTCTCACAGAGGCCTCCTTGTGAGTCTCGAGCAGAGCAATGCAGATGGCATTGCGGGATGGAATGGATGGGCCTGACCTCCAGCGGTCAAGCCAGCGGATTGTGGCGGTTACAGCCGTCAGAAGGAAATTTAGATCGAAGTATCGATAGCATGCCGGACCTCCATGAAGGTGCCAGGCCTGCGAAAAACATTCCAAATAATTATAAATTCGAGCGCGCGCAGAAACGCCCTGCTGGAGTGGTCGCTGAGCGGGGCGGTGGAGCTCTTGCGCGACGACGATTGCTAACTGCGCATCGTCGGGCTGTTCTGATTCGTCCCTCCCTTCCTCACAGCAGAAATCGCCAGAAATCGCCGCTTTCGTCCCACGTAACACGGCACAATGAAAAACCAAGAACCAACAACCAAGAACCACCATGCGCTACATCCAAGAACGTCCGCAAGCAATCGATGTCGATGGGACCGACCGAGGAGCTCGGGGCGGCGCTGTGGGTCGGCTACCGAGCGCCGCGTTTCGTACACCGACGACTTCCGCTTGGCGATGACGCCCTCGAGGCCGTGCTGCGCGGCGTGGAGCAGGGCCTTGTCGCCGCTCATGTCGAGCTGCTCGGAGAGGCGCACCAAGGGGCGCACGGCGTGCGCCCGAAACGCGGAGGGTCTTCTCGAGCAACTCGCGGCGATCGGCGTACGGGAGGTGGCGGAGGTCGTGGCCGTCGAGCCAGAGGATGTCGAAGAGGACGATGAGCTCGCGGTTGCCCTGCTGGAGGAGTTGGAATCGCGACCGCCCCTCTTCGTCGAGGGCGACGATCTCGCCGTCGAGCACGACCTCCGGCACCTTCAGCTTCCGCAGCGCGTCGGCGACTTTGGGGAAGCGCGGCGCGAGGTC
>DATDFB010000143.1:0-7335 GCA_036522835.1 Thermoanaerobaculia bacterium | reverse complement strand
GCTCGAGCGACCACTGCCGCGCGGCCTGGCCCATGCGCGCGCGGCGCGCCGATCGGCAGGCGGATCACGAACTCGCTGCCGCGGCCGGGTCCGCGGCTGTAGGCGCGCACGCTGCCGCCGTGCAGCTCCGTCAGCTTGCGCACGAGCGTGAGGCCGATGCCCATGCCGCCTTCGCTGCGGTCGAGCGCCACGTCGCCCTGCATGAAGAGATCGAAGATGCGCGTGAGCATCTCCGGCGCGATTCCCTTGCCGCTGTCGCGCACGCGCAGCACGAACTCGCCGTCGTCGCGCTCGAGCAGCACGTTGACCCAGCCGTCGGGCGGCGTGTACTTGATGGCGTTCGAGAGCACGTTGTTGACCACCTGCTCGAGGCGCACGGCGTCGCCGTCGATCCAGGCGTGCTCGGTCTCGCGGCGGACCTCGACGTGGAGCCGGCGCGCCTCGATGCGCGGCTGCATGGTGGCCACGCAGTGCTCGACGATGTCGCCGAGGTCGACGGCGGAGCGGTGGAGGATGATCTTCCCCGACGTCACCCGGCCGATGTCGAGCAGGTCGTCGACGAGCTTCTTGAGGTGCCGGGTCTGGCGGACGATGACGTCGCGGTTGTCGGTGTCGGCGGCCAGCGTGATGGCCGCGAGCGGGTTGCGCAGCTCGTGGCTGAGCATGGCCAGAAAGTTGTCGCGCTCCGTGACGCGTTGCTCGAGCTCGTCCAGAAGGTCGCGCACTTCGTACTGCCGCCGCCGCGCGCGCAGCGCCGCCTTGGCGGCGCTGATCATCGTCTTCACGCGCACGGGCCGCTCGATGAGCGTGACGTTCGCGCGCGGCCCGAGCGCCTCGAAGGACCGCACCGTCAGCTCCGCCGAGGGCCTGGAGACGAAGATGATCAGCGGCAGGTCGGCCCACGGCGGCTGCTTTTCGAGCTCGTCGCGCAGGCACTGCATGGCCGCCGCGTCGAGCGCCTCCTCGGTGATCATCGCCGCGCCGACGCCCTCGGCGACCTTGTCGCAGAGGTCGGACATGTCTGTGCAGGCGAGGCACGTCAGTTTGGCTTTGCGCAGCGCCGCCGCGGCCAAACTCGCGTCGCGCCCGAGGGGCATGAGCAGCAGGATGCGCTCGTTCGTCGGCTCAGCGGGACGAGGCATCGCGCGACTCCGCATCCAGCACGGGCAGCCCGGATAGGATGCCGTGGAAGTCCGTCAGCGGCGCGCCGACCTCGATGCGGTCGTTCGTGAATGCGAGCGGCCGGATCGCTTTTTCGTGATAGCCGCTGCGCTTCTTCATCACCGAGATTGCTTTGCGAAGCTCGCCGCCGTGCTCGAAGTAGCGGAGGAGGATGACGCAGTCGGCGAGATAGCTGACGTCGACGGGCGACTGCATGTTCGAGCCGATGAGTCCCTGCTGCGCGACGACGAGGATCGTGGCCACGCCCTTCTGCCCGAGGTAGGTGAGCAGTTCGTGCATGTGGATGGTGAGGAAGCGCTCCTCGGGCATGGCATTGAGATAACCGTTGAGGCTGTCGATGATCAGCATCGACACCTCGCGCTGCTCGACCGCCTCGCGGACGAGATGGACGAACTCGCCCGGCGGCACTTCCGCCGGATCGATCTGCTGGATGCTGATCCGCCCCGAGTCGACGTGCTTCCTCAGGTCGAGGTTGAGCGACTCCGAGCGGGCGAAGAGCGTGCTGAGGCTCTCGTCGAAGATGAAGGTGGCAACGTTCTCGCCGCGCTGCGCGGCCGAGACGGCGTAGTGCGTCGCCAGCGCCGACTTGCCCCCGCCGGCGGGGCCGATGATCAGCGTGCTCGTGCCGCGGTGGATGCCGCCGCCGAGGAGATCGTCGACGGCCGGGATGCCGCTCGACAGCGCCTGCAGCGCGGACACGTGGCGGTGCTCCGCCGCGACGAGGCGGGGATAGACGATCAGCCCGCCCGTGCGGATGTTGAAGTCGTGAAAGCCGCCGCGGTACCTCACGCCGCGGAACTTGCTGACGCGCAGCCGCCGCCGCTCCGCGCCATACGCCGGCGCGAGCTGCTCGAGCAGGATCACGCCGTGGGCGAGGGTCATGAGCTGCATGTCGCCCTGCAGCAGGTTCTTGTCGTCGAGCAGCAGCACGGTGACGTCGCGGCCGCTGAAGTAGTGCTTGAGGCCGAGGATCTGCCGCCGGTAGCGGAGAGGATTCTGCGCCAGGAGGCGGATCTCGGAGAGCGAGTCGATGACGACGCGCTGCGGCTTGATGCGCTCGACCTCGGCGATGAGCGCCTGCACGGCCTGCCCGAGCTCGATCTCCGACGGATGGAAGAGCGTGCTCTCCTCGTCCGCCGCCAGCCGGTCGTGCGCCGAGTACTCGAAGACGTTGATCTCGTCGAGCGACCAGCCGTGCGAGTCCGCCACGGCCTGCAGCTCTTCCTTCGTTTCGGACAGCGTCAGATAGAGGCCCGTCTCGCCGAGCGCCTCTCCGGCCAGAATGAACTGCAGCCCCAGCGTCGTCTTGCCGACGCCCGGATCGCCCTGTACGAGATACGTTCGGTTTCGCGTGAGACCTCCGGCCAGCACGTCGTCGAGACCGGGGATCCCGGTCCGGGCGAGGTCACGCCCATTCAGATTGGTCCCTGATTGCACAGCCGACTACCCCCGTCGATTGACATCGAACGGGCTCTAGTGCAGGCGACGTGCCGGGCGCAGGGGGTGTTACATGACCGTGAACGCAACAACTTTTCCCTCCGCCGCTCGTCTGAGGTGGCAATGAGACGGGAATGGACGACGCGAATTGGAGTGTGCGTGCTTCTGCTCGCAGCCGTGGCAATGACCGGCTGCAGGCTCGCTGAGCATGGACGGCGCGCTGCCATCGACGCCTTCGCGTCGTTCGTTCTCGGCTCGGTTTTGGAGGCGCAGCAGAAGGCGCCGTTGACGCAGGGCACTGCGAGAACGGCTCCTGTGGAGTGCGCCGGGCAAGGCGGCGCTGTCGCTCCGACAGCGGCGGCCTGGCCGCCGCACTCCATAGCTCCGCTGCCGGCGCCCCGGCCCCGCATCGCCGCCATCGACCTCAAGCCCGCCCTCGCCATCGAGCTTTGCCGCCTCCAGCGCGTCTCCGTTTCCTCTGCCGACCTGGCCCGGGTGAACGTCGAGGCGCGCATGGCCTTAGCCGAGATGCGCGGGGTGCGCCTCCGGCGCATCGTCATCGTCACCGATCCCTCCGCCTCGTTATAAATTGACACGCATGCAAAAATTCGCCGCTGCGTTCCTCGCGTCGATTCTCATCGTGTCGAATCTCACCGCCGCCGAGCTCTCCGCCGCAAACCTCGACAAGCGCCGCAAAGCGCTCGACGACCTCATGCGCGAGCATTGGGAGTACACGATGCGCGTGTACCCGGAGTTCGCCTCGATCCTCGGCGACAAGCGCTACAACGACAAGGTCCAAGACCTCTCCGAGGCCGGGCAGCGCAGAGACATCGAAGGGTTCCGCCGGTTCATCCCCCGCGTCGAGGCCATCGATACCACCGGCTTCTCCGAGCAGGAAGCGCTCGACAAAGTCCTGATGCTGCGCATGCTGCGCGAGGGCATCGAGGACTGGGACATGAAAGACTGGGAGATGCCGGTCACGCAGATCAGCGGCATCCACCTCGGCGCCGCGCAGTTCCCGTCGCTCCTCACCTTCACGAGCGCGAAGGACTACGACGACTACGTGAAGCGCATGCGCGCCTTCCCGAAGCAGATGGACGACACCATCGCGGCCATGCGCAAGGGGATGAAGGACCGCCTCATGCCGCCGAAGTTCCTGCTCGAGAAGGTGGCGACGCAAGCGGCGGGGATTGCCGCGGAGGAGCCGGAGAAGACGCCGTTCGCGCAGCCGCTGGCGTCGTTCCCGGACTCGGTCTCCGAGGCGGAGCGCGCGCGCATTCGCGCCGACTTCCTGGCCGCGATCAAAGAGAGCATGCTGCCGGCGTACAAGAAATTCGCGGCGTTCGTGAAGGACGAGTACGCGCCGCGCGGCCGCACTGAGGTCGGCATGTGGGCGCTTCCCGACGGCGCGCACCGCTACAGGGTGCGCATCCGCGAGAGCACGACCACGAATCTCACCGCCGATCAGATCCACGAGATCGGCCTGCGCGAAGTGGCCCGCATCGAAGGCGAGCTTCTCCAGGTTGCCAAGCGCCTCGGCTATGACGATCTCAAGTCGGTGCAGAAAGCGGCGGACGAGAACCCGAGCCTTCACCCCAAGTCGCGCGAGCAGATCCTCGAGCTCTACCGCCACTACATCGACCAGATGTACGCGAAGCTGCCGCAACTCTTCGGCCGCCTGCCGCGTGCGAAGGTCGTCGTCGTGCCGACCGAGGCCTTCCGCGAGAAGGAGGCGCCCGGCGCGGAGTACGAGCCCGGCGCGCCCGACGGCTCGCGCCCGGGGCGCGTCGAGGTGAACACGAGCGAGCCGCAGTCGCGCAAGACCATCACCATGGAGTCGACGGCGTACCACGAGGGCGTCCCCGGCCATCACATGCAGATCGCCATCGCCCAGGAGCTCACCGGTCTCCCCGATTTCCGCAAGCACCTCCTCAATTTCACCGCCTATGTCGAGGGTTGGGCGCTCTACTCCGAGCGTCTCGGGAAGGAAGTGGGCTTCTACCAGGATCCGTGGAACGATTACGGGCGCCTGCAGGACGAGATGCTCCGCGCGATCCGCCTCGTCGTCGACACGGGGCTGCACGCGAAGAAGTGGACGCGCGAGCAGGTGGTGCAGTTCTTCCACGACCACTCCGCGCAGGACGAGATCGAGATCCAGAACGAGACGGACCGCTACATCGTCTGGCCCGGGCAGGCGCTCGGCTACAAGATCGGCCAGCTGAAGATCCTGGAGCTGCGCGAGAAGCAGAAGCAGAAGCTCGGCGACAAGTTCGACATCCGCGCGTTCCACGACGCGGTGCTCGACTCCGGCCCCGTGCCGCTGGACGTGCTGGAAGCAAGGTTTCGGTAGGGGCGCACGGCGTGCGCCCTCGGTAATGCCAGAACTTCCCGAGGTCGAGCTCTACGGGCGCTACTTCGCGCGCCACGCGCTGGGGCAGCGGATGGCGCGGGTGCGCGTGCTCGACGAGCGGATCCTCGGCGCCGTGCGCAAGGACGCCTTCGCGCGCATGCTCCGCGGCCACGCGTTCACGCGCGTGCGCCGGCATGGGAAGCATTTGTTCGTCGACGCCGGCGGCGTCTGGCTGCATCTGCACTTCGGGATGAGCGGCGATTTGTCGTACTACGCCCTCGATTCGCCGCCGCGCTTCGCCCGCGTGATCTTCGACTTCGACAACGGCGCCCACCTCGCCTTCGAGGACATGCGCCTCTTCGGCGTCGCCGACACGGTTCCGGATCCCGACGCGTTCATCGCACAGCACGCCCTCGGTCCCGATCCGTTGTCGCTGCGGTTGCCGGAGTTTCGGCGCCTGCTGGCGAACCGCCGCGGCGCGGTGAAGTCGACGCTGATGTCGCAGGACGTCATCGCCGGGATCGGCAATCTGTACGCGGACGAGACGCTGTTCCAGACGTCGATCGCGCCGCGGCGCCCGGTCGACCGGCTGTTGTCCTCGGAGGTGGCCGCGATCTTCACCACCATGCGCAAGATCCTGCTGACGGTGATCGACCTCAAGGAGCGCGACCGCGACTACCCGCCGCGCTACCTGATCCACCACCGGGAGGAGGGCGCGCGCTGCCCGCGCTGCGGCGGGACGATCGTGAAGTCGGTGGTGTTCGGCCGCACGACGTATTCCTGTGCACGGCACCAAACGTGAACGCCCCACGGCTGCATGGGATACGAAGCGCTCATCAACGCCATCTCGCGCCAGCCGGGACTCGAAGAGCTCGCCAACGTGCTGCAGAAAGCCGTGCGCGGCGCGCTGCCGCGCGAGGTCAAGAACGTCTTGCACGGCACGTGGCTCGGCCACCCGCTGCATCCGGCGATCACCGATGTGCCCCTCGGCGCCTGGACGGCGGCGCTGGTGCTCGACGCGATGGAGAGCCTGAGCGGCCGCCGCGAGTTCCGCGACGGCGCCGACGCCGCCGTGGCCCTCGGTCTCGTCGGCGCGGTTGGCTCGGCGATCACCGGCCTCACCGACTGGTCGGAGACCGACGACCGCGGCAAACGCGTCGGCCTCGCGCACGGCGTGCTGAACCTCGCCGCCGCCGGGATGTACGCGACGTCGTACGTGATGCGAAAACGGAAGGACTCGCGGCAAAGCGCGGTGGCGCTGTCGATGCTCGGCTACGCCGTCGGCATGGTCTCGGCGTACCTCGGCGGGCACCTGGTCTTTGGCGAGCAGATCGGCGTCGACCACACCGCGACGGCGGACAATAAAAAGCCGGAGGAGTGGACGCCGGTGATCGCCAACACCGCGCTACAGCACGATAAGCCGACGCGTGTCGTCGCCGACGGCGTGGCCATCCTGCTCGTCAAACGCGACGATCAGATCTTCGCCATCACCGAGACCTGTCCCCACCTCGGCGGGCCGCTCTCCGAGGGAAAGCTCGTCGGCGACGCCATCCAGTGCCCCTGGCACCAGTCGGAACTGGCGCTTTCCGACGGTCACGTCGTCAACGGCCCGACGACGTTCCCCGCAAGGTGCTTCGAGGTGCGGGTGCGGGAGGGGCAGATCGAGGTGCGGGCGGCGTCGAAGCATGCGGCGCAGTGAGCCGAGGTATCCTTAAAGCATGACTGCGCTGTCGGAGCCGCGACACCACTATACGTACGAGCAGTACCTCGCCTTAGAGCGTGATAGCACGACGAAACACGAGTACGTCGATGGCGAGATCTATGCGATGGCGGGCGGCTCGCGCCGGCACAGCGCGCTGGCGTCAAGAATCAGCGGTGTACTCGAGCGCGATCTACCCGCCGGTTGTGTGGCGTTCCAATCCGATCAGAACATCCGTGTGCTTGCTACGGGCAGAGTGGCATATCCCGATGCATCGATGGTTTGTGGGCCGATCGAAGGTGATCCGGCGGATCCGTACAACCAGGTCATCACGAATCCCAAGCTGCTCGTCGAAGTGCTGTCGCCGTCGACGGAGGATGTCGATCGCATCAGCAAACGCAGGGATTACCAACTCATCCCTTCGCTGCGGGAATATGTTTTGGTCGGCCAGGAGCAGCCGCATATCGAGGTGTACCGGCGCAATGATTCGGGAATCTGGGAGTTCCTCGATGTGCGAGAAGGAACCGTGAAGCTCGCCACCGGCCCGACACTCGACCTCTCCGTCATCTACCGCGATCTGCCCGACTGAGATACGCCGCAATCTTCCCTTGCTTGCAGTACTCCGCCCACCCCAGCGGCGTCCCGTCGTACATGCGGTCGTGCGCGG
>DATDFB010000142.1:0-9173 GCA_036522835.1 Thermoanaerobaculia bacterium | reverse complement strand
GTTGGGGGCGCACGCCGTGCGCCCCTACCGGTAGGGGCGCACGGCGTGCGCCCTAGGCGAATCCGCTGTTGCCCGTTGAATAGCCGTACGCCACCGGCGTATGCTGGTAGCCTGAAGTGCTCCGGTTTGTCGAGACGCCGTTGTTCACGGACAGATCGTTGAGATCCTGAGCGATTCAGAGTATTCGAAGCTCCAAACAGCGCTTGTCTTGCAACCTGACCTCGGCGATCTCATTCCCGGAACTGGCGGGGTTCGCAAAATGCGCTGGGGCCTTCCTGGCCATGGTCGCGGAAAGCGAGGTGGGTTACGGGTCATCTACTACTGGTACGTGTCGCAGTCTGTCATCTACATGCTCATGGTCTACTCCAAGAGCAGGCAGGAAAATCTCTCCGCTGAGCAGATACGTACGCTGCGGAAGATCGCAGAAGGGTTCGGATGAAAAAGGAACTGTTCGATCAACTGGCTCAAAGCTTGGAGCAAGCTGTGAAGATTCATCGTGGCGAGGCGAAACCCTCTCGCGAGTTCGTGTTCAACGCGAAAGATGTTCGTGCGATCCGGGCAAAGCTTCACAAGTCGCAAACCGAGTTCGCACGAATGATCGGCGTCAGCCTTGATACGTTGCAGAATTGGGAACAGGGACGCCGCCACCCGGTCGGTCCAGCGCGCGCACTACTTCTCGTCGCTTCCCGCGCGCCGCGAGTCGTTGAAAGAGCTCTGAGCAAAGCGACTCGCCGTGCGGACTAAGGCTCGATCCCGAACAGCCCTTCCGCGTTCTCCCGCAGCACCCGCCGGTTCACCTCGTCGCTGAACCCCAGGGCCAGAAAGTCCGCCACGTTCTTCTTCGGCGAGTGCACGCCCGGCGACGGCCAGTCCGTCCCCCACACCACCTTCGCGCTCATGTCCGCGAGGCGCGGAACGTACTTCGGGAGCGCTTTCGGCGGGATGCCGGAGAGCTCGAGGTACACGTTGCGATGGCGGCGGGCCAGGAAGTACGCCGTCTCGCCGTACAGGGGGCGGCCGCTGTGCGCGAGGAGGATGCGCAGCTCAGGGAAGTCGACGGCCACGTCGTCGACCGGCATGGGGTCGGCGAAGATGTTGCGGGCGCGGGGAAACACCGACGTCCCGGTGTGGAACATCACCGGCACGCGGCGGGCCTCGCATTCGCGGTAGATCTCCGCGAGCTGCCACAGCTCTCCGCGGTACGCGTTCGGCGAGAAGAGCTGGTGCGGCGGGTGGATCTTGATCATGCGGATGCCGAGGTCGAGCACGCGCCGGATCTCGTCGCGAACGTGCATCTCGTGCAGCGGATTCACCGAGCCGACCGGCAGCAAACGATCGCGGTGGTCGCGCGTGAACTCCGCGATCCAATCGTTGACCTCGCGCGTGAAGCCCATCACGTCGGGCGAGACATAGTTGATGCAGCAGCAGCGCTCGATGTCGTTGGCGTCGAGAAAGCGCAGCACGTTGCCGGGCGAGTCGAGGATCGTGCCGGCCTCGCGGTGCGCTTCATCCTCCGCGACCAGCGCCAGCGCCTCGGGATTCATCATGCGCCACGGCTGGATGTGCAGGTGGACGTCGAAGACTCTCACGGGAGAAGAGTATGAGGCGTTCTGCCTGCCGGAAAATCAGAAAATCAGAATGCGAATTCAGAATCGAGAAACGGGAGCGCCCGTGCCGACAGACCATCGCATTCTTCATTCTGCATTCGCATTCTAATTTTCTCGTTTTCCATGGCCGACGACCGGCACCCCCTACGCCAGCATCACCAGGCGCATGCACGTGGCCGAGGCCGGGCAGGCGTCCTGAAACTCGCGCGAGCTCAGGAGCTGCGGGTGCACTTCGTCGCGGTCGATGGTCTTGAAGCCGCGCTTGCGGAAGTAGTCCTCCGCCGTCGTCGTCAGCAGATAGAACTCGCGCAGGCCGCGCGACGCCAGACGGTCGAGGAGCTGCCGCACGATGCGCCGCCCCAGGCCGCGGTCGCGATACTCCGAATCGACGGCGATCGAGCGGATCAGCGCCGCGAACTGATAGGCCTCGGCGCCGCCGCACGCGACGAGCTTGCCGCCGTCGCGCGCCACGACGAAGGTCCGCCAGTGCTCGTCGATGCCCGCCGTCGGCAGCGCGTTGGCGTCGAGCAACGCCTTGATCGCGTCGATGTCCGCAGCCGTCGCGGCGCTGATCTCGATCTCGGGCATGCGGCGAGGATAGCAAAAGAAAAGGCCGCGCAACGCGCGGCCTTCCGTCAGCAGTCGGGACCGGCTCAGTGGCGCGAGCCGCCCTGAGAGCCCTTGCCGCTGTCACTCCAAGTGCTGCCGCCCGAGCTGCCGAGATCCGAGCTGCTCTTGTCCAGATCCGAGCTGCCCTTGCTGCCCGAGGAGATGCCGCTGGAGCCGCGGTCCAACTTCGACCCGCTCTCCATGCCGCTGGAGCCGACGCTGCCGCTCTGCCGGCTGCTCGGCTCGTTCATCTTGTTCTCCGACCGTCCGATGTTCTGCCCGAAATCGGCCGAAGTGTCGCTCTTGCTCCTGTCCTGCGAAACGCTGCGGTTGATGTCACCCGCCTGCGTCGAGCTGCTGCGCTGGCTCATCTTGTCTCGTTCACGGTTCTCCATATGCGTTCCTCCATTGATTTAATGTTGGGGCCGCACATTGGCTCCCGATGTTATTTAGTGCAACGGAAGTGCCGCAAACGCTTCACTTGAGCTCGAACACGACCGACACGCTGAACGTCAACTCCTGCGTGCCCGACTCGACCGGAACCTCGCTCACGGCAGCCTGCGCCGCGATCACTCCCTTTGCCATCATCAGCCTCGGCTGCGGCGGCGGCTCGCCCCCCTCGGTGATGTGCAGCGCGCGGCCGAGCGTCCGCCCCGCCGCCTGCGCCAAGAGCGCGGCCTTGGCGCGCGCATCGTCGAAGGCCGCCTTCAATCCTCGATCGCGGCCGCGCGTCGGATCCGACACTTCGAAGTTGAGTCCCGAGGCGGTGTTGACGCCGGCGGCGATCGCCACCTGCAGCAGCTTGCTCGCCGTGGCGATCTCGTTCTTGCGCACCGTCACGCTGTTGTTGACCTGGTATCCGAGAAGGCGCGGCAGTTGCCCTTGCGAGAAATCCTGCTGCGGATAGATCGAGAAGCCGGAGGTCTGGATCTCTTCCGGCTTCGCGCCGGCGGCCTTGAGCGCGGCCACGACGCGGGCCACGCGCTCGTTGTTCTCGTTCACGGCGGCATCGACGGTCGGCGCGTTCGTCTGCACGCCGGCCGTGAACGTGAAGCGGTCGGGAACGAGCGTCACGCGGCCCATGCCGTTCACCGAGACGCTCTCGGGCATCGGTGTCATCGGCTGCGCGAAGGCCGCGGCGGCGACGAAGATCGTGGCGAGAAATGTTTTCATGCGAGCTCCTCGTTTGGCGGTGCGGTCATCATATGGCTGATCCGAACGACAAAGTCGCGGGGCAACCGGCGGGGCGTTACTACGTCGACTCCCAGTGCATCGACTGCGATCTCTGCCGCGAGACCGCCCCGGCGAATTTCCAGCGCAACGACGAAGCCGGCTTCTCCTACGTCTACAAACAGCCGGAGACGGAGGAGGAGGAGACGCTGTGCAAGGACGCTTTGGATAACTGCCCCGTGGAAGCCATCGGGAACGACGGCTAATGCGTGCGTTTATCGACGCTCACCTGCTCGTGCCAATCGTCCGCTAGCAACACCTCGATCAGCTCCTGAAGCTCTTCCATGTGGAACGGCTTCGTCAGCGCGGCGGTCATGTTGTTGCCCTTCGTGATGGTGAGGATGTCTCCCTTCCCCGAGGCGACCACGACAGGCGTCTGCTTTCCCTGCTGCACGTACCAGGCGATCCACTCTTCGCCGCTCATTCCCGGAAGGTTGAGGTCGAGCAGGATCAGGCGGGTGTCGGGGTTGCGCTGGAGAAGGCTGATGCCTTCCACGGCGCCGGAGGCGGAGAGGACCTCGTAGCCTTTCTTCTGAAGGTACGTTTTGTAGAGGGAAAGAACCTCGGGATCGTCCTCGATCGCGAGGATCTTCGCGTTGGCCTTGTCGTCACCGCGAACTGGTTCGAGCATCGTCAGGTCTCCTGCCGTGCTCGGTCCTTGCGAAAGGCGTGCAAGGGCGCACGCCGTGCGCCCCTACCCCGTCGCCTCGAACATCCGGCGCAGAGCGCGCTCGGCCGGTACGCGGATCTCCTCCGGCACCTCGATCTCGTAGCGCAGGAGCTGCAGCGAGTCGCGCACGTCCTCGAGCGAGGTCACCTTCATGAACGTGCAGAGCTTGCAGCCCTTGAGGAACGTCTTGTCCGGCACTTCCATCGCCAGGCGGTCGGAGAGGCCGCATTCGGTGACGACGAGGAAGCGCTTCGCCGGGCGCTCCTTCGCATACTTCACCATCCCCGAGGTGGAGAGGACGGCGTTGGCGAGCTTGGCGACGTCGGCGCGGCACTCCGGGTGCACGAGAATCTCGATCTCCGGATCGGCCTCGCGGACGCGCGCGATCTCCTGCGGCGTGATCTGCTGGTGCACGTAGCAGAAGCCTTCCCACGGGATGACGTGCTTCTCCGGCACCTGCTCGGCGACGTGGCGGGCCAGGTTGCGGTCGGGGACGAAGAGGATGTTCCGGTTCGGCAGCGTGCGCACGACCTTCGCGGCGTTCGCCGAGGTGACGATGATGTCGGAGAGCGCTTTGACCGCGGCGGTCGTGTTGACGTAGGAGACGACGGCGAGATCGGGATACTCCTTCTTCAACTCGTCGATGCGCGCGGCGAGGTCGGCGGCCGGCGCGGAGTCGGCGAGCTGGCAGCCCGCAGCGAGGTTCGGCAGCAGCACGGTACGCGAAGGATTGACGATCTTCGCCGTCTCGGCCATGAAGTGGACGCCGCAGAAGCAGATGACGTCGGCGTCCTTGACCTTGGAGGCCATGAGCGCGAGCTCGAGGGAGTCGCCGACGAAGTCCGCCACTTTGAGAATCTCGGGGCGGTAGTAGTTATGCGCAACGATGACGGCGTTGCGCTCGCGCTTGAGCGCGCGGATCTCTTCGTGCAGGCCCTCGAAGCGAACGACGTCGTCTTCGGTGTATTCGTAGGTTTTGACGCGGGACAGTTCTTCAAAGAGAGTCGTAGTCATCGAAAGATCACGATTGTAGCCCCGAGGTGCGCGTCATCATGCCAGCGCTGGACGAAGTCCAGCGAGCGGAGCATCTGCTGAATCAATGCCCGCTGCACGCCCTGTCCCCGTCCATGGATCAGCCGCACCTCGGTGAAGCCGCGCTCGCGTGCCGCGATGAGGTAGTCGCAGGCGACGTCGCGGACGTCCTTCGGAAGGAACGCGTGCAGGTCGATCGAGTCTTCGATGGGGATCTCGAAAAGGTCGTCGATCATCAACGACCCCTCACCCGGCCTTCGGCCACCCTCTCCCCGCTCCGCGGGGCGAGGGCGCTGGAGGCGAAGGTGGCGCGCAGCGCCGGATGAGGGGCGCTCCACGGCATCACATCCCCGGCCACCGCCCGCCTCCCCTCCCGCCCCGCCGGCGCGGATAGCTGTTGCCGCCGTCGCGGCGGTCCTGACGCTCGCTCTGCATCGCGCTCTGCAGCGACGCCCACTGCCGCTTCGTCAGCAGCGCGCGCTCGGCGCCGAGGAGCTGCGCCTGATGCTCGAAGGCGCTGTCGCGGATGGCGCGGAGGCGCATCGCCGCCGTGACGATGTCCGCCGCCGCCGGCGTCTCCGCGTCGAGCAGAGTGCGCACGTCGCGCGAGGCGGTCATGCTGTCCCGCTCCAGCCGGGCGATCTCGTCCTCGTGTTCCTTGGCGATCTTGTCGAGCTGCGCGAACTGCTCGGGGGTCAGGCTCACCGCCGCCTCGATCTGCGGGTCGTGCCACCACTGCGCGGGCGGCAGCATGTCGAGCGCGTCCGCCGCCGGCGCGCTCCGCGGCAGGCGCGCGCGCGACCGCTGCGGCGGCGGTTGGTCGTAGTCGGCGGAAGAACAGGCGGCGAAGAGGAGCAGGGTGACGGCCGCAACGCGCTTCATGTCAGCTCCTACGGGCGCGGGCGCGCGAACGTTGAACGGCGTTGTGCGATACTTTTGGCTCCCATGGTCCTCTTCAACCACGCCACCCGCGAGATGACGGCGAAGATCGTTTACTACGGTCCCGGCCTCTGCGGCAAGACGACGAATCTGATGGTCATCTTCGACAAGCTCGACCCGACGCAGAAGGGAAAGATGCTGTCGCTGGCGACCAAGACGGACCGCACGCTGTTCTTCGACCTGCTGCCGGTCGACATCGGCAAGGTCGGCGCCTTCAACCTCAAGATCCAGCTCTACACCGTTCCGGGCCAGGTCTTCTACAACGAGACGCGCAAGCTCGTGCTCAAAGGCGCCGACGCGGTCGTGTTCGTCGCCGACTCGCAGCCGGCCATGGTCGAGGCCACGCGCGAGAGCTTCGCCAACCTGATGGAGAACCTGCAGGAGAACAACATCGATCCGAACGACACGCCGATCGTGATCCAGTACAACAAGCGCGATCTCCCCGGCGTGCTCCCGGTCGAGGACCTCCAGGAGAAGCTCGGCTTCGAAGGCTACCCCTACACCGAGGCCTCGGCGCTCCAAGGCGAAGGGGTCATGGAGACGTTCCGGCTGATCTCGAAGATCGCCGCGAAGCACCTCTACAGCCGCCTCAAGGGAAAGAGCGGCGTGATGGAGCCGATCGTCGAAAAAAAGAAGTCCGACAAGGCGCCCGCGGTGCGGCCGAAGCTCGACATCAAGCCGGAGCCGTCCGCCGCGGCTGCCCCCCCGCCTGTCGCCGAGGAGGCGAAGGCGCTGGAGGTCAACCCCTTCGCCGACTCCGTGCCGTTCCCGGAGTCGAGCCCGTACGAGCGGATGGAAGAGGTGTCGCTCGAACAACTCCTCTCCGAGGGGCGCGAGCGGCCGGCGACGTTCCACGGCACCGTGCCGGTGCCGGTGCCGATCGACGACGTCGAAGAGCTCGACGCCACGGCGCTCGTCGAGGAAGCGCCGGTCGCCGTCGCGGTCGAAGAGGCGCCGCCCGCGCCCGGGCCGAGCCTGGAGATCCGCGTCCGCGAGCTGGAGGAGCAGATCGAGTCGATGCGCGCCGAGCACCGCGCCGACATCGAGCGCATCCTCCGCGGCCTGGACGATCTCACGAACAGCATCCGCTCCCGGATGTGATGCTACAATCGCGCGCGACACCAATCTTATTTGGAGGAAAAATGCGTCGAATTCTGCCAGCCGCTCTCTGTCTTGCCGTCGCCCTCACCGGTTGCAAGGTGAAGGAAGCGATGGACAAGGCGTCGATCCAGCAGGACCTGCAAAAGCGCGGGACGACCGATCTGATGAAGGAGATCGCCAACGACAAGTACGATGCGCCGAAGGACGGCCACCTCACGGACGGCCAGGTGCAGATGTATCTGAAGGTGCGCGAGCACGAGAAGGCCATCGCGCAGGTGGCGAAGGCGGAGGCGCAGAAGCACGCCGATGCGGCCAAGGCGGCCGGCGAGAAGTCGATCGGCGGGATGATCGAAGGGTTCAAGACGCTCGGCGCCGCCGCGGAGATGATGACCGCCGACCTGCGCGCGGCGAAGGACCTGCACTACAACACCGCCGAGTATCAGTGGGTGAAGGGACAGATCCTGGCCGCGAGCATGGCCGAGTTCTCCAGCAAGGCCACGCAGGCGTTCACCGCGCAGATGGACGCGTCGTACAAGCAGGTCAAGAAGCAGTACGACGAGGCCAAGGACGAGCAGACGAAGGCGATGTACAAGCAGATGCTCGACGGAATGGAGCAGCAGCGCGCCGAGTCGGCGAAGTCGCAGGAGCAGGTCGACCCGGCCATTTCCTACAACCGCCAACTGCTCTCGAAGTACGAGAACGCCCTGCAGGCGTACGCCCACGAGATGTCGAAGTACGAGGACAAACCGGGCCAGGCCCAGAAGTCGGTCGAGGAGTTCCAGAAGAACGCCGACAAGGCCGTGCAGGACGCGAAGGCTCAAAAACCGTAGGGGGCGCACAGCGTGCGCCCGTTTCATCTCCGCTGCTCCCGCTGCGATCGCACGTACGCGATCGACCGCCTCTACAACCTCTGCCCGAACTGCGGCGCGCCGCTCCTGGTCGAGTACGAGCTCACGGAGACGCCGTCGCTCCGCGCCCGCTGCGACATGTGGCGCTACGTCGACGTGCTTCCGGTCGAGTCGGAGGCGGAGATCGTGACGCTCGGCGAAGGGTGCACGCCGCTCCTCCGCTCGACGCGCCACGAGAACGTCTGGATCAAGGACGAGTCGAAGAATCCGACGCGCTCGTTCAAGTCGCGCGGGATGGCGGCGGCGGTGACGATGGCTAAAAAACTGGGGGCCCGCTCGTTGGCCGCGCCGACGGCGGGCAACGCCGGCGCCGCCCTCTCCGCCTACGGCGCGCGCGCCGGCCTTCCGGTGTTTGTGGCCATGCCGCAGGACACGCCGCGGTCGATCATCGAGGAGTGCCGCGGCTACGGCGCGACCGTCGAGCTCGTGGCCGGCGTGATCACCGACGCTGCGAAGCGCGTGCAGCAGTTCATCAGCGAGAACGGCGGCTTCGATCTCTCGACGCTCAAGGAGCCGTACCGCGTCGAGGGAAAAAAGATCATGGGCTACGAGCTGCTCGAAGACCTCGGACGCCTCCCCGACGCGATTCTCTATCCGACCGGCGGCGGCACGGGCCTGATCGGGATGTGGAAGGCCTTCGACGAGATGCAGCGCCTCGGATGGATCGGCGAGGAGCGCCCGCGCATGTACACGGTGCAGTCTTCCGGTTGTGCACCGATCGTTCGCGCTCTTTCTGATGGTCTCGAGACTGCTCCCGAGTGGGAATCGCCGCAGACCTCGGCGTGGGGCCTCCGCGTCCCGCGCGCGATCGGCGACCGCCTCATGCTCCGCGCCCTGCGCGACTCCCGCGGCGGGGCGATCGCCGTGGAGGAGTCGGCGATCGAAGGTGCGGCCGCCGCCGCGCGGCGGGCGGAGGGGATGGACGTGGGGCCGGAGGGGGGGGCGGCGTTCTTGGCGGTGGAGCAGTTGATGGCCGACGGCACGATCTCGCGCGATGAGACGGTTGTGGTGTTCAACACGGGGGGGGATAAGTACCGCAATTGAATCGTGCCGCCGCCGGTTCTACCATGCTGTCAT
>DATDFB010000141.1:0-12358 GCA_036522835.1 Thermoanaerobaculia bacterium | reverse complement strand
AGAGCGGCGGCATGGCCGCCGCACTCCAGATATGCTAAGGCGTACCATCGCCGGCATGGGAACCGCCGCACTCCTCCTCCTTTTCGCCCTAGCCCCGCCGGACCGCTGCGACTCGCCGCAGACGCAGGCGGAGATGAATCGCTGCGCCGGCGAGGAGCTCCGGCGCAACGACGCGCAGCTCAACGTCGCCTACAGCCGATTGCTCAAGAAGCTGGATCCGAATCGGAGGGCCAAGCTGCAGAAAGCGGAGCGGGCCTGGGTTGCGTTCCGCGATGCTCAGTGCGATTACGAAGGAAGCGAATCGGAGGGCGGCTCGATCCAGCCGCTCGAGATCGCCGCGTGCAAGACCGAGCTGACGAAGGCGCGCATCGCGCAGCTCAGGGAATGACCATCACGCGCGCGCGCAAGCCGTCGCGCACCTCCGGCGGCACTTTGCTCCAGTCGTAGTCGAAGCGCTGCGGCGGCAGCTCCCACGTGTAGCCGCGCAGCAGAACGAGCGTGAAGACGGACATGAAGACCGTCGCGAAGTCGAGGCCGGGGCAGCGGTGGCCGGTGATCGGCCCCGCTCCCTGCGGCGCAAAGGCGTGCTCGTGGCGGCGGTCCTCGGCGCGCGCGGGCGAAAAGCGGTCGGGATCGAAGCGCTGCGCGTCGTCGTACACGCCGTGGGCGATGTGGCTCGGGCTCACCGCCCACAACACCATCCAGCCGGCGGGCACGGTCAGGCCGTCGAATTCGAACTCCTTGCGGCTCTTGCCGAAGACGACCGGCACGATCGGCGTGAGGCGCTTCACTTCGTTGACGAACTGCAGGAGGTCGTGCGACTGCAGCGTCAGCGGCTCGCTCTGCAACCGCGCGCGCACGTCGGGATGGTCGGTCAACTGCCGCACGATCGCGGCGAGCTCGCCGTAGACGATGAAGCCGGCTACGACGATGTGGTGCAGCTCGAGGGCAAGATCGTCGTCGCTAGGGCGCACGCCGTGCGCCCCTACCGGTAGGGGCGCACGGCGTGCGCCCTCGAGAATGCGCGAGAGGCCGTCGTCCGTGGGCGCGGCGCGGCGCTCGCGCACGATCCGCCGCAGCACGCCTAAGATGCGGTCGCGCGCCTTCAGCGCGTTGCGGTACGGCGTTCCCGGAAAATTGATCGGCAGCGTGGCGAAACCGCGCGTGAGGATGTCGTAGTCGCTGCGGAGGCGATCCATCTCCTCGCCGGGCTGCAGGCCGAAGAACGTCGAGCAGATCACTTCGATGGCCAGCCGCTTCATCTCGTCGAGCCAGCGGATCTCGCCAGCGCCCGCCCACTTCGCGAACGAGCGCTCTACGGCGCCTTGGATGATCGGCAAGTACGACGCCATGGCCTCGCGCGTGAAGGCAGCCAGCACGACGCTCTTGCGCGCCGCGTGCGCGTCGCCGTCGAGGAGCGGCAGGCTGCGCCCGCCGAAGAGCTCCTGCACGTGCGGCGGCATGGAGCCTTCGCGCATGACGACGCTGCCGTCGATGAAGCGTCCCGCGGCCTCGGGGCCGGCCACGACGACGGTTTTTCGCCCCAAGACGTTCGTGCGGAAGACGCGGCCGTACTTGGCCAGGCGCTCGTCGAGAAAGCGGAACGGGTTCTTCGCGAAGGGAAGCGTCTCGCCGAGCAGCGGCAATCCGCTGCTCCCCGGTGGAAGTCGGCTCATACGGTAAAGAGGATGCTACAGCAGGTCAGGCCGCCTTCGGCTTTGGCAAGCTCGCCGGCGTCGATCGTTCTCGCGTTCGGGAGCCGCGCATTGGTGCGCGGATACGCAGCGGAGCAGAGCAGCGTCTCGCAGGCGAGCAGCGCGTTCGCGGCAAATGGCTCCGCGGGATCGACCTCGATGGCGTTTTCGAACAACGTCTTGTCGATCCAGTCCGGATTGAGAAGCACCGTATCCGATGCGATCTTCGTCACCGCCGATTTCAGGTGCAGACAGCGGGTGACGTCGACGGTCTTGACGATGTAGCCGTAGGACTCGAGGAACTCGCGGAGCTGCCGCGCCCCGTCATCGTTCGTGCGCGCGGAGAGACCGACGTAGACGGTCTCGCCGAGCTGCAGGATGTCGCCGCCGTCGAGCGTTCCCGGCTCCTCGATGGACACGACGTCGCGGTGCGCGCGCAATGCTTCGGCCACGCTAGCCGTCTCGCCGCGGCGCGACGCGGCACCGGGCCGGGTGACGACCGCGAGCTCGTCGACGACGACCGCCGTGTCCTCGACGAAGACGGAGTCCGGCATGTCGTCGAGCGGCGGCAGGCGCCTCACGCTGCAGCCGGCCGCCTCGAGCGCGGCCTCGTACGCGGCGTGCTGCGCGCGCGCGGCGGCGACGTCGATCGGATTCCGCTCGACGTGCGTGAGCTCGCAGGCGTTGATGGCGGCGGGAACCTCGCGCGTCAGGGCGAGCAGCATGCGACCTCGTCCTCGTCGTCGTGGCGCATGGTCGGGAAGCCGAGCTCCTTCGCCATGGCCCGCCACATCTCCTGGAAATCGGGGCGCGGGTGATGCGGGAGGCTCACGCCCTGCGCGTAGTAGTAGACGTGGAGCAGCTCCGCCGCCCACGCCGCCGACATGAGCTCCGCGAGCGTCCCCGCCTCGGTCCGCAGAGGTTTCATGTTCTTGAGGTCCGCGTAAAACTTCGGATTCAGGACGACGACGTACGTCTTGACCTTCGAATGATCGCCCGAGGCGGCGAGCGTGGCGATGCCGGGCTGCGGGGCGTTGCCGGCGCTGTCGTCGGCGTCGTCCTCGAGCACGACGACGTCATACTCCTTCGCCGCCAGCGATTCGAGGATCATGCGCCCGTGCTCCGTCGCCGCCCAGCGCGTCAGGCCCGCGCGCGTGGCGTCGTTCGTGTGCCGCACCTGGCGCATGGTGAACTGCGGCGCGGGAAGGAAGCGCACCGGCTCGCCGGCGAGGACGATGGCGAAGAGGATGTGTGCGAGGGGCATGCGGCTACTCTAGCGGAACTCGCTGTGAAGGATTCCATACACCTCGCAGTCGACGAAGACGCCCCACTTCTTCTCGTGATCACGCAGGGTGCCTTCGTGTTTCATGCCGAGCTTCTGCATGACCCGCCCCGAGGAGGGATTACGGCTGAAGTGCATGGCAAAGATGCGGTGAAGTCCGAGGGACTCGAAGCCGAAGCCGAGCACCGCGCGCGCGGCCTCGGTGACGTAGCCGCGGTTCCAATACGGCACGCCGACCCAGTAGCCGATCTCGCCGCGGCCATGGTCGGGCTTCGCCTCCAGCGCGATCGCGCCGATGACCTTCCCACCCTCCCGCAGGGTGATGGCGAAGATGTGGTGGTCCGTCTCCTTCGGCCTGGCGATCCACGCCGCCGCCGCGCCCTCGGGGTACGGATGCGGGATCAGCAGCGTGTTCTCCGCGATCTCATACGCCGAGGCGAGCCGCTGCACGGCGGGCGCGTCGTCGGGGACGAAGGGGCGGAGGAGGAGGCGGTCGGTCGCGAGTTGCATGCAACGGTAGAGTAGCGCGCATGCGGTCGCTCGAGTCGCAACCAGCAGTGCCTCGCCCGACAGGGCGACGAGATCGATCTGGCCGGAACGGCGGCGACAAAACGCGATCTCCAGGTCGATCGAAGCGAGGACCTTCGGAAGAATCGACGAAGGACCGGGGTGTAGAGTAGCGCCGTGCGCTCGCTGGAGTTCTGGAAGGCGGTGACGAAGGACCGCAGCGATTTCCTCGAAGGGTTTCTCTCCGTGCTCGAAACCCTCGGCGTCGACTTTTGCGTGATCGGCGGCGTGGCGGTCAACGCCTACAGCGAGCCGATCGTGACCGAAGACTTTGACGTCGCGGTCGCGATGCGCGACTTGCCGCGGGTCGAAAAGGCGCTGGCGGAACGGTTCCAAGTGCGCCGGTTTCCGCACAGTCTCAACGTCTCCTCGCCAAACTCGAAGCTCCGTTTGCAGATCCAAACCGATCCGCGTTACGCGCCGTTCGTCGATCGCGCCCGAGTTCGCGAGGTCATGGACTTGCAGTTGCCGGTGGCCTCGCCGGAGGATCTGCTTCAGGGGAAGATTTGGGCGGTGCAGGACGACGATCGGCGTCGCACGAAACGATTAAAGGACCTGGCTGACATTTCCCGGCTGATCGACAGCTACCCGGAGCTACAGAATCGCGTGCCGCCTGACATCCTTGCCCGGCTAGGGGTTTAGATTCGTTTGATCGTCGCCACCCAAGCGGGTACGCCGTCGTCGTGGAATCTCGTCTGAAGCCGGTCGCGCTCGATCGCGACGACATTCCACCCATTGCCGCGATCGAACGCTGCTCTCAGCTCGTCCTGACTGACGGGATGCGGACCGGTCTCGGGACCGTCGTCGCTGAAGCACAGCACGACCACGGTTCCACCGCGCTCGGTCACCGCCGCGAGACTGGCCACGTATCGCGGCCGCTCGCCGTCATCAAAGGTGTGGAACAGCCCGCAGTCCAGCACCGTGTCGAAGCGGCGTCCCAAACGCCCCAGCGCGAACGCGTCGGCGACGGCGAATTCAACGTCGATCCCGCGCTCGGCGGCCTTCTGTCGCGCAATCGCCAGCGCAGTTTCCGCCACGTCGACGCCGACAACCGACAATCCCAGCGAGGCGACATGGAGAGCGTTCTCGCCGGTGCCGCAGCCGGCGTCGAGCACTGCTCCGGCGAATGCGCCTTCCGAGGCCAAACGAACGACGGCCGGCTGCGGCCGGCCGATATCCCAAGGCGCGGGCTCCTCGGCGTGGTACGACGCGTCCCACGGCAGTCCCGTCATCCGTTCGTGACTGGTCGGAGTCCTCATTGCGGCGGCCGCTCGAGATGATGGGCCGCGAGCCACGCCTTGCGCGCCTTCTGGCAGGAGTCGCACAGGAACGCCTCGCCGAACTTCTCCCGGCGCCCCTCGCAGCCCAGGCTGATGGATTCGCCGCTGTTCGGAAACTTGTTCACGAATGCTCGCAGCCATTCCTCCAGGAGCGCCGAGTGGTCGTAGCCGGGAGGGCCGGTGCCGCCCATGTTCAGCGTCACGAGGCGCATCGGCTCGTGGTGAACCGCGCAGCTCTTCTCCGGCGGCTTTCCGTTGACGCGCGGCCAGCGCAGCACGAGCGACACCGTTCGCATCGTGTGGAGCGTCAGCGGCGTCTCGTAACGCGTGTCGACGCGCGTCTCGTCCATCGTCTCGGCCTCCGGCGCGACGTCGAACGTGATCGTCCGCCAGCCCGGGCGGGACGGAGCAAACTTCCATTGCCGCGCGGCCGTCTCCGCCAACGACAGGAGTCTCGCGTCGCCGGCGCAGGCATTGCTGCGGACTTCCTCGACCGAGCCGTCCTCTCCGACGAGAACCTCGATGCCGACCTTGCCGCTCAAATACGACGTCGAGTCGTCGAGCGCCGGCGCGACGTATACGCGCACTCCGTCCGCAGCGATCGTTTGGAAGAGCGCGAAGAGCAGGAAGTGCACGCGGAGATGGTACAGCGGAGGGCAGGCATGGGTGCCTGCCCTCCATGGAAAGACTAAAACAACCGGAACGACGGCATCGACGCCGCCGGTGTCCCGCTGCCCGGCTCCTTCTTGTTCCACTCCTCTTCCGACAGCAGCTTCATGGCCTCGAGCTTCTTCGCGCTCAGCGCCTTGTTCGCCGCGGCGAGGTCCTTGGCCACGACGGCGTCGAACGCCGCCTGCTTCGTGTCGAGATCCTTGGCCAGCAGCTTCATCTCGTTGAGCTGCGAGTCCGTCGGGCGGCCGTCGTAGAAGTTCACCGCGCCGTAGAGCATGCCGAGGCGCTCGCGGAGCTGTTCTTCGCCGGAGAGCCAGCCGCCTTCGCGCGTGGCCACGAGCGCCTTCACCATTGTGTCGAGCTTGGTCGCCAGCGCGGAGAGCTGCGTCTTATCGTTGCCGGAGAGCTTGGCCGCGCGCTCGTTGGCCTGATCGCGCAGGTTGATCGTCCGCTCGGTGAGGAACGTGAAGCGCTCCACCATGTCGTACAGCGCGCGCACCGTCTTCTGCTGCAGCGCGCGGTCCTCGGCGGTGTACGACGCGCGCGCGTCGGGAACCAGCTCGATCGCCTGCGTGTACGTCTCGCTTCCCTTCGTGTACTTCACCGTGTACTTGCCGGCCGGCATGCGCGGGCCGTAGAACGCGCCGCCGGAGAAGATCACCGAGTTGCCGCCCGGCATGCGCGGCGGGCGCATGCGCATCTGCCACTGCACGCGGTTGATGCCCTTGCGCTTCCCGGCCGGCAGCGACGAGATGAGCTTCCCGCCTTCGTCGAAGACTTCGATCTTCGATTCGCCGACGATGTGCCGCTTCTTGAGGTAATACGTGATCGTGGCCACCTCGGGGATGCCGCCCTCGTAAAACTCCCCGTCGCCTTCCATGCGCGCCTCGCCGGCCATGATCGTCAGCGGCGACGGCCGCGACGGCAGCATGGCCACGTCCTTACTCAGCGCCTCACCTGTCAGCGCGCGCAGCGGCGACAGGTCGTCGATGATGTAGATGCCGCGGCCGTGCGTGGCCAGAATGGCGTCGCCGTCGCGGCGATGGATGGCGATGTCGTCCACCGGCACCGGCGGCAGGTTCTCCTTGAATTGCGCCCACCCCGCGCCGCCGTCGACCGACACATACAACCCGGCCTCGGTGCCGACGAAGAGCAGCTTCGGATTGACGAGGTCCTCGCGCACGACCTGCGCGAAGCCCTTGATGTCGGCCGTCGCCAGCGGCTGCCAGCTCTTGCCGCCGTCCGTCGTCTTGTAGACGTACGTCTTCATGTCGCCGGTGCGATGGCCGTCGAACGTCGCGTACGCGGTGTTCTCGTCCCAATGCCCGGCCTCGACGCCGGAGACCCACGTCCCCTTCGGCACGCCGGTCACGTTCGGCGCGACGTTCGTCCACGACTTGCCGCCGTCGCGCGTAACCTGGAGGTTGCCGTCGTCGGTGCCGACCCAGATCACGTTCGGGTTCTTCGGCGACTCATTGATGGTGATGATCGTCGTGTAATTCTCGGCGCTGGAGTTGTCGACCGTGAGTCCGCCCGAGTCGAGCTGCTTCTGCCGGCTCTGATCGTTCGTCGTCAGATCGGGCGAGATGCGCTCCCATGAGTCGCCGCGGTCTTTCGAACGGAAGAGATACTGCGCGCCGATGTAGATCACGCCCTTCTGCGTCGGGCTGGCGTAGATCGGCGTGTTCCAGTTGAAGCGCAGCTTCGACTCGTCCGCCGCCGCGAACGGATTGATCTCGCGCGTCTCGCCGGTGGCGCGGCGGACGCGGACGATGCGCCCGCCCTGCGACTCGAGATAGACGATGTCGGAGTCGTTCGGATCGGAGACGACGGAGAAGCCGTCGCCGCCGCCGAGGTTGCGCCAGTGGCGGTTGCCGACGCCGTCGGGCGTCATTGACGGCGCGGTCCACGAGCCGTTGTCCTGCAATCCGCCGTAGACGTTGTAAGGACGCTCCATGTCGTAGGTGACGTGGTAGAACTGCGAGACCGGCAGGACGTTGAGGAAGTTCCAGTGCAGGCCGCGGTCGCGCGACTGGAAAAGGCCGCCGTCGGTGCCGAGGAACATCTCGTTGGGGTCCTTCGGATTGATCCAGAGCGCGTGGTGATCGGAGTGGACGGAGTTGCCGCCCATGATCGAGCCGCTGAAGGACGTGCCGCCGTCGGTCGAGTAGGTCAGCATGAAGCCGGGCTTCCAGACGCGGTTGTAGTCGGTCGGATCGACGACGACGCGCGCGAAGTAGAACGGGCGCTGCACGACGTTGAACGAGTCGTTGACAAAGCGCCAGTGCTCGCCGAGGTCGTCGGAGCGATAGAGGCCGGTCTTCTTGGCCTCGATGAGCGCGTAGAGCACGCTCGGGCGCGACGGCGATACGGCCACGGCGATGCGGCCGAGGTTCCCGGCCGGGACACCGTTTGTCATCTTCTGCCAATGCTCGCCGCCGTCGGTCGACTTGTAGAAGCCGCTGCCGGGACCGCCCGAGCTGAAGAAGTCGGGCTGGCGGCGGAACTGCCACATGCCGGCGTAGACGACGTTCGGCATCTGCGGATCGAGGGCGACATCGGAGCAGCCGGTGTTGGTGTCGACGTAGAGGACTTTCTTCCACGTCTTGCCGCCGTCCGTGGTCTTGAAAAGACCGCGCTGCTCGTTGGAGTTCCAGGCGTGGCCGGCAGCGCAGACGTAGACGGTGTCGCTCGATTTCGGGCTGACGGCGATGCGGGCGATGTGCTCGGTGTCGTCGAGGCCGACGGGTTTCCACGTGCTGCCGCCGTCAGTCGTTTTGTAGACGCCGTTGCCGACGGAGACGGAGTTGCGCATCCACGACTCGCCGGTGCCGACCCAGACGGTCTCTTTGTTCGACGGATCGATGGCGATGGCGCCGATGGACTGGTTGTAGTCGTCGAAGACGGGCTTGAAGGTGGTGCCGCCGTCGGTCGACTTCCAGACGCCGCCGCTCGCTGCGCCGACATACACGGTCAGCGGCATTTCGCTCGTGGCATCGATCGCGGCAATGCGGCCGCCCATGACCGCGGGCCCGATCGAGCGCGCGCGAAGGCCGCCGAAGGTGGAAGAATCGATTTTGATAGCTTCGTCGGCGAGCGCAGGGATGGCGAGCGCCGCGATCAGCGCGAGGAGTTTGAGAGTTCGCAAGGTTGCTCCTTCATGCGCGGCCCCTCACCCGGCGCTTCGCGCCACCCTCTCCCCGCTTCGCGGGGCGAGGGACCTTTGGAGGTAGTGCCTTCTCCCCGCCTGCGGGGAGAAGGTGGCGCGTCAGCGCCGGATGAGGGGCGCACGCTTCCCTACTGCTTCTTCGGCTCTTCCGCCGCCGGCTTCTTTGCTTCCGGCATCTTGAAGAGCGACGCGTCGACCGCGGCGGGGTTCAGCTCGATCTTCTCAATGGTGATGCTCTGCGCCCCTTCGCGCCCCTTGGCGTGCGTCTCGATCGACATGGGGAAGAGGAGGCCGCCGGTCTCTTTATAGTCGCCGATGGTGGTCTCCGTCTCCATCTCTTGTCCCTGCACCTTGCGCTTGGAGTCGGACTTGATCTCGAGGAAGCTGTCGGCGTCGAGATAGACGTTGGACTCGTTGCCGTCCTTGGTGGTGATGTGGAGCTTGTAGGCGGGCGTGCCCTGCACGTCTTCCTTGCCGACGAGCTCGACCTTGTTGCCCTTGGTCTTGTAGTCGATCATGGGGCCGTCGAAGTCTGCCTCTTCCTTCACTTCGTTCAGCATGTCGGCGGAGAGCTGCTCGGGGTCTTTCTTGCCCATGAAGGGCATGACCATCCAGCCGGTCGAGCCGTCGTAGGCCTGGACGCCGGTCATGCCCTGGATGGTGAACTCGGCGCGGAAGTTGGACGGGCGCTTCTTGGTGATGATGATCGGCGCTTCCATCGGCCCCATCTTCATCTTGCCGGTGACCTTCATGCTCTGCACGGCCTTGAGCTTGTCCATGCCGCCGCGGGCCTTGACGTTTTTCTCGATGAGCTCATCGGCGGTCTGCGCCGAGGCCGACACCGCGGCGAGCAGTGCCGCGGCGCAGAGAGAGAGTACGAATCGCTTGTTCATGGGGAAAATCTCCTTCTTCGAAGTTGGACGCATTGCGGATTCTGTCATACGTCCGGGGAGGAGGCAGAGTTTCGAGCGGCTGTCGCCGCTTTCGTGACTTCGATCAGGAAGGCCAGCCCTGTCTCATCACGCCCGATGCTCACTCCCTCGCCCGGGATGCCCGCGGCGTCGGTGAGAGCTCGGAGCTCGGCGGCGCTGCGCTCGAGGAGGAACCAATCGCCGACGTATTCGATGAGCGGCCGCCATGGGTTGCCGGCGGCGATGTTGGTGAAGAAGAGGACGCCGCCCGGCGCGAGCTGCGCGTACGCCTGATCGAGGAGATAGCTGGCATGGCGGTCCGGGAGGTAGTCGAAAAGGCCGCCGGCGAGGATGAGGTCGAACGTCGGCCCGCCGCGCAGGCGGCGCGCGATCTTGAGGGCGTTGCCGGGAAGGAAGGTGCAGCGGTCGGCGATCGGCGCGAGCTGCCGCGCCGCAAACGCGAGGGCGTCGGCGTCGGCATCATTCAGATACAGCTCCGCGTCGCTGCGGCGCAGGAGCGCGAGGCATTTGCGGACATCGGGACAGCCGCCGCAGGCGAGGGCGAGAATGCGCGCGCGGCCGTTCTGCAGCACGGTGTCGGCGATCTGCCGCGCCTGATGCCAGACTTTGTTGCGGTGCTGCTGCGCGATCGGGAAGTTGAGCGAGTAGGCCTCGCAGTGACGCTCGAGCGTCGCCACCGGCGCGGTGTTCTCGCCGCTGCAGATTGACTCGACCGTCTCGAAGTCGCCCGGATAGCCGCGCGGCCACCGCTGCAGGCGGGCTACGAAGGGCGAGCGGGCGTGGATCTCGCGCACGCGGTCGAGGACGTCGACGATCTCGTCGCGCGTGCAGCCGGCGTCTTCGCAGGCAACGATGGCAGCGCAGATGCCGTGCAGCGCGGAGAGGGCGGCGTGGTGGAGATGCTCGTAACGTTCCCAATGCTGCGCGTCGAGCGCGACGAAGTCGTCAGCGGCGAGGGCGAGGTCGGACAGAGCCTGGGCACACAGGGAGCGGGCCTGTTGCATCATTGCGATCTCTCCTGGTGGTTGGAGAGACAAGGAAGCGAATTTCCCGGATCAATTGGTATCGGTGCCGCGAAGCGACGGATGAGGGGCCCCTTACTTCAATTCCGGCAGCGTCGCCCGCTCCTCGAACACCCTAGCGAACAGGTCCCCCACCTTCGCCAGCCGCTCCGGCATCGTGCGCAGGTTGAACTTCAACGGGTCGAGCTTCTTGGTGATCTCTTCCCACTTCAGCGGCGCGGACACGGGCGCGCCGTCGATGGCGCGCAAGGAGTACGGCGCCACCATCGTCTTGCCGTAGCCGTTCTGCATGCAGTCGAGGTAGAGGCGGCCGCGGCGCTTGGCGAGGGCGCGCTCCACGGTCATGAACGGCACCTCGTTCGACACGGCGCCGGCGATGGCGCAGGCGAAGTCGGCGGCCTGCTCGTGCGTGGTGCCGGACGCGAGCGGGACGAAGACGTGGATGCCGCGCTTGCCCGAGGTCTTCGGCACCGACGGCAGCTTCAGATTCTCGAGCAGCCCGCGCATCACGATCGCTGCCTCGATGGCTTGCTCGATTCCCTTCCCCTTCGCCGGATCGAGGTCGAAGACCAGCCAGTCGGGCTCGTCGAGACTCGCCCCGCGCGACGACCACATGTGAATCGTCAGCACCGACATCTGTGCCAGCCACTGCAGCGTCTCAGGCTTGTCGACGACGAGGTGCCGCACTGTGGCGCGCTTCGACGCGCGCGTCGGCGTGTCGATCGTCGTCACCCACGGCGGCGCTTCCTTGCCGACGTTCTGGTGGAACCACGACGCCGCATGAATGCCCTGGTTCCAATGCTCGAGCGCCAGCGGCCGGTCCCGCAGCGTCCCAATCATCGCCTCGGACACGGCCGCGTAGTAGTCGGCCACGTCCTTCTTCGTGATCTTGTCCTTCGGATAGAGCACGCGCTCGGGATGCGTGAGCGTGACCACGCCCTGCGGCCGCTCCCGCACCACGTCCTTCGGACTCTTGTCGTCGCGCATGCCGAGGAAGGAAGGATGCCGCAGGCGGTTGTCGCCCGTCCACTCCGTGAAGGCCACCTGCACGACGTAGCGCGGCACGACCCACGTGGCCACGCGCTCGCGCGGCGCGTCCTTGACCATCGGCTTGGCCACCACGTCCTTCGCCAGCGTGTCCTTCCACCAGACGCGCTGGTTGTACGAGAAGCCGGTGCCGACTTTGCCGGCGTAGTGCAGCGCGCCGTCGTCGCCCATGACCGCGAGGTGGAGCGAGCCGATCTCCTTCGACGAGTGCGTCGACGGGTTCCAGCCGACGACGACGAGCTCCTGCTCGTTGACGGCCTTGATCTTCAGCCACTCCTTCGAGCGCCGCGCCTCGTACACGGATGACTTCCGCTTGGCGATGACACCCTCGAGGCCGTGCTGCGCGGCGTGGAGCAGGGCCTTGTCGCCGGTCATGTCGAGCTGCTCGGAGAGGCGCACCAAGGGGCGCACGCTGTGCGCCCCTTCCGGTAGGGGCGCACGGCGTGCGCCCGAAACGCGGAGGGTCTTCTCGAGCAACTCGCGGCGATCGGCGTACGGGAGGTGGCGGAGGTCGTGGCCGTCGAGCCAGAGGATGTCGAAGAGGACGATGATCTCGCGGTTGCCCTGCTGGAGGAGTTGGAATCGCGACCGCCCCTCTTCGTCGAGGGCGACGATCTCGCCGTCGAGCACGACCTCCGGCACCTTCAGCTTCCGCAGCGCGTCGGCGACTTTGGGGAAGCGCGGCGCGAGGTC
>DATDFB010000140.1:0-11341 GCA_036522835.1 Thermoanaerobaculia bacterium | reverse complement strand
GACCAGCAGCGCCACGTCGTAGCTTCCGGGGCCGCCCAGGCGGGCGGTCGACTCGTACACGCCGGGCTTGCGCTCGCGCATGCTGCGGTCCACCACCATGGCCGCGCGGGGCTGGCGGCCGTAGTTGGTGAAATTGCCCATCGGCGCGGCCATGCCTTCGCGGTAGTAGTACATGACCTTGTCGGCGGGATTGGCGAAGAGCACGGCGTCCTCGCCCGTCACCTGCACCACGCGCGGCGCCAGCGACGGCTCGCTGCCGAAGCCGCGCTGTCCGCCCGGCACTTCCGACGTGGAGATGATCCCGCCCTTCACGCCGAGCGTGGCCAGCACGATCATCTGCACCTGCTCGGAGTCGCGCAGCGTCACGTAGGCGATCGACGCCGAGAAGCCGACGTCGTCGGGCGAGCCGGCCAGCTCGCCGCTCTGCACGATCTCGTTCGACACCACGTCGATCACGTCGATCGACTTCTCCACCGGATTGAGGGCCAGCACGAAGCGGCCGTCCGGCGCGCTGCGCACGCGCGCCAGCCCCTTGGCCGCCTTCATCGTCTTGACGATGCCGTTGCGGTTGAGGGCGAAGATCGAGCCGCTCTCGCTGGCGACGTATGCGTTCGCGCTCTTCGATGACCAGGCGATCGACGCCGGCGAGGCGATCGGCACGCGCTTCACCACGGCCAGCTTGGCGACGTCGACGATCGTCACTCCGGAATCCGTAGTGGCGAAGATCAGCCGGTTGTCGCCGGCGATGTCATGCCGGCCTTTCTCGAGCGGCAGCGACGCGGCGATGGAGAGATCGTGCGGCCGCAGCGCCACGAGCGCGTCGTCCGTCGCCGTCCAGAGGTAGCCCTCGTCCGGCTGCAGCATCACCCGGCGCGGCGCCGAGGGGAGCGTCACCGACGTCGCCACCGTCCACCCGCCCGTCTCCACGCGCGACAGCTTCTTCGCCGCGGGCGAGCTGACGAAGATCGACGTCATGTCGTCGGTCAGCGTCCAGTCGTCGGCCGGGGAGGGGAGGGCCACGATGGCCAGGAGCTTCGTGCCGCCGAAGCCGAAGAGCGGATCGACGACGCTGAGCGTGGCGTCGTTGTTCATCGACACCACGCGGAAGGTATTGAGATCGACTTCGGCGCGTCCCAGGAACGAGCCGCCGGCGTAGGCGTTGATGCGCTCGCGGCAGGAGTCGCCGCGGCGGCCTCCGGCGGCGCCGTTGTCGAGCCAGACCGCGGGCTTGAGACCGCGGACCGGCGCGTGCGTCGCTTCGTCGGTCATCTCCACGCGCACGCGCACGTCGTCGCGCTCGCGCAGCGCGCCGTCGCCGCGCGCCGTGGAAACGCGGTCGACCGTCATCGTCACGGCGATGCCGCCGTGCGTGGCCTTGTGCACGATTGGAAGGGAGGCGTCGCCGCGAGCCGTTTGCTGGCTCGCGGCGACGAGGAGAGAGAGAACGACGAGGTTTCGGATCACGGTTGCGGTTGTGGCTGCGGCTGCGGTGTTCCCTTCGGTTGCGGCGGCGGCGCCGGCTGGGTCGGCTCGTTCCGGAAGAGGCTCACGTCGCTGAAGTTTCCCGCCCCCGCAGTTCCCGCGGTGGCAGGCGCAGTGTACTTGTATTTACTGTTCGGATCGCCGCTCGTCGGAATGTAGCTGCCGAGCCCCGTCGAGCCCCACGGCGTAGTGCCGGAGAGGGAGCGGGCGAAGATCGGCGGCGGCACGTTGGCGGTGGTCGACCACTGTCCGGTCATCGGATCGACCGAGGCCGTGGCGGCGGGCGTTCCGCTCGCGCTGGTGCCGTGGTAGATCTCGACCTTGTTGGCCAGCTTGCCGTTCGCCGTATTCGCCGTCACCGTCCCCTTGATGCCGGTCGGGAAGCGGGTGTCGGAGCCGGGCTGCGGGTAATACGTGACCGTCACGATGTCCTTGCCCATGTCGCCGACGCGGAGGATGCCCCACAGGCCGACGAGGAAATCGGTGCCGATGAAGGTGCGGAACGGGTAATCGCCCTTCGTCGCCGCGGTGCCGCCGGCGTGCGGGATGACGAGATCCCAGGAGACGTTCGGGCCGAATGAATCGCGCGAGCCGTTGTGCTGCGACTGCGGGTTGTCGCCGATGACGCGCGAGGCGGTGCCGCGCTTGTACGGCTCTTCCTGCCAGCTATGGCCGTGCAGGGTGAGCACCTGCTCGTCGACGCCGGCCGGGTGGAGCATGCGGATGCGCACCGGTTGGCTGGCGCCGGCGGCGAAGACCGGCGTTTCCGGATCGCTCATGGTGAGCTGATCGGACATGGCGCGCACGATGCCGGAAGGCGCCAGGGCGGGGTCGTTCCAGAGGAACTGCGCGTTCGCGCTGTTGATGTAGCGGTACTGCAGCGGCTCGGTCTTGTAGTTGAAGGCGCGGCTCCACTGGCCGTTGGCGGCCGTGAGCGTCTGCGTCGGCTTGCCGTACGAGTCCTTGCCCACTCCGGTGACCTGCAGGCCGAAGGCGTCGTCCTGGATCACGGCCACGAACTCGCGGAAGCTCTTCTGATCCTTGCCGTCGGTGTACTTCACGATGGCCGAGGCATTCGAGTTCTGGTCGGTCGTCCAGGAGGCGCCCTTCGGCTCGACGATCAGCGCGCCCAGGAGGCCCTTCGGATGCTGCGCCAGCGGATCGGCGGGGTTGAGATTCACCGCGCCGTACTCCGCCGCCATCGGCATCCATTTGCCGTTCTCGCGCTCATAGCGGCCGGCGTACCACTCGTACGCGATGGTGCCGCCCGGCGCCACGGTCTGGTCGGGATTCGCGCCGACGGTCATGCCGTCGCTGTTTGTGACGTCGTAGAACAACAGCGAGGCGTGCAGGCCGGCGCGGCGCGACGTCGAGTACGACGGCGTCTGCTGCGTGGAGATGACCAGCTTGTTGGCGTTCGTCGGATCGTTGGCCACCGTGAAGGTCAGCCCGCCGGAGGTCGGCGTGATCGTCGACGTGCACTGCTTGTAGAAGCTCGAGGGGATGGTCTTGTAGCAGTTCCACGTCGTCGTGGCCTCGTTGGAGTTCGGCAGTTGGTAGCCGAACGTGTTGCCCGACGCGGTGTTGAACTGGGTCTTGAAGTTGTAGGCGGCCTGGCCGTGCTGGTTGGTGTCGATGTAGAAGGCGTTCGTCTGGCCGAAGTTGCCGCTCATGGCGATCCACCACTCCTCGATGACCTCGGGGGTGGAGGTGATGGTGAACGTGCCGCTGAACTGCGGGTTCGAGCTGGAGGTCATGCCGAACGGCTCGGTCGTCGACGTCGGCAGGGCATTGGTCAGCGTCACGTTGACGCACTCGCCGGCCGCGGCGCGGAGGATGAGCGGCTCGAGGCGCAGCGGGCTCTTGAGCTTGCCGCCGGAGAGATCGTTCTCGTTGACGTAGACGATGGCGTTCGGATCGACCAGCTTCTGGCTGCCCGGAGGATTCGCGCCGGCCTGGCCGCGGGGGTTGTAGTACAGGCCGTTCGGATCGCCGGTAGCGGCCGCCGCGGTCATGGCCCTGACCTTGTACGAACGCTTCGGCGCGTCCGCGGGGCAGCCCGCCGGGTACGCGCCCTCGCCGGTCTTGTTGTTCGGCAGGCGCACGAGGTTGGGCTGGTCGTCGCGGTAACTGCGGAGGATGCCCCAGTTGCCGTACTTGCGGCCGGTCGTATCGGAGGTGACTTCGTACAGATAGTCCGAGGTCGTCTTCTTCGTCTTGGGCATGGAGAAGATCATCTCGTAGTGCTCGGAGATGCCCATGCCCTGCGCGGAGCGGTAGCCGGAGTCCTCTTCCTGCGGCTCGAAGAGCCAATTCACGCCGTGGAAGTTGAAGAAGTGCGGACCCATGTGCGCGCCGACGAGCGTGCGCACCTGGATGTTGTCGCCGTCGTACGCGCGGAGGAGCGGCGTATACGGATCGGTCGGGCCCGCGCCGGCGAACGGCGCCGGATACTTGAAGTTATTGAAGCCCGGCGCGATCGGCGTTCCCTCGGCCGGCTGGGTGTTGAGCGACGACAGCGACCGGCTGATCGATGCGAATGAGTAGGCGAGGTCGCTGCCGTTCGGCACCGGATTGGCCGGGGCGCCGCCGAAGACGCGCAGCGTCAACGGCTCGTCGCGATAGTTGAGCGACCAGCCGCCGGTGTTGAACTGGAACGTGACGAGGGCCGGGAAGGGAGGGCGCGGCGAATTCGCGCCGACCGCGCCGGTCTGCGGATTGACGGCGTGCGCCGGATCGGACCAGCCGGTGTAGCTCGTGTCGCTGCCGCCGAGGTAGGGGGAGGCCGTGGCGCGCGATTGCGCGGTGTAGGCGAGCTGGCTGTCGGCAAACTCGAGGGCGAACTCGCGGTAGCTGTTCGTCATCGTGTTGCGGTCGACGATGTTGGCCTGCCAGCCGGTGGGGCCGCCGTCCATCGGCGGCTTCCCGTCGGCGCCGTTGGGCCGGCCCTGGTTCGTGCCGTATTGCACGCCGGTCTGACCATCGAGCCAGTACGACTTGCACGGCTCGATGAGAAGTCCGGCATAGAGGCCGGCCTGCTGGTGCGTCGACGGGCCGAAGTGATCGTGCGTGAACACCGTGCGCAGCGTGCGGTCGATCTTGCGGTTGTTGTCGGGGCCGTAGTTCTTCTCGTGGCTGACGCACTGCGGCAGGCTGGTTATGCGCATCTTCGCCGTGCCGGCCACCGCTCCCGAGGTGGGCCCGCTGGTCACGCCGAGAACCGGGTCTGCCGACCAGCGCTGAATGGTGGCCTGCGCGCCGACGAATTGATTGTCCGGGCCGTTGCCGAAGTAGGGAATCGTTTTCGGCGTCAGGCAGTGCTTGGCCGCCGACGGCTTGCCCACGCCGCCGGAGACCTCGAGGGCATTGAAGAGGCCGACCGGGCATTGGCCGCAGGTCAGCGGGACTTCGCCGCCCGGGCCCGGCGGGCACTGATTGATGGACTCGATGAAGTGGCGCACGGTCTGCGCGCCGAACGTGCCGTCCTCGTAGTTGTAGCCGTTGCCGGCGCCGTCGGAGGAGGTCACGTCGAACTTGACCAGGTGGATGTGCTGGCCGATGACGTCCGTCGGCGTGCGCACCTGGAAGTCGTCGAGCTCGTAGTACTCCGGCACCAGGTTGGTGTGCCAGTACTCGATGATCTGCTCGCTGTTGGCGCGGAAGAAGAACGGCTCGGGCATCCGCTTGTCGTCCATGGTGGCCTTGGCGTCGCCCCACAGGGTGATGAGGCGCGTCTGCGGATAGTGCCAGCCGACTTTGTTGAAGACGGCGTCGATCTGGATGTCGACCGCTTTGTAGCGGACCAGGCAGGGCTGATTGCCGGTCATTGGATCGAGGACCTTGGCCACCGGATCTTCTTCCTTGCACTGCTGATGGCCGTAGAGATCGCGGTTCGGATTCGCGTACGGAGCGCCGTGCTTGCGCGGCTCGCCGTTGACCTCGTAAAAGATCAGTTTCCCGTCCGGCCCTACCGACTGTCCGGTCGGCGTGAACGACGGGAAGCCCGCTCTACCGGCGTCGCGGTGCTCGTGGAACGTCATGGCCACCTTCTCGGTGTCCGTCCCGTCCTCCGGAATCTGCACGGCAGTCAGGTTGTGGTTGGTCTTGGTGAAGTTCCAGCGGCTGGTGACGCTGGTGACGTTCGGGTCGTAGAGGCCGATGTGCCGCGGCAGGCCGCCGTCGAGGATGGTGTTGGTGGTTTCGTCGCGGGCGAAGTCGAGCGGCGGATGCGGCGCGCGCTGGCCGGCCACGCCCGGGACGAAGAACGGATAGCCCGGATTCATGTCCTTGTCGGCGGGATTGACCTCGGTCATGTAGCCGACGTTGTAGTTTCCAACCTGCACGGGGATCATGCGCACGCGCGCCGGCATCAGCGGCATGCCGATGGTCGGCAGCGGGACGATGGCGGGCGTGGGCACGCCGGCGGCGATCTCGCCGTCGGGCAGCGCGCGCGGCCACGGGCCGGAGGGCTTGCCGTCCTTGAGCGTCGTCCCCTGTTCGAACATGTCGTGCACGCGCCACATCGCCCACATGCCCTGCGCGAAGTGCGGATAGAAGTGGCAGTGGAAGATGGAGTCGCCGACGGTCTTGTTGATGTTGCCGCTGCCGTTGTAGACGTGGTTGAGCGTGAACGACGCGCCCGGGCTGATCATCTGGCTGTCGCGGTAGGCGCCGTTCGGATTGCGCGGCGAGTGCAGCCACTGCTGGGCGTGCATGTGATGGACGTGGGTGATGTTCGAGCCGCCGTGGTTGATCTGGAAGATGACGTGGTCGCCCAGGTAGCTGTGGTAGACGTTCGAGGGATCGTCGGGATAGAGCGCCATCGAGGCCAACGGCTTGCTCGGATCGACCTGGCCGTTGGCGTTGACCTGCGTGTTCGCCGGACGGTCGACGACCATGGCCGGATCGCCGACGGTCCAGGAGCTCAAGAAGAACTCCTCGAACATGCACGTCACGCACGTGCGCATCGGCCCGACGCCGATGCGGTTGGCCAACACTTCGGTGCCGATGCCGCCGATGCCGTAGTTGATGGCGAAGAAGTCGCGCCCGGCCGTGAGCGGCCCGGCCAGCGCGCCGGTGCGCTGCTGCGGGAAGGCCAGCGTGGTCAGGAAGTCGTCGTGGTAATGGATGCCGAATTCGCGGAAGGGCTGATGGCCGTTCGGCGTCGGCTGCGGCTCGGCGTAGGGCGAGCACGGCAGCGCGCCGGCGTACGGGCCGGTGATGATGGCCGTGAGGTCGCTGTGAACGAGCGTGCGCGAGCCGTCGTTGCCGGTCGTGTACAGCCGCAGGATCGGCACGCCGTTCGAGTCGGTGGCGCTGTAGTTGATGAGCGGCTGGGCCGCGGTCGTGTGCAGCCGTCCACCCGCGGCCGGATCGCCGTTCTCGTCGAGCTCGACGACGTCGACCGTGATCGTCTCTTTCTTGTAGTCCGGCCGGACGCAGCGGTCCGACGGCTCCTCGTAGCCCTTGGGCCACACGTACTGCTGCGTCGTCCACGCCCACACCGGCGTCTTCTGCCCGCGGATGGTGACGGTCTTTCCGGTGGGCTTGAGATTTTGTCCGGCGGACGGATACGTCGCGTTCCAGAGGTCGTCGCGCGTGACCTGGCTGCGGTAGTACTCGGCCCACTTCGGCTGCACGGTGACGGAGCCGAAGAGGCCCTGCATCAACTGTCCGCTGTACGACGGCTCGTAGCCGACGTTCGCGGCGGTGCTGTAGAGGAGGTACGAGCCCTCCGTCTGCGCGGGAGCGTGGAGGAGGTAGGTCATCCGCGCGCCCGGAGGCACGAGGCCGCTGGCGCGCGGCGCCGTGGCGATGTTGGCGGTGATGTCGTTGCGGCCGGCGAAGCTGCCGTCGCCGGAGATGGCCTCGATCGGCGCGCCGTTCTGGTCGAACGCGCCGACGACTTCGAGTCCCATGACGTGCACGCCCGCCCAGCGCGTCGGCGTCTGGATCACGGAGTTGGCGAACGTGCCGCTGTCGTTGTTGCCGTACTGGCTGACGGGATTGTTCGCGTCCGACGGATCGGCGTTCGTCATCTGCGAGGAGCCGGCCCACGGGACGGCGGGCGGGTACTGGAAGTAGACCTGCGGGTATTGGCCCAGGAGGTTCTGGAACTTGATCTCCAGACAGTCGCCGACGTTCATGCGCAGCACGATCGGCCGCGGGCGCTTCGACGTGCGCAGCATGACGTGGCCGGGCGTCAGGTCGCTCGAGCCGCCCGTGCTGACGACGTCGCGGCGCAGCGCGAAGACCTGCCCGCCCGACTGGAACGAGCCGAGGCGGTTCACGTAGAAGGCGTTGTCGAGGGCGACGATGTCCGCCCGCACGGTGTTCTTCGCCGAGCAGACGGAGGGCTTTTGAGCCTGCACCGAGACGGCCAGGAAGAGGGCGACGATGGCAAAGAAGACAGACTTGTAGCGAGTCATCATCGATACCTTTCTTTTTGGGGCGACGCCGCCCCTTCGTCTGACGTTTGCGCACTTCCGGATGTGAAGATGGCGGCTTCGTACTCGCGGAGGTAGTCGCGGGTCATTCTTTGATAGTGAAATTCGCGCAGAGCTTTGGCGCGGCAGGCGCGCGGATCGATCTCGTGAATCCGCGCCGCGGCGTCGACGAGCTTCTCGACCGTTTCGCCGAGGAATCCGACGTCCGGCGTGACGAGCTCGGGCGTGCCGCCCGAGGGCGTGGCGAGGACCGGCGTTCCCGACACGAACGCTTCCACGATCGTCAGCGGACACGCCTCCGGGTAGCGCGACGGATGGATGAGCGCCTTCGCGCCGGCCAGGAGCCAGCGCTTCTGCGGCCCCTGCACGTCGCCGACGAAGTCGACGTTCGGCACGTCGCACATGGCGATGGCGCGCTCGAGCGCTTCGGGGTCGCGGGCGCTGCCGGCCACGATGAGCTTCCGCCCCGCGCGCGCGGCGACGTCGATGGCGATGTCGAGCCCTTTGCCGTGCGCCCAATCCATCGAGGTCATGAAGAGGAAGTAGTCGCCCTTCGACGCGGAGTAGAGGTACTCCGACGGATCGACGCCGTTGTAGACGACGCGCGTGGAGCCGAAGGCCTGCGCCAGCCAGCGCGAGACGTAGACGGTGTCGTTCGTCCCCTCGCGCACGCTCGGCGCGAAGTCGGGACGCACGGCCGGATGGATGTGCAGGACGCTAATGAACGGCACGCCGGCGGCGGCGAAGACGCTCTCGAATTTCGGGGCGAAGGTGTGGGCGACGTCGATGCGCGAGAAGTCGACCCGGTCGATGCCTTCCACGAGGTCGATCCCCGGCGGCGGCGCCGAGCGCTGCCCGCTCACGACGTAGACGACGTCGTGCCCGATCTCCGCGAGGGCCTTCGCCGTCCAGTCCTGCAGCCGCTGCGCGGAGCCGGAGGGGAAGGCGGTGACGGCGCGGCCGGCGCCGCGCAGCGCCGACATGGGATAGACGTGGCCGGCGGTCAAGAGGACTCTCATACCAGCGGCCCGCTCCATGGAACGTCGCGCCTCAGGAACCGCACGACGAAGCCGAGCCGCGGACGATCGGAGGCGTTCGGCCGGGAGCCGTGCAGGAGATCGTTGTGGTGGATCGACATCTCGCCCGCTTGGAGAACGACGTTGGTGACGCTCAGCGGATCGATGGCCGCCTCGGCGTGCTTGCCGAGCCGGATCATGTTGTCGCGCTCCGGCACGTCGCGATGCGGCAGCCGGGCGCGGTGCGATCCGCGCACGACCTGCATACATCCGTTCTCCGCCGTGGCCTCGGAGAGCGCGATCCACGCGCTGGCGACGTCGCCGGGCCCGAAGTCGCGGTACGCGCCGTCCTGATGCCAGGAGACGAAGCCGCGGCTGTGCGGCGGCTTGTAGAGGAGCATGGAGGCCCAGACGGCGGCGTCGCCCAAGATCGCCGCGGCCGCCGCGCGGATGGCGGGGTGCGTGGCCAGCTCGCGTGCCCAATCGCACTTCAAGTGCGGGTTGGCCTCGACCTCGGGGTCGCGGGCGAGCGCGGCGCGCGCCAGGCCGCAATAGCGCTCGGCCTCCTCCGGGGGAATCGCGCGCAGCGGAAAGACGATGCCGTCGGCGGCGTAGCGCGCGAGCAATGTGGAGTGCGGCGGCCACGCCGCCGCTGTCAGAGCGCCGGCATGGCCGGCGCACTCCACATCGAGCACCTTGTCCCATTGTGCCGCGATCGCCTCGATCGAATACCGATTCACGATCTCCACCGCGCGCGCCCCTAGGCGCGCGCGGTGGACGTCGTCGCGCATGAGACGCTCCATCGCTCCGGCAAGCGCATTGGCGGTCCGCGGCACGCGCACGCCGTCGACGCCGTCGCGCACGATGGTCCGCGACGCCGCGCCGCAGTCGACCACGATCGGCGCGACGCCCGCCGCCATCGCCTCGGCCAGCGCGATTCCGAAGCCCTCGGTGTACGACGGAAGCACAAAGAGGTCCGCGCGGGCGAGCACGCTCCACACGTCGCGCGACTGGCCCGGCAACGAGACGCGGCGGTGCAGTCCGTGCCTGAAGATCTGCGCCTGCAGCGCGGCGCGCATCGACCCCTCACCGTAGATCTCCAGCCGCCATTCCGGATTGCGCTCGGCGATGCGCGCGAACGCGGCGATCAAGAGATCGAACCCTTTCTCGATCGCCAGCCTGCCGATTCCGACGACCCGCCGCATCTCCGTTCGTGGCCGTACGCGCGCGGGCGCCGCCATCGCGGCGTTGCCGATCGCCATCGCACCGCGATACGCCCACGTGTGCTGCGGCATGAGCATGACGACCGCGTCCGCGAGCGGATAGACGAGCTTCTGCGCCGCGCGCCACGTTCCGAGCGCGAGCGGATCGCATTGCTCCCAGGCGATCGCGCGGATGCCGAGCCCGCGCGCGGCGAGGATCACCCGCACCGCGGTGACGTCGCCGATGCCGACGACGACGTGGGAACGCTCTTCGACGAATGCGTCGCTCAGCGCGGCCATCGACGGCGCATCGGCCGCCAGTTGCGGCGTTTGCGGAAAGCGCGCCGTCAACGCACGCATGGCCTGAAGCGACTCCGCCGAACAGGAGGGCACGACGCCGCGGCGAAACCCGAGGTCGCGGCGGCGGATCTTGGGGTGCAGCGCGTAGCCGTCGGCGCCGCCGTGCAGCGTCACGATGCCGACCTCGTCGCCGCGCGCGGCGAAGTGATTGGCCAGGTTCGCGAGCGCGCGCGCCGCGCCTCCTCCAGCCATCGTGGAGATCACGAATGTCCGCATTCTTCGCCTGACTCGAAGACGCTCCGCCGCCGTTTCGCGTGAATCGGGAAGGAAGGATTGCGCTACTCTGTGGGGCCATGCGCAAGCTCCTCGTCCTCGCGCTTCTCCTCTGTCCGTCGGCCTTCGCCATGAACATCCCCGACGTGCCGGTCGTCGATCAGCACGGGAAGAGCCACAACTTCTACGCGGACCTCGTACGCGGCCGCATCGTGGCCGTGAATTTCGTCTTCACCAGTTGCACGACGATCTGCCCGGTGATGGGGGCGACGTTCGCGCAGGTCCAAAAGCTCCTCGCCAGGAGCGACGACGTGACGCTCATTTCCATCAGCATCGATCCGCGCAACGACACGCCCGCGCGCCTCATGGCGTGGGGGAAGAAAGTCGGCGCGCGGCCGGGATGGACGCTCGTCACGGGGGAGCCCGGCGACATCGACGCGCTGCTCAAAGCGATGGGCGTCTTCACGCCCGACAAGAACGATCACGGGCCGATCATCGTCGTCGGCGACGACCGCGCCGCGGCGTGGCAGCGCATCAACGGCTTCGCCGCCGCCGGCGCGATCGTGGCGGAGCTGCGCAAGCTCGAGGCCGCGCGCGGCGCGAGCGCGCGATGACCCGCGCC
>DATDFB010000139.1:0-15280 GCA_036522835.1 Thermoanaerobaculia bacterium | reverse complement strand
CTACGCGGCCGAACCAAGAACCAAGAACCAACAACCAAGAACGAACAACCAATCAAATATCAAGCACGAGCATCGTAGTCCAGCCGTCCTCGCCGCGCCGCACTTCCGCCTCGTGATACGTCACGGCCTTCACGTCTTCTTCGAATTCGGCCGGGACGCTCGTCAGCGTCGCGGCGGCGCGCGTCTCCGTGAGCGATGCGAACGACGCGCCGGTGAAGCTGCGGCGGCGGACGTGCGCGCGCACGAGGGCCTCGTTCAAGAAGTCGACGAGGAGCGCGGTGACGTCGACGGATTCGACCTCGACCTGTTCCGTCTCCTCCGCGCCCCCCGTGGTGCCGTGCATCACCTCCATCAACCCCCGCAGCGCGTCGGCAAAGAGCTCTTCCAGCGTCGAGGCCGTCACGTGCAGGCGGACGTCGGCGGTGTGCTGGAGGATCTCGTGCATGAAACTATGATGAGGCCATGCTGCCGCAGTACGACGAAATGCCGGTCGCCGAGGCGGAGGAGAAGGTCGAGCAGCCGAAGCTGTACAAAGTGCTCCTCCACAACGACGACTACACCACGATGGAGTTCGTCGTGGAGATCCTCGAGTCGATCTTCAACATGCCCGAGGACCAGGCCATCCAGATCATGCTCAACGTGCACGTGCGCGGCGTCGGCGTGGCCGGCATCTATACGTTCGAGGTGGCCGAGATGAAGGTTGCGAAGACGATGGCCGCCGCGCGGGAGCACGAGTTTCCGCTGCTCTGCACGATGGAGGAGGCGTAGATGTGTTGTTAGGTTCTTAGGTTCTTAGGTTCTTAAGAACGTAAGAACCTAAGAACCTAAGAACATCCCCGGCCGATACGCCGTGATCCTCCCCGTGAACGCGCTCGCCGCCACCGTGAGCGGCGACGCCAGCCACAACTTCCCTGGGCCGCTGCGCCCCTTGTAATTGCGGTTGATCGCGCTCACCGTCACCTCGCCGCCCGTCTCCGACACGCCGGGGCCGCAGCCGATGCAGGCGCCGCAGCCGGGGTTCAGCACCGTGGCGCCGGCGCGCTCGAACGTGTCGACGAGGCCGTTGTCGCGGGCGAATGTCTCCACCGCCTGCGAGCCGAACTGGATGTAGAAGCGGACGCCGTCGGCCACGCGAAGGCCATTGTCGACCGCCTCCTTCGCCACCTGGTGGTAAAAGAGCAGGTCGTCGATCTTCCCGGCCGTGCACGAGCCGGCGTAGGCGATGTCGATCTTGACCTCGCCGATCTCCGCGACCGTCGCGCCGTTCGTCGGATCGGAGGGAATGCCGCGGTCCGGATCGCCCGGATGCGCGACCATCGGCTCGATCGTCGCGAGATCGATGACGTGCACGCCGCCGGCGTACTCCGCGCCTGGATCGGGGGCGACCGCGCGGGCGCGCAATGCGTCGACGTCGACGCCGGGCCGCATCGAGGCGATCCACGCGAACGTCTTCTCGTCCGCCTCGACGATGGCCGTACGCGCGGAGCACTCCGTGGCCATGTTCGCCAGCGTGGCGCGCTCGTCGAGCGAGAGCGACCGCACGCCCGGGCCGGTGAACTCCATGATCCGGTCGAGCGTGAGCTGCGGCTTCGCATACTGCAGAAGGATGTGCAGCATCACGTCCTTCGCCGTCACGTTCGGCTTCAGCGCGCCGGTGAGCTCGAAACGGATCGACTCCGAGACCTCCACCATGGTGAAGCCGGCGTGCACGAGGTTCGCGTACTCCGTCGTGCCGACGCCCCACGCCAGCGCGTTGTTCACGCCGCCCATGCAGGTGTGACTGTCGGTGGCCTGGATGAAGTCGCCCGGATCGACGATGAACTCCCGCGCCACTTCGTGGCAGATCCCCGGCGATACGTGACCTTCGGCGGAAAAGTCGCGGCAGCCGGTGTGCTTCTGGAACTCCCGCTGCAGCCCCCGCAGCGTGCCGATCTTGTCGAGAAACGGCCGCATCTTCGGCACCTCGTCGGCGTAGATGAGATGGTCCTCGAAGACGGCGAATTTCTGCGGGTTCTTGATCGCGTAGTCCGGCCCGTACTCCTCTTCGAGAAAGTAGTGGACCTGCGCGGTGGTGAACTCGTGCGAGTACCCGCCGTCGACCGTCACGACGACGGCGTCGCCGGGCTTCACGTATCTGGAGTGCGGCGGCCATGCCGCCGCTGTCCGATCCACAAGGAGATGCCTAGCCAAAATCTTCTCCCCCATCGTCATCGGACGCGCGGGCGTGTCCGGCGACGGCAACGCCACATCGCCGCGGGCGATGGCCTTCGAGAAGGGGAAGAGTCCACCCTCTTTGATGATCAGTTGCGAGATGGCGTCGTGTCCTTTGCAAAACTCGTCGATCGCGATCCCCTCGCCCGCCTGCAGGCGCGCGAGCATGTCGTGGTCCGCCATCAGCAACCCTTGATTGATGTTGTTGCCGGCGTGAATCGGCGCGAACGACGCCGCCACGGCGATGCGGATGCCGCTCCAGAGCTCGCACTGCGTGGCCGTCTCGCGCGAGCTGCCGACGCCTTTCCGATAGCCGCTGACGATGACCTCGAAGTTGCCGTTCTTCAAGGCGTCGCGCTCGAAGAGCCGCTCGCCGTTGACGATGAGCCCCGCGTAGGCGTTGCGGGCGATGTCCTCCGGCTTGTGATCGAAGCAGACCCACGCCGGGGTCATGGCGTCGGTGTTGATGTCGTCGAGCAGGTCCTCGACGCGGAGGTCCTTCATCTGCAGATCGAGCTCGCCGCTCAGCTGCCGGCGGATGAGCTCGGGATCTTTGGTGAGGAAGAGGACGCGCTTGCCGGGGGTCAGGCGAATCGTCGGGGGAGGCTTCATAACGGTTCTATTTTGTGAGATCGAGCGCTTTACGCAACGTGTGCGCTAGCTTGGCGGCGTCGGCCTCGCCCCAGAAGTGCATGAAGAAGAGCCGCGGCTGCTCGTCGAGCATGTGGCTGTGGAGCGCGGTGACGCGGATGCCACCCGCTCGTAACGTGCGGATGACGCGATTTACTTCGGAGCCCAGGAGCACGAAGTCGCCCGTCGCGGCGGCGCGGCCTTCGTTCGTCGGCTGGAAGTTGATGGCGGTGGCCACGCCGGCGGCCGGCGGGACGACCTCGCCATGGGCTTTGATCGTCTCTTTGCGCGGGAAGCTGTACTGCACGACGTCGCCGGCGATTTTTCCCTTCGCGCCGAGGATGTCGTCGAGCGCCAGCACGGCCCGAGGCTGCGCGGGCGGCGAGGGCGGCGGCGTCTTCGTCCTGTCGAGCGCGCCGCGCAGCGCCTTGGCCAGTTTCACGGCGTCGCCATGGCCGTCGAAGTGGACGTAGACGACGCGCGGCGACTCGCCGAGCAGATGATTGTGTACGGCGCTCTGCTCGATGCCGCCCGCCTGCAGCGCGTCGAGGACGCCGTCGACCTCGTCCTCGGCGAGCACGAGGTCGCCCATGACCATCGTGCCGTGCGCCGACGGGACGAACGCGGCCCACGAACCTAGGGCCAGGGCAGGCTTCACGTGCACGCCGCCGGCGACGACGTCGAGGTCCGAGCGCGGAAACGAGACTTTGTAGACCCCGCCCGGCATCTCCGCGCCGGCACGTCCCAAGGCGTCGGCGACGCCGGTCCAGGTGGCAAAGAGCAGGGCGAGCGCGAACATCACAATCCTCCTTCGTCGACCGTCAGCGCGAACAGCAGTGTGCCGAAAAGGCCGACGCCCATGGCGAAAAGAAACGGCAACGACGGCTGCCGCTCCCACAACAGCCCGCCAATGAACGCCGCCGGCGTGATGGCTACGCTGCGGATGAGGTAGTACAGCCCCACGGTTCTGGCGCGAAGCACCGGCTGGGCCAGGTCGACGATGAGCGCCTTCCGCGCCGGCTCGCCGATCTCGCGCAACCCGCCGACGACGAACGCGGCGAGCATCGTTTTGAACGCCGGCGCGGCCACGACGGCGGCGGGGAAGAGCGAGAAGCAGAGGAACGTAACGATGACGACCGGCTTGCGGCCGATGCGGTCGGCGATCTTCGCCGCCGGCAGGTAGACGGCGATCGACGTCGCCGTCTGCACGGCGATGAGCGCGCCGTACTGCGGCGCCGTCAGACCGGCGATCGACATCGCCCAGATGACGACGAACTCGTCGACGAGGCCTTCGCAGGTTCGAATGAAGACGTCCGATAGCAGGAGCCACCGCAGCGGCTGCGGCATGGCCCGCCAGACGCCGCGGATGTTCGCCGGCGCGCCGGCGATTTTCTCGATGCGCACGCGGCTGACGACGACGAGCGTCAGCGCGCCGAGAACGAAGGTGACGGCGCAGAGGATCTGCACGCCGCGGACGACGCCGACTCGCGCGATGACGATGCCGCCGACGATCGGCGCGAAGAGGATGGGGACGCGCCGCAGCACCGCTTGCAGCGTGAAGCCGAGTGCGCGGCGCTCCTTCGGCAGCGCATCGCCGACGACGGCGAAGAGCGTCGGGCTGGCCATGCTCGACCAGGCCATGGCGAAGACCAGCGCGATGATCGCCCACGTCCACGCCGGCGCCGCGGCGTAGATCGCGTAGCCGATCATCGCCAGCGCGACGAAGAGGAGCAGCGCCTTGCGGCGGCCGAGGTGATCGCCGAGGAAGCCGCCGGGGTATTGGTAGATGCCGTCGAGGAAGTCTTCGAGGCTGCCGTAGAAGCCGACCGCGCGGATCGGCGCGCCGAGCGCTTGCAGGTACTTCGGGAGGAACTTGCGCCAGAGGTTCTCGCCGCCGGAGAGAAGGAACATCGCGGCGGAGACGAGGACGACCGGTTTACCGTTTGCGCCGGAAGAACTCATACAACTCGTCGAAGAGCTGCGCGGCGCGCGCGAGGCGCTCCTTGTCGTCGCGGTGCGCCAGCGCGATGCCCGCAACGAGCGCGGCCACGCCCGCGGTCTCCTCGCGCTCGAAGGCCGCGTCTTTCAAATCGATGTCGTGGACGATCTCGCCGATGGCGCGGACGGCTTTGTCGGCGATGCCGAAGCGGTCGCGGAGGACCTCGAAGGTGCAGCGCGCGGCGTCGTGGGTAAAGTCGCCGTTGGGCAGGTCGAAGGTCAGGGCGCGGGGGCCAGGGCGCGGGGCGCAGGCGATCTTCGCTTTCGGATCGATGAATCTGCGAATCAGCCACGCGCTGGCCATGCGGTCGACGTGCACGCCCGGACGGGTCACCCACGTGCGCCCGCGGTAATCCTCGGCGCGCAGATCGGCGGCCGTCGCCTCGGTCTCTTTCTCCAGCAGCGCCGCCGCGGCCGGCCCGCGTGACGCGGAAAAAAAGTCGATGGCCTGGATCGCGGCCAACCGCTTTCGCAGTCGCGCCGCCTCGGCGCCGGCTTTCGCGTCGGCAATCAGCGCGTCGTACTCCGCATTGCGCTCCTCGTTGAAGCGCCGCTCCACGTCGGCATCGCTGATCCCGTCGAGAAACTTCGACTCGAAGAGATTCGCCTCCCCCCCACCCTCCCGGATCTCGCCGATGGCCCACTGCAAATCCTCTTTGCACTGCTCGGTGGAAGGCAACACGTAGACGGTGTTCTTGATCTGCACCGCACCGATGCGCTGAAGCCGCCGCGCGACTTTCACGCGCAGGTAGCTCGGCTCGGGCGGAAGCTGGTGGATGAGGACGAGCCACGAGGACATTGAAACAACTGTATCATGCGTGACACAGTTCTTATGTTCTTAGGTTCTTAGGTTCTTAGGTTCTTAGGTTTTCACTCTGTAACCAAGAACCTAAGAACCTAAGAACCTAAGAACCTAAGAACCAAGAACCATGCTTCAACTCATCGCCTACTTCCTAAAACTCGGCACCCTCGGCTTCGGCGGCCCCGTCGCGCTGGCGAACTACATCCGCCGCGACCTCGTCGAAGAGCGCGCCTGGCTCACCGAGCGGCAGTACGAGGACGGCCTGGCGCTCTCCGCGGCGTGCCCCGGTCCGCTCGCCTACCAGCTCGGCGTCTACTGCGGCTACGTCCTCCGCGGCATCCCCGGCGCGCTCGCCGTCGCCGTGGCGTTCGCGCTGCCGCCGTTCCTCATCGTCGTCCTCGTGGCCATGCTCTACCGCCACTTCGCCTCGGCGTGGTGGCTCCGCGCGCTCTTCCACGGCATCGCCCCCGCCGTCGTGGCCCTCATCGTCAAAGCCTCCTGGAACCTCGGCAAGAAAACCATCGGCACCGACCTCCGCGCCTGGTCGTTCTTCCTCGCCGCCTGCGCCATCACCGTCGCGCTGCAGCGCGAGCTGGCCTGGATGTTCATCGCCGCCGGCCTCCTCGGCATCGTCGTCTTCGGCAAGCTGCGCGCGCCGGCGCTCTCGATCAGCGTCGACCTCTTCCTCTTCTTCTTCAAGACCGGCCTCCTCGTCTTCGGCAGCGGCCTGGTGATCGTGCCGTTCCTCAAGACCCAGGTCGTCGACCAATACCACTGGCTCGGCAACGCCGAGTTCCTCGACGCCGTCGGCATCGGCATGATCTCCCCCGGCCCGGTCGTGATCACGGCCACCTTCGTCGGTTACCTCCTAAGCGGCTTCACCGGCGCCGCCGCGGCAACGCTCGGCATGTTCCTCCCGCCCGTGCTCTTCGTCATCCTGGCCACGCCTCTCTTGCTGCGCTACCGCGACAGCGCGCGGCTGCGCGGCTTCATCCGCGGCGTCAGCACCGCGGTCGTCGGCGTCCTGGCCGGCACGACGTGGCTGATCGCGCGCACCGCCATCGTCGACCTCGCCGGCGCGATCATCGCCGTCGTCGCCCTCGCCGTCGTCACGACGACCAAGCGCGTTCCCGACCCGCTCGTCATCGCCGCCGCCGGCGCCGCCGGCTTGCTCGCGGCGCGTTAAATCCGCCGCCGCCGCTCCGCCGTAGCTTCGACAACAGGAGGAGCTCATGGCCGCAGACCCCGTCTACAACGTTTTAGGAGACCGCGTGCGCGTGCTCGCCACCGGCGACGGCGTACCGTACGAGATGTTCGAGTGGCACGGACCGGAGAACAGCGGACCGGTCCCGCACTCCCATCCGTGGACGGAGTCGTACTTCGTCGTGGAAGGCGAGGCCGACGTGGTCATCGGCGGCAAGACCCTGCGCGCCACGCCCGGCTGCTTCATGTCCGTTCCGCCCGACACCGTGCACTCCTACCGCGTCACCTCGCCCGCCGCGAAGTTCCTCGTGGTGACGAGCCCGTCGGGACTGAAAGCGTTCGTCGAGGACCTGCACGACGTGGCCGATCTCGACACCGTCATGAAGGTGGCGGCGAAGCACTCCGTGAGCGTCGGCTAGGGAATCGTCCTCGCCGCCGTTTCGTTTTTCGCGCCGTCCGCGCTACGCTGTGCGCGCAAACGACGTGAGAGTTGCATTCCTCAAACCCCCGATCGGCGGCATTCTCGGCCTGGAGATGCTGACCTTCGTCGAGCCCTTGGGCCCGATCTGCGTCGCGGCGTGCCTCGAGCGCGACGGCCACGAGTGCAAGGTCATCGACATGCGCATCGAGGGCGAGGAGCACGGCCTGGCCCTCTGCCGCGCCTTCGACCCGGACATCGTCGGCCTGCAGTGCAACTTCACCACCGAGCGCAAGCGCACCATCCGCCTCGCGCAGCGCATCAAGCGCGAGAATCCGCGCACCGTCGTCGTCGTCGGCGGCCACGACGCCTCGCGCGATCCCGACTGGTTCCAACGCGACGGCATCGACGCCATCGCCATCGGCGACGGCGAAGAGGTCATGCCGCCGTTCGTCGACGCGCTCGCGCGCGGCACGGACTTCAAGGACGTCCGCGGCATCGTCTTTCCGCGCAACGGCGAATGGATCGCCACGCCGCCCGTCGGCAACTTCCGCAATCTCGACGAATACCCGCTGCCGGCGCGGCACCTCATCGCCCACTACGCCGACCGCTACTACATCAACTTCCGCAAGCCGCTGGCGCTGCTCGAGACCGCGCGCGGCTGCCCGTTCAAGTGCAATTTCTGCTCGGTCTGGAAGTTCCACGACTCCACGTTCCGCGAGAAGTCGCCCGCGCGCGTCGTGGCTGAGCTCGAGCAGATCGAGGCGCCCAACATCTTCGTCACCGACGACATCTTCTGGATGAACGTCCGCCGCGGCGAGGAGATGGCCAAGCAGATCAAGGCCGCCGGCATCCGCAAGTACTTCACCGTGCAGACGCGCACCGACATCATCTGCAAGTTCCCGCATCTCATCGAGATGTGGAAGGACTGCGGCAACCTGGCCATCTTCCTCGGCCTCGAATCCGTGACCGACGAAGGGCTCAAGGCGGTCAACAAGAAGAACACCGCCGACAACAACGTCCGCGCCCTGAACCTGCTCAAGGAGATGGGCGTCGGCTTCACGCCGAACTTCATCGTCGACCCGGCCTGGACCCGCGACGACTTCAAGCGCCTGCGCGACTGGATCGATCACATGGGCGCCTACAACAGCGGCTTCTCCATCCTCACGCCGCTGCCCGGCACGGATCTCTGGGACACGGCCAAGCAGAACGTGGTCACGGACGACTGGGAGATGTACGACATCGTCCACACCGTCCTCCCCACCACCCTGCCGCTCGACGAGTTCTACGCCGAATACTCGGCGCTCTGGCGCCACGTGCTCGACCTCCGCTACCGCACCCGCGGCCGCGTGCGGACGTACGTGCAGCTCGGCGCCGCGCTGGCCACGCGCAAGGTGACGTTCAAGGCCGTGCGCAACGGAATGAACATCGCCAAGGTGTTCAGCCGGCCCGAGACGTTCCTCCGCGCGCACCGCGCCGAGGGGTAGCGCCATCACGCGGCAGCGTGCCGGAGCGTCCTTATTGATATGCGCACGAGACTTTGCCTGCTCCTGCTCTTCGTGTCGACGCTCGCGTTCGGCCAGGCACCTCCCCGGCTCCCCCCCGAACAGCAGACGCTCTGGAACGCCTACTTCCGCTCCGTCTACGACTCCGCGATCTACGAGCGGGTGAACGTGCGCGAGCTCTTCCCGCTCCGCCCCGACCACGACGGCGACGTGCTCGTGGCCACGCTCGGGCGGCGCGACGGGAAGGTCGGCGAGCCGATCTCGTCCACCGGCGAGGGCATCTGGGTCACCATCGTCCCCGAGGTGCAGACGATTTGCCGGCAATTCTCCGGCGACCTGGCCATGCAGCTCCGCGAGCTGCTCGGATTGCCTCCCGACGCCGACGTGCCGCGCTTCCTCATCCTCCGCGCCAAGGCCGGCGACATCTTCCGCCCCTCGCCCTACCCCGATCCGCTGACGAAGTACCCCTGTCCCGAGCCGCCCGACGCCACGTGCGGCAACGTCTTTCCCCCGAACGCGGACAAGATGCCCGCGCACGTGCTGTGGATCGCCACGGCATCGTTCAACCTGCACGCGATCCCGTACGGCTACCCCTGGACGCACCTCGGATATACGTACAACTGGGCGCCCGGCAAAGACCGCTACGGCGCGTCGGAGTACGTCATCCGCGCGGGGGCGACGGCGACGATCGTCGCCAAGGCGTCACCCGCGGAGTACTGCGCGCCGCGTCAGTGAAAGTCCTGCCACTGCCGCATCACGAAGATCGTCACCAGGGCGATGCCGACCAGGCCGAGCAGTGACGGCACGATGCCGACGAGTTTCATGTTCACGACGAACACGACGATGCCGACGACGAGGTAGAGGAAGAGTCCCCACCGCTTCCAGTACCAGAGCGCCACCAGGCCGACGACGCCGAGGAGGCCGAGGACGCCCATGCCTAGGACGGCGTTCGCGGCCCAGTCCGGCGCGTTCGGCAGCCGGCTGGCGATGGTGTTGTGCATGGCCAGATTGACGCAGGCGGCGAGCAGGCTGAGGATGCCGAAGACGATGAGGATGGCGGTGAGACAGCCGTGACGCTGCGGCGCCGCGGCAGGCGAGCCGTAAGGGGCGTTGTCGTCCACGCTTGAGCTCCTTCGATTTTCGGACTGTGCGAATCAGCGTAGCACGCCTACGCGGCGGAGTCGTACCGCGCGTCGCCCCACGCCAATAGCGGATAGAAAATCGGCGCGAGGACGATCATCCCGAGCGCGAAGCCCGCGCCTTTACCGAAGCGCTTCGCCAGCGCGAAGAGAACGATGAGCCCGACGACGATGCCGACGAACGGAATCAGCATCAGGACGATCCACCACAACGGCTTCCCCGCGATCTTCAGGATGACCAGGGCGTTGTAGATCGGAACGATCGCCGCCCATCCCGGCTCGCCCGCTTTCTCGAAGATGCGCCACCACGCCGCGATGAGCAGCGCCATCATGGCGAGCTGCACCGCGACGAGCGCCACGAGAACCCACGGCTCGACGGGGAACTGATTCATGGATTGCATCCGCGAATGGTACCGATTGGCGGACAGGCGCTGCAATTGCAGGAAGCGAGCAAGTGACCTCTTTGCCACGAGTTCTCATCATCGAGGACGACATCGCCATCCGTGGAATGCTGACCGCTGCCTTGAGCCGCGAAGCGCTCGCCGTCGAGGGCGCCACGGATGGCATCGCCGCGCTGGAGAAGCTGGCCGTGACGAGCTACTCCGTCATCATCGTCGACCTGATGATGCCGCGCATGGACGGCTTCACGTTTCTCGACGCCTTTCGCAAGCTCCCCCTTCCGGTCCGTCCGCTGATCTTCGTCATGACCGCGTACGACGACCTGGCCCTCTTGAAGCTCGACGCCACGCTCGTCCACGGGTATCTGAAGAAACCGTTCGACGTCGAGCAGGTCGTGACGCTCATTCGCGACGCCGCCGCGGTGCTGCATCGCGCGGAGCCCGCCGCCGTCCCGCCCGAGACGGCGTCAGGGGACGTGGCGCGGGACGTCTGCTGAACTAAAATGCCGTCCGATGAATTATCAAGACGTCATCACCGTAGAATCGGACAAGCGCGGCGGCCAGCCCTGTATCCGCGGTCTGCGGATCACGGTTTATGACGTTCTGTCGTACCTCGCATCGGGCATGAGCGAGGAGGAGATCATCTCCGACTTCCCCGATCTGACTCACGATGACATTCTCGCGTGCCTCGCCTACGCGGCCGATCGCGAGCGCAAAACGGCGACGTCGCACGCGTGAAGCTGTTCTTCGATCACAATCTCTCGCACAAACTCGTCGCCCGTCTGGCGGATATCTTCCCTAACAGCACCCAAACGCGTCTGCTGAACTTCGGACGCACGAGTGACCCTCAGCTCTGGCTTTTCGCGAAGGCGCACGATTTCGTCTTCGTGACGAAGGATCGCGATGTCGCCGAGCTCGCGATTCTTCGTGGCGCGCCGCCGAAGGTCATTTGGCTCCGTATCGGCAACTGCACGACGGCCGCTGTCGAACGGACGCTCCGCAGGAACTCAATCGCGATTCGCGCCTTCGTCGATGATCCCGAACGGGTCGTGCTGGAGCTCTTCGACTAACTCCTCCGCAGCATCGCGTAAATCACCGGCGTCACCACCAGCGACAGCATCAGCGCCACCAGCAGTCCTCCGATCACGCAGATCGCCAGCGGCTGGAGCAGCTCCGCGCCCGAGCCGAGCGCCAGGGCCAGCGGGAGCATGCCCAGCATCGCCGCGAGCGACGTCATGAGCACGGGGCGGAAGCGGCGGCGGCCGGAGCTGCGCAGCGCCGTCTCGAGGTCCTCGCCGCCGCGCAGGTGATCGTCGACCGCGTCGAGCATCAGGATCCCGTTCTTGGCCACGATGCCGACGATCATGATCAGGCCCATCATCGACACGACGTTCAGCGTCGTGCGCGTGACGAGCAGCGCCAGGAGGCTCCCCGACATCGCCAGCACCGCGCCGGTGACGATCGCCGCCGGATGCGCGAACGAGCGGAACTCCACGACCAGCACCAGGAACACGAGCGCGATCGCCAGCGCCAGCGCGGCCAGCAGCTCGCGGAACGACGACTGCTGCTCCTGATACAGCCCGCCGTACTCCACCGTCATACCGGCGGGGAAGCGCACGTCGCGGCCGAGCCGCGCGCGGATGTCCGCGATCACCGACCCGAGGTCGCGGTTCTCCAGGCGCGCCGTCACGGCCAGCGATTGGCGGAGGCCGTCGCGCTCGATCTCCGTCTGCCCCGCGTCGTAGGCGATCGACGCCACCTGATCGAGGCGAACGTACCCGTTCGCGGCGCGGATCGGCAGCGCGCGAAGGTCGTCGAGGTTCGCAGGCGGTCCGGCCAGCATCACCCGCACGGCCACGTTGCGCCCGTGCTCGATCACGTTCGACACCGCCTCCCCTTGCAACGCCGCGGCGATCGCGCCGTTCACGTCGGCCGCGCCGGCGCCGTAGAGCGCGGCGCGCTGCGGGTCCATCACGAACGTGACCGCCGGCCCGCTGACGACGATACCGTTGAACACGTCGACCACGCCGTCGATCTTGGCGATCGACGCGGCCACGTCCTTCGCCGCGCGCTGCAGCGCAGCCGTGTCTTCGCTGAAGAGGCGGATCTCGACCGGCGCCGGCGAGCTCACCAGGTCGCCGATCAGATCGCTGAGAATGCCGAGGAACTCGACGCGGAGCGCCGGCTCGCTGCTCTCGATCTTCTTGCGCAGCGCGCTCGTCACCGCCTCCGTGTGCGCCGAGTCGCGCACCTTCACGGCGAAGTCGCCGGTGTTCGGCTCGGTGATGCCGGCGAGCCCCAACTGCAAGCCCGTCCGCCGCGAGTAGCTCTCGACCTCCGGCGTCTCTTTGAGCATCCGCTCGACGTGGCGCAGCATGCGGTCGGTCTCGTCGAGCGACGCGCCCGGCGGCGCGACGTAGTCGAGGATGAAGCCGTGCTCCTCGAACTCCGGCAGGAACTCCGAGCCGAGGGTGCGATAGACGATAAAAGTGAGCGCGGCCACGACGGCGACGACGAGCAGCACGAGCTTGCGATGGCGCAGGGCGTGATCGAGAAGCCAGTCGTAAGTCCGAAGGGCGCGGGGCGCATCATCTGCGCCCTGCCCCCTGCGCCCTGCGCCCTCGCCAATGAATCCCTCCGCCAGCACCGGCGTGAACGTCAGCGCCAGCGCCAGCGACGTGAGCAGCGCCACGCTCATCGTCAACGCCAGCGAGCGGAAGAACACCCCCGTGATGCCGGTCAAGAGCGCCAGCGGCAGAAACACCACCACCGGCGTGATCGTTGAGCCGACGATCGGCGCGCCGATCTCCGCGATCGCCTTCGCCACCGCGTCGTGCCGCGACTCGCCGCGGGCGCGGTGCGTGTAGATGGTCTCCACCACCACGATGGCGTCGTCGATCACGAGCCCGATCGCCGCGGCCACGCCGCCGAGCGTCATCAGGTCGAAGCTCAGCCCCACCAGCCACATGGCCACGAACGTCACCAGCACCGTCACCGGGATCACCAACGTGGCCACGACCGTCGTCCCCCAGTTGCGCAGGAACGCGTAGAGGATCAGCACCGACAGCGCGAGGCCGATCAGAATCGCGTCGCGCACGGAGTTGACCGAGCCGCGCACGAGCAGCGACTGGTCGTAGTACGGCCTCACGTCGACGTCGCGCGGCAACTGCGCCTTGAGCCGCGCCAGCTCGCGCTTCACCTCGTCCGCAACCGTGACGATGTTCGCCGCCGGCTGCCGCAGCACGTTGAGCAGCACCGCCGGACGGCCGTCCGCGGTCACGATCGTCAGCTTCGGCTCGAGCCCCGGCGTGACGGTGGCGACGTCGCCGACGCGCAGCGGCACGTTGTTGACGTTCGCCACGACGATGTTGGCCAAGTCGTCCGCCGTCGCCGCCTGGCCGCTGACGAGCGCGAGCTCGAGCTGGTGGTTCTCGTTGATCAGCCCCGGCGAGACGACGACGTTGGCGTTGCGGATGGCCTCCCCGACCTGCTGCAGCGACACGCCCCGCGCCTCGAGCCGCGCGCGGTCGACGACGACGTGGTACTCGCGCAACTGCCCGCCGGCGACGCTGACGCTGGCCACTCCCTCGATGCGCGCCAGCGGCGGCCGCAGCACAAACTCGGCGAGGTTGCGCAGCGTTCCGGGATCGCGCTTCGGCGAGGTGATGCTGTAGGCGATGATCGGAAAGACGGCGAAGGTGAGCCGGTCGGCGCGCGCGATCCGCGCGCCCGGCGGCAGCTCCGTGGAGAGCTGCGAGAGCTTCGCCTGCACGAGCTGCAGCGTGGGGGCGATACCGGTGTGCCAGTCGAAGAAGAGGTCGACCTCGGCCGATCCGCGCGCCGTGGTCGACTTGATGCGGGCGATGCCGGGGATGCCGCTCATGGCCTCCTCGATCGGCTTCGTCACCGACACGAGCGTCTGCTGCGCCGGCGCCACGCCGTTCTCGGCCACGATGACGATGCGCGGGAAATCGGTCTGCGGAAAGAGCGCGCGCGGGATGCGCCACAGCGAGACGATTCCGGCGACGGAAAGGAGCGCGATGACGAGCAGCACGGCGCGCTTCTGCTGCGAGACGAAACGGCCGAGACTCATGCGTCCCGCCGCAGGTCCTTCGCCCCGCTTGCGGGGAGAAGGTGGCGCGCAGCGCCGGATGAGGGGCGGCTCTCGATCTGCACCTTCACGCCGTCGGGGAGGCCGTAGTTCCCTTCGATCACCACCGTCTCGCCGCCGCGCAGCCCGGACGTGATCTGCGTCCTCTCGCGCGTGTGCGCGCCGGTCGTGACGTGCACCTCGTGCGCGACCGACTTCGCATCGACGACCATGACCGTGCCGGCGTTCGCGTTCGTGGCCTCGAGCGTGACGGCGGACGTCGGGACGACGACGGCGTTCGGCACGTTCGCGCTGGCGACGACGATGCGCGATACGCCGTTCGCGCGCAGGCGGCCGTCGCGGTTCGGCAGCGAAACCCACAGCTCGACGGCGCGGCTCTGCGGGTCGGCGGAGCGGCCGACCAGGTCGACGCGCCGCTCGAGCGCCGGGCCGCCGTCGTCAGGCTGCACGCTGACAGCGTCGCCGGGACGCACCCACGCCGCCGCCTCGTCGGAGAGCGGCGCCTTGACGATGACGCTCGCCGTGTCGGCGACGGTGAGGAGCTTCTGCCCCGCCTGCGCGAAGTCGCCCTGCTTGAGGAATTGCTCGGTGACGACGCCGTCGAACGGCGCGCGCACGTCGGCGTAGGCGAGCTGCGCGCTGAACGAGGCGAGGTGCTGTTCCGCTTCCGCGACTTTGCTGCGCGCTGTCTTTAGTGCTCCCTCGGCATTCGCGACGTCGAGCTGCGACGCCTCGACGTCCTTCTTCGAGATGCCGCCCTGCGCCAGGAGCTCCTTGCGCCGCTCGTAGCTGCGCCGCGCCGTCTCGAGCGCCGCCTGCGCCGGCGGAATGGCGTCGCGCGCCGTCGTCACCGCCGCCGCGGCCT